>JBKBSV010000035.1:3190-19680 GCA_046291115.1 Novosphingobium sp. | reverse complement strand
TCGCCCGCGAAGGGGCAGCAGACGAGCTGGACCTTGAAGGTACGATCGAAGGCACCGCCCGGCAGGGCTGGCTTGATATCCGGATGCGCCCGGAAAAGCGCAATGCGGTCAAAGTGCTGCTGTTCCTGGATGTCGGCGGATCAATGGATCCGTTCATCAAGCTGGTCGAAGAACTGTTCAGCGCCGCCACGGCCGAGTTCAAGAACCTGGAGTTTTTCTACTTCCACAACTGCCTGTATGAAGGCGTGTGGAAAGACAACAAGCGCCGCTGGAGCGAGCGGACCAATACCTGGGACATCCTCCACAAGTATGGACACGACTACAAGGTGGTGTTTGTCGGCGATGCGGCGATGAGCCCTTACGAGATCACCCATCCGGGCGGCTCGGTCGAACATTTCAACGAGGAATCAGGCGCGGAATGGCTCAAACGGGTGGCCCACGTCTATCCCGCTACGGTCTGGATCAACCCGGTCCCGGAAAAGCAGTGGTCCTATTCGCAGTCGACCAAGATGATCAGGGAACTGGTCGGCGGGGCAATGTTTCCGCTCACGCTCGAAGGGCTGGATAATGCGATGCGCGAGCTGACCCGCAAGAAGCACTGAAGCACGGTTGACCCGGCCTTTGCCGGAACTACAATGATCCTCCAACAAACAAGACAATGATCGGGTAGCATCTCAGCGGCGCTCAACCGGGCGTCCTTGTATCATACGGAGAAGCCGATCATGAAAAAGCTGTCGATCCTGCCGCTGCTCTTGCTGGCTCAGCCTGCTTTCGCAGAAGAAGCCACTCCAAGCGGTCTGAGGGCGGAACTGCGCGCGGGGTACCAATCGACTGATATCCGCTCTGCCGGTTTCCCCGCCTTCGACAGCACCGGTTCCGGTGCGACGATCGGCGTGGAACTGGGATATGATCTGCCGCTCGGCACAGCCGTGACGATCGGGCCGTTCGTGAATTACGATTACAACGACAACCGCAAATGCCTTGGCACTACCTGCCTTGGCACCAAGGGCAACTGGCAGGCCGGCGCGCGCCTTGGCCTTGCCCTCGACAGCCGCGCTGAAGTCTATGCGAAGGCCGGTTTCAGCCAGGTCAAATCCGAAATCACGATTGCATCAGTGACCGGGACCGACCATGCCGAAGGCCTGATGGGAGCGATCGGCATGAACTACTATGTCGGCCCGAAGGTCTATGTGGGGGCGGAATTCAACTATTCCGCGCCGAAAGAAGGCACGAGCAGCCTGAAGCGCTATCAGGGAGTTGTTACCCTGGGCACCCGTTTCTAGGCAGGCTTGCGCGCCGCGCTGGCGAACCAGTCACCCCGGCCGATCCACGGCCCTGCCAGCGCCAGCGGCGCGAACAGCGCGGCATAGGCGGCGCGCTTGAAGCTGCGTGCAAGCACGGAGGCCCTGGCGAAAGTGGCGGTCAGCGCAAGGCGGGTATCGCTGACCGCGCTGGACACAGAGCCGCCTTTTTCAAGCATCGCCGCCAGTGTCTGGATCAGGAACTGGCCAAGATGATGCGGCGGCCCTGGGTGTAGCCAGTAGCCCAGCAGCTTGGCCAGCAGCAAAGACAGGCGCGGGAACAGCCCGTCGATGTCGGGCGCGGACAGCACGAACCACCCGCCCGGCTTCACCAGCTGCCACACAGGGGGGCGATATCAGCAGCGGGATCAGGCACATGCTTGATCGCGCCAAACAGGGTGACCGGGTCAAACAAGGGCGGTGCGGCACTGACCTGATGGACCGAGCCGCCGCTGACGGTCAGCCCGAAATGGTCCCGCGCAACCCACGAGGTCATAACCCTTCAACGTGAAGTGCGGCGTGAACGCCGAGGATCGGCAGAGGTTGCAAGGCATGACCCGGCTCTTGGCCGGGGCTTTCCCGCTGATCCTGCCGCCGATCTTTCAAGCAAGCGTCAAGCGGCCCTAGCCCTGCTTGTCGAGCTCATCGTTGAGCCGCTTGCTGGCCAGCCAGAAGAACAGCGACGGCACCAGCCCCAGCAGAGCCGCACCATAAAGCACCCAGCGCACGCTGTCCGGCCCGGCCAGGGGCTTCACCACATCGGACAGGATGCCGAAGAACAGTGGCCCCAGCCCCAGCCCGATCAGGTTCTGGGCAAACAGCAGCACGGCTGCCGCCATGGCGCGGGCCCGCAGCGGAACCAGGCCCTGCGCGCAGGAATAGGTCGGGCCGATGTAGAAGCTGTTGAACACCGTCGGCAGCAGGATCAGCAGCAGCGCAACCCACCAGGTTTCGACCCAATAGGCGGAAATCGCGATCGGAATGGCCACGACCATGCCCACCGCCGGAGCGGTCAGCACGTGACGGCGATCGGTCTTGCCAAAGCGGTCGGCCAGCCAGCCACCGCCGAAGGTACCGATGGCCCCAGCAATTCCGCCGCCGATTCCGAACCAGAAGCCGACTTCACCGGGGGTCAGGTCATGGGTGCGCTGGAAGAAGATCGTGGTCCAGGTGCCCTTGCCATAGCCGAGAAAGGCTGCGGCTGCCCCGGCAATCGCAATATAGATGAAGGCGCGGGATTTGAAGATCACCGCCAGCGCATCCTTTGTCGCCATGGTCGGCGCGGCCTGGCGCATCTCCAGCGTGGCCGACATGCGCGGATCACGCAGCACGAACCATACGACCAGCGCGATCAGGATCCCCGGCACGCCGGCAATCAGAAAGGCCATGCGCCAGCCATAGGCATCGGCCACCAGGCCGCCCATGACCATGCCAAGCAGGCCGCCAATCGGGATACCCAGCGAATAGAACGAGATCGCCGAAGCGCGCTTCTCCGGCGGGGCCAGATCAGCGATCAGCGAGTGGGCAGCGGGCGTGCAGCCGGCCTCACCCACCCCGACCCCGATCCGGGCAAGCAGCAGCTGGACGAAGTTCTGCGCCATGCCGCACAGCGCAGTCATGGCCGACCAGACTACCAGCGAGATCGAGATCAACCCGACCCGGTTGGTAGTCGGCTTATCCGCAAAGCGGGCAATCGGAATGCCCAGAAAGGTATAAAACGCGGCAAAGGCGATGCCGGTCATCACCCCGATCTGCCAGTCTTTCAGGTTCAGGTCGCGGGCGATCGGCTCGGCCAGGATATTGACGATCTGACGATCGAGAAAATTGAAGATGTAGACAATCAGCAGGATCCAGAGCGTCAGCCGCAAGGAGTTCGCGGGCTTTTGCCCCGCTTGCGATCCAGTCATCGGAAATCCTCTCTCGTCGGGGACAGCTGGCCCTTCGCGAATCCCATCCACGGCCACCGTGACGACCGGGGCGTGAGGGGTCAAGCCGCGCTAGTAGGAATCGACCACCCGGAACAGCGCCTCGATCTGCTGGCGTTCTTCCTCGCTGACTTCGGGACGCCAGACATCGAAGATCAGCACCAGGCGGTCCTCGTCGCTGTTGTTCCAGGCTTCGTGTTCCACCGAATCATCAAACACCAGCAGTTCGCCAACCCGCCATTCGCGGGTTTCGGCCGCCACTCGAAAGCCGCAATGCGGCGGCACGATCAGCGGCAGATGGCAGATGAAGCGGCAGTTGACCATGCCGGTATGCGGCGGGATCTTCGAATGGGGGCGCAGCAACGAAAACATGATCGACGGTGCACGGTTGGAAATCCGGCACAGCGGCACAGGGCCGTCAATCGCGGCAAAGGTGCGCGGGCTGCCCGCCACCCGATCCGCTATCGCCAGACCCTTGTCGGTCAGGTAATAGGTTGACCAGTCCGGATTATCGAGCAGCCCGTGGACATCGCCTTGCGGCCGATCGCTGGTGCTTTGCATATAGGGCCGAAACGTGCCGTCTCCCGCCAGCAGGGCGCGGGCCTCCTCCAGGATCGCCGGGGTGGCCGCTTCGACCGCCTCGCGCCAGGCGAACTGGCTGGTATCGGCAAAGTGGATCAGCGGCAGATCGGGGTGGAAATAGGTCTGCGGCAGCTGCGGGAAACGGTCGTAAACCGGATCGCGCTGCCGCCGCCCGGCCATGATATCCAGCGCCTTCTGGAACCGCGGATGGCGCTTGCCTTCCCCGAAACCGGCCTTGGCCAGCCCTTCGCGCAGCATGACGCCAAACTGCTGTTCCAGCCACACCGCCGCGTCGCGGGCGCGCAGCAGTTCCGATCGGTCAATCGCGATGCCGCTGCCGGCCATCCGCCCCACTGCGCTGTAGAACGCCGCCGCGCCGCGAAAATCACGCGCCAGCATGCGGTGATCGGCCTTGGCCAGCGTGGCGAGGATATCGTCGCGGCGCGCGGCCATTCGGGCTTCGGCCTCGGCCTCGCTCATGCTCGGATCGGGCTGGTCGATTGCCATGTCAGTACAGCAAGCAGGGCTGCACGGCTTCGCGCCATGCCGCCTCGTCAGCGCTGGCGATGCGTTCCAGATCGCCGGCTTCGGCCGCCGCATCATCCACCCATTCGCGCAAGGCCGGGCCGCCGTTGATCACGTCGATCGCCAGCCGTTCGAACTCGTATTCATAGGGGAAATCACGCCAGATTTCGTACTCTGGATAGAGCCGCCGGATCGCCTTGAAAGCCAATGCCTGCAAGCGCCACGGTCGGAAGGCGTGGTGATCGTAGAAGCGCCCTTCGGCATGGATCATCAGCCCGTTGCACAGTTGCCCGGCGTGTTTGTGAAAGGTCGGCGTGAACCAGCATTCGCGGATCGCGCAGCCGGCCAGCCAGTCGGGCCCAACCCGCTGCATTTCCGCCAGAACGCTTTTGGCATCGACATCTGGGGCACCAAACAGCACTTCGAGCGGGCGGGTGGTGCCGCGCCCTTCGGACAGGGTTGCCCCTTCCAGCATCACCGTTCCGGCATAGGCCCGGGCCATGTTGAGACTGGCGGCATTGGGGCTGGGGTTGATCCAGATCCGGCTGTCCGGCCAGCCAAAACCGTCGCCCTCCGGTTCCCAGCCCTCCATCGTCACGACCCGGTAAGGCACGTCCAGCTTGAACTGGTCGATGAACCAGCGGCCCATCTCGCCCATGGTCAGGCCGTGGCGCATCGGCATCGGCCCGGCGCCGACAAAGCTTTCCTGCCCCGGCACCAGCAAGGTGCCTTCGATCGGCCGCCCGGCGGGATTGGGCCGGTCCAGCACCCAGACTTCCTTGCCGGTGCCGTGCGCGGCTTCCAGCAGGTAGAGCAGCGTGGTGACGAAAGTGTAGATCCGGCAGCCCAGGTCCTGCAGGTCGAACAGGAACACGTCGGCCGTGCTCATCATCTCGCCCGTCGGGCGGCGCACTTCGCCGTAGAGGCTGAACACGGGGATATTGTAGGTCGGATCGATCTCGTCCGCCGTTTCGACCATGTTGTCCTGCTTGTCCCCCTTCAGCCCGTGTTGCGGGCCGAAAGCGGAAGTCACGTTCACTCCCGCTGCGATAGCCGCGTCGAGCGAATGCACCAGCCCTTGGGTAACGCTGGCCGGATGAGCGACCAGCGCCACCCGGCGGCCGAAAAGGTCCTTGATCAGCGAAGGGTCCGCCAGCAGGCGGTCGATACCGAATTGCATGGGGCCTGATTAGGGAACGGGCAGCACGAAGCAAGTGGGCTCATGGAAATCAGGCCTCAGGCCGGGATGGCGCAGCGCCCAGTAAGACATGCGGCCGCGCGCTTCTTCCACCACCGCGGTCAGCGCGGCGTGGCTGGCCCCGGCCAATTCCGATTCGCCCAGAAACACGGTGACCGTCAGGACCGATTGCCCGCTGTCCATCGCGATTTCCGGCACGGCAACCGGATCGTGGTTGCCAACGCGGTTGCGGTAGCCGTTGAAGGCATAAGCGGCCCAGCGGCCATCGGGAGAGAAATTGTACTCGCGGTAACGCCCGCCACCATCGGACAGGAACAGTTCGAAGCAGGTGCTGCGCCACAGCTCGTCGGTCCACGCCGTGCTGCGTCCCTTGGGCAGGACCACGTCGGTGCAGCCATCGAGGCGGTAGCGCAGCATCACCCGGCCATCGCCCACCCGCCCCCAGCGCACGGCCAGCCCTTTGACTTTGCCTGGCACGAAGGCGGGATGAAACTTCAATCCGTGCGTTTGCAAGTGCGACCTCGCGTGCTAGGCGCGCGCCCGAAACGGAAAAGCGCCATGACCTATACCTCGACCCTGCTCCGCCTGCTCGACGAGCGTGGCTACATTCACCAGCTGACCGATGCCGAAGGGCTTGATGCCCTTGCAGCGAAGCAGATCGTGCCAGGCTATATCGGGTTCGACGCCACGGCGCCATCGCTGCATGTCGGATCGCTGGTGCAGATCATGCTGCTGCGCCGCCTGCAGCAAACCGGGCACAAGCCCGTGGTGCTGATGGGCGGCGGGACCACCCGGATTGGCGATCCGACCGGGCGCGACGAAAGCCGCAAGATGCTCTCAGACGAGACGATTGATGCCAACATTGCCTCGATCCGCACGATCTTCGAACGTTTCCTGACCTTCGGCGATGGGCCGACCGACGCGGTGATGGTCAACAACCACGATTGGCTGGGCCAGTTGGGCTATATCCAGTTGCTGCAGGAAGTCGGCACGCATTTCACGGTCAACCGGATGCTGACGTTTGATTCGGTCAAACTGCGGCTGGAACGCGAACAGCCGATGACCTTCCTCGAATTCAATTACATGATCCTCCAGGGCTACGACTTCCGGCACCTGGAAAAGGAAATGGGCGTGCGCCTGCAGATGGGCGGCAGCGACCAGTGGGGCAATATCGTCAACGGCATCGAGCTGGCCCGGCGGATGGACGGGGTCGAGGTGTTCGGCGCCACTACGCCGCTGCTGACCACGGCCGATGGCGCCAAGATGGGCAAGACCGCAGCAGGTGCGGTCTGGCTCAACGAAGATGCCCTGCCCGCCTGGGACTTCTGGCAATACTGGCGCAACGTGGATGACCGCGATGTCGGCAAGTTCCTGCGCCTGTTCACCGACCTGCCGCTGGACGAGATCGCCCGGCTCGAGGCGCTGGAAGGCAGCGAGATCAACGCCGCCAAGGTTGTTCTGGCCAACGAGGTCACCCGCCTGTGCCGGGGCGATGAGGCGGCGAAGGCTGCCGAAGCGACCGCCGCGGCGACTTTCGCCGCCGGCGGCCTGGGGGCAGATCTGCCGGTGCTGACGGTCGAATCCGGCAGAATCGGCATCGTCGATGCCCTCGTCGGGATCGGATTCGCCGCCAGTCGGGGTGAGGCCAAGCGCCTGATCGCCGGTGGCGGGGCCCGGGTTGATGGCGAAACGGTAACCAAAGAAACGCTTCAAATTGCAGTGGAAAAGGAAGTTCGCCTGTCTTCCGGGAAGAAGAAGCACGGCATCCTTCGCCCTGCCTGACCCCCGAAAATCCGCGCGATTTACCCAATTTTTGCCTTTACCCGGCAGACATGGCGCTGTTGACCAACAAGCCGGAGGGCATGCGCGGATGGGCGCCGGAGCACAACTGACTGTTACCGATCTGCGCCGGGCGGCGCGGCATCCGGTTGACCTCAAGGTTATTGGCGAGCACCGCCGACTGGGCGATGTGCACATGCATATCGTCAACATCTCCGCCCACGGCTTCATGGTCCGGGGCGATCTTGGGCTGGACCGCGGCGAGCGCGTGACGATCCGTTTGCCGGATATCGGCCGGATCGAAGCGCACCTGATCTGGACCACCGAAGGGCGATCCGGATTCCAGTTCGAGCGGATCATCCGGCTCGACGATTTCATGCACCTGATCGACAAGATCCAGCCCAACCCGCGCCTGCGCCGGCCTCGTTGATCCGGCCAGCGGCGCGGGGTTAAACCGGCACTTTCAACAGGCCAAGCATTGCCAGTCTTGGCAAGCACCGGGGCTGCTGCCATGGCTACGGCGTGTCCGCCCCCAATCACCCTCTGCAGATCCGCGATTACCGCCTGATCTGGCTGACCCGGTTCATTTCGGTCAGCGCCACGGTTGGCATGGTGGTGGTGATCGGCGCGCAGACCTATCGCATCGCCCGCGTTGACTATGGCTACAGCGAGGCGGCAGCCGCTTTCATGCTGGGTCTGCTGGGCCTGGCACAGTTCATCCCCTTCATGCTGCTGACCCCGGTGGCCGGGCTGCTGGCCGACCGGATGGACCGGCGCCACGTGGGCGCCATGGCGACCGGGGTGGACCTCATGCTGGCCCTGGCACTGGGCCTTGCCAATTACACCGGGCAGATATCGCTGCCGTTCCTGTTCATCATGGCGGCGCTCTATGGCTCCGCGCGGGTGTTCATCGGCCCGGCGATCAGCGCGATCACACCCAACGTGGTCCCGGCCGAACTGCTGCCCAAGGCCGTTGCGGTCAGTTCGATCGCCTGGCAATCGGCGGCGGTAATCGGCCCGGCCCTGGCCGGTTTCCTGCTCGCGGCGGATCCGGCCCTGCCCTATTTCACTTCCGCCGCGCTGCTTGCGGTCGGCGTGGTCACCCTGCTTGCGATCCGCCACCGCGCTCCTCCCGCCGCCGCCAAGGAACCGCCACTGAAACTGATGGCCGACGGGGCGAAGTTCGTCTGGCACGAACGCTTCCTGTTGGGCTGTATCACGCTGGATCTGTTCGCCGTTCTGCTGGGCGGAGCCACGGCCATGCTCCCGGCCTTTGCTTATGACGTGCTGCACGTCGGTGACGAGGGGCTGGGCCTGCTGCGCGCCGCTCCGGCCGCAGGGGCCATGCTGGTTGCCGCCTGGCTGGGGGTGAAACCGATTGCCCGCAATGTCGGGGCCAAGATGCTGTGGGCGGTCGCCGTGTTCGGCGCGGCCACGCTGGTCTTCGGCCTGTCCACCAGTTTCCCGCTGTCGCTTGCCATGCTGGCCTTGCTGGGCGGGGCCGATGCCGTCTCGGTCTTCGTGCGCAGCACCCTGATCCAGCTCAATACGCCGGACGAGATGCGCGGCCGGGTCAGCTCGATCTCGGGCCTCGCGATCTCTGCCTCGAACGAGCTGGGCGAGATGCAGTCCGGCCTCGCCGCCGCCGTCCTTGGCCCGGTCGGCGCGGTTGCGCTGGGCGGGGCGGGCGCTATCGTGGTTACCGCCATCTGGGCAGTGATTTTCCCCGAACTGATCAGGGCCAAGACCTTTGCCCCGCAATATCGACAAAGAGGACCGTCCCCATGAAGGCTGACAGCATCCTGGCCACTATCGGCAATACTCCGCACATCCGGCTTTCGCGCCTGTTCCCGGATCACGAGGTGTGGATCAAGGCGGAGCGCGCCAACCCCGGCGGATCGATCAAGGACCGTATCGGCCTTGCCATGATCGAAGCGGCCGAGCGCGACGGCCTGCTCAAGCCCGGCGGCACGATTGTCGAGCCGACCAGCGGCAACACCGGGATCGGCCTGGCCATGACCGCTGCGGTCAAAGGCTACAAGCTGGTGCTGGTCATGCCCGAATCGATGTCGGTCGAGCGCCGCCGCCTGATGCTGGCCTATGGTGCGACCTTTGACCTTACCCCGCGCGAAAAGGGGATGAAGGGCGCGATCGAACGGGCACACGAACTGGTCGCCTCCACCCCCGGCGCGTGGATGCCACAACAGTTCGAAAACCCGGCCAACATCGATGTCCACGTGCGCACCACCGCGCAGGAAATCCTGGCAGACTTTGCTGACAGCCCGATCGACGCCCTGATTACCGGCGTCGGCACCGGCGGCCACCTGACCGGCTGCGCCGAAGTGCTGAAAGCCAAGTGGCCGGGCATGAAGGCCTATGCAGTCGAACCCACCCTCTCTCCGGTCATTTCCGGCGGCCAGCCCGCCCCGCACCCGATCCAGGGTATTGGCGCCGGCTTCATCCCGGCCAACCTCCACACCCAGGCGATCGACGGCGCGATCCAGGTCGATCCGGCCGATGCCAAGGAAATGGCCCGGCTTTCAGCCACCAGGGAAGGCATGCTGGTGGGGATCAGTTCCGGTGCAACGCTGGCCGCGATCAAGCAGAAGCTGGCCGATTTGCCCGCCGGCAGCCGGGTGCTGGGCTTCAATTACGATACTGGCGAGCGGTATCTGTCGGTGCCGGATTTCCTGCCGGAGTGAGTTTTGCATGGGGACAAGCCCTTGCCCCCGCCTTTGCAAAAGCGCCGATCTTGCGTCACCCTGAAACACGTTCAGCGTGATGGCGCTTCGGCCAGGGACCTGCAGGCATGACCGGACTCCAGCCAATCGCATACCACGACGGCGCAACCCCGCTGGTCGGCCACCTGATCCGGCCCGCCGGTGTCCCACGCGGCGCGGTGGCCGTTTTCCCCACGTTCATGAACATCACCGCAGGGGTGGAGAACAAGGCCCGCGCCCTCGCCGCAGCCGGGTTCACCGCTTTTGTCGCGGATTTCTATGGCCCGGATTCCCCGCACGATTTCGACAGCGCCAACCAGGCGATGATCCGCCTGCGCGCCGATCCGCTGGCGATGCGCCGACGGCTGCGGGCTGCGCTGACCAAGCTGGCCGAACTGGAACCCGGCGCAGGGCAGGCGGCGATCGGATTCTGTCTGGGCGGCATGGCCGTGCTCGAACTGGCCCGCGATGGGGCCGATCTGGAACTGGTCGCCAGTTTCCACGGCCTCCTGCAAAGCCCGCTTCCGGCCAAAGCGCCGATCAGGCCGCGGATCCTGATCTGCCACGGCGATGCCGATTTCCTGGTCCCGCGTAGCCACGTCACTGCCTTTTGGGAAGAAATGGACGCGGTAAAAGCCGACTGGCACTTCCACAGCCATGCCGGGGTCGATCACGGGTTCACCAACCCGCTCACCCCGGCTGGTGCGCCCAACCCCACTTATAACGCCAGCGCCGACCGCCAGAGCTGGGCTGCACTGAACAGCCTGCTGGACGAGGTATTCGGGTGAGCCGGGCCACCATGAATGCCATCGCCAAGAGCGTGCTGTGGGGCGGCTTTGCCGGGGCGGCTCCGTTCCTCCTGTTTTCGGTCCCGTTCGGCCTTTCCCTGTTTGTCGAGCGCAAGATTGAGATTGGGCACTTCACGGTATTCTGGGGCATGGTCTTTCCGCTTGTCGCAGCCTGGCTGGGCACGCTGATCGGGGCGCTAGTCATCGGTCTGCCGGTAACCATGCTGCTGGCCAGTTCGGGCTTGGAGCGCGGTCGCTTCTACATCCTGGCCGGACTGATCGGCGGCTCATTGCCGTTCCTGCGGGCCGGACAGTGGTCTGACACGGTCTGGCTCATGGCCTTCTCGATCCCCGGCGGCCTTGCCGGGGCAGTCGCCGGCTGGCACTGGGGCCGCCACCGCGATGCCGTGATCGCCGCGCGCGGCAGCGCCGCCTGACCCGGCAATTTTCCTGGCATCGGCAAAGCCGGTTACTTTCGCGCTTGCTCTTTGAAACCGGGTACCCTGAACGGAAATGCGGAGCGTGTTCCAAAGACACGCTCCGCCTATGCATATCAACAACTAAACCCCAGCGTTACGCTGCGACTGGGGTCCGTCAGGCCGTGGCGAAAGCCTCGACCGGCAACGCCATCAGTGCCTCGCTGCCTGCCTCGATCTTGCGGCGCAGCGCGCCGGCATCGGGAGTGAACCGCTCGCCATAGTAGCGCGCGGTGGTCAGCTTGGTTTCGTAGAAGGCCTTGTCTTCGGCTCCGGCCGCAAGCGCATCGGCCGCCGTGGTGCCCATCTTCAGCCACATGAAGCCCAGCGCGACGATGCCCATGATGTGCATGTAATGGTGCGCCCCGGCCGCGACATTGTTGGGGTTGGTCATGCCGTTAGCCATGAACCACATGGTCGCGGCCTTGAGCTCACCGTTGGCCTTCTCGACCTGAGCGGCCAGACCGGCCAGTTCCGGCCGGGCCTTGGCCGCGGCGCAGGCCGCATCGACCTCGGCGAAGAACGCCTGGACCGCACGGCCGCCGTTCTGGGCGAGCTTTCGGCCAACCAGGTCCATCGCCTGGATGCCGTTGGTGCCTTCATAGATCTGGGCGATGCGGGCATCGCGCACGAACTGGCTCATCCCCCATTCCTCGATATAGCCATGCCCGCCGAACACCTGCTGCATCTGCACGCAGGTTTCAAACCCCTTGTCGGTGCCATAGCCCTTGACCACCGGGGTCAACAGGCTGATCATGTCGTCAGCCAGGCCGCGCTCTTCCTCGTTCGCCGCCTTGTGGCTCAGATCCACCAGCAGCCCGCCCCACAGGTAGAACGCGCGCATTCCCTCGGTGAAGGCCTTGGCATCCATCAGCATCCGCCGCACGTCCGGGTGGACGAACAGCGTGTCAGCCTTTTCCTGCGGCTCGGCCGGGCCGGTCAGCGCACGGCCCTGACGCCGCTCCTGCGCATATTTCACGGCGTTCTGGTAAGCCGCCTCGGCCTGGGCAAGACCCTGGATGCCAACGCCAAGCCGCGCCGCATTCATCATGATGAACATCGCGGCAAGGCCCTTGTTCTCCTCGCCAACCATGTAGCCGGTGGCGCCATCGTAATTCATCACGCAGGTGGCATTGCCGTGAATGCCCATCTTGTGTTCGATGCTGCCGCACGAAACAGCATTTCGCGCACCTAGCGAACCATCGTCGTTAACCAGCACCTTCGGCACGATGAACAGCGAAATGCCCTTGGTACTGTCTGGCGCGCCCGGGGTCTTGGCCAGGACCAGGTGAATGATGTTTTCGGTCAGGTCATGCTCCCCGGCCGAAATGAAGATCTTGGTGCCGCTGATGGCATAGCTGCCATCGGCATTGGGCACCGCGCGGGTGCGGATCAGGCCCAGGTCTGTCCCGCAGTGCGGTTCGGTCAGGTTCATCGTGCCGAGCCATTCCCCCGCGATCATCTTGGGCAGGTATTTGGCCTGCTGCTCCGGGCTGCCCTTGGCCAGGATCGCGCTGATCGCCCCGCTGGTCAGCCCCGGATACATTCCCCAGGCCTGGTTGGCCGAGGAAACGAATTCCTCGACCACGAAGCCCAGAACATGCGGCATGCCCTGGCCGCCAAATTCTGCCGGAGCGGCAAGCGTGCCCCAGCCCGCTTCGCGATAAAGTTGCAGCGCCTGGCTGAAGCCTGAAGGGGTGGTCACCGTGCCATCGGCATGACGGGTGCAGCCCTGCTGATCGCCGGGCAGGTTGAGCGGCGCGAGAACTTCCGATGCAAACTTGCCGCATTCCTCGACCACGGTGTCGACCAGATCGACACTGGTGTTTTCAAATGATGGCAGCGCGGCATATTGCTGAATTTTGAGAACTTCGTTGAGAACGAAACGGGTGTCGCGCGTCGGCGCCTTGTAGACTGGCATGGGTCGTGTCCTTGGACTGGCTGGGGACTGGCTGGTCAGCCCTTGCGGGCGGTAAGGTCGATGTTTTCGACCAAAGCGATGAACTGGGTCAACTCGCTGATTGCAGCATCAAGATCATCGCGTTGCTGCTTCAGGCGTGCCACCTTGTCACGGCAGCGCTCGATAGTGACGCGGCGCTGTTCGACCCGGCCGTCTCCCAGATCGTAGAGATCGATCATCTCCCTGATCTCGGTCAGGCTGAAGCCAACGTTCTTGGCCCGCAGGATCCAGGCCAGGCGCGCCCGGTCGCGCTTGGAATAGACGCGGGCCAACCCGACCCGGGCGGGGGCAATCAGGCCCTCGTCTTCATAGAACCGCAGCGCGCGGGCGGTAACGCCGAATTCGCTGGTCAGGTCCGAAATGGTGAACCGTTCGCGCTGGAGCGCATCGGGCGTGTCCAGATGCGCGCCATCGTGGGAAGTGGGGCTTTCACCGAGCTGATCCATGCCCGGCGCAATAGCTTCCCTTTACGTAAGCGTCAACTTTCGATCCGGACCAGCCTCGCTCCATCCACCCGGCGATAGAAACAGCTGACCGCACCGGTGTGACAGGCCGGACCCTGCGGATCGACAACCAGGACCAGCGTATCCTGATCGCAATCGACCAGAATCTCGCGCACCTTGAGGACGTGGCCCGAAGTCTCCCCCTTCATCCACAAGCGCCCGCGCGACCGAGAGTGGAAATGGGCGAGGCCGGTCTCCTGCGTCTTCGCCAGCGCCTCGGCATCCATGAAGGCAACCATCAGGACATTGCGGCTGGCAGCATCGACGACAACGGCACTGAGCAGGCCGCTGGCATCGAACTTGGGCAAAAAGGCCGTGCCGGCCTCACGATCGGTCTGGTCGGACTGAGTCATGCCGAATCCTTGTTGCAAGTCCGCCACAGATGTCGAGCAAAATATGCTCGCGCCGCGCTTGCCGCTTCCCAAGCCCTTCTGTTTGAGTGAAGGGAATCGAGCGGAAAGGCTCAGGTTCAGGGACCGACCGCCGCATGAGGGATTGGGCGAGGCGGATCGAGGGGGTCCGCCGAACCACGCTAGTGGAAGTCCTGATGGTTTCGTCACGAGAACGCCCGGGGCTTCGGTCCCGGGCGTTTTCGTTTTTACCCACCTGCCGTGTCCAGCGCTTCGTCCAGAACCCGCGCAAAGCAGGCAAATCGCACCTCTTTCGACCCGGCCCGCCGCAGCGCGGAAACGCAGGCCCCGCTGGTTGCGCCGCTGGTCAGCACGTCATCGACCAGCAGCACCTGCGCGTTATTGAACTGGCCGATCCGGCGCGGATTGGCCCCAATCGCGCCAGACAGCTCCCGCTTGCGCGCCGCTTTTCCCAGCCCGCCCAGCGGCCGGGTCTGTTTACGCCGAAGCAGGCCGTCGACAACCAGCTCTGCCCCGCGAGCCCGCGCAATCTCACCCGCCAGGAGCGCCGCCTGGTTGAACCCGCGCCGCCACAGCCGCCAGCGATGCAGCGGCACCGGCACCACCAGCCAGCCCGGCCCGACCTCTTGCGGCAGCTGCGCCAGGATCAGCCGGGCCAGCAGCGGGGCCAGGGCAATCCGGCCGCCGTGCTTCAGCGCCAGCACCAGCTTGCGCGAAGCATCGTTGTAGAGCGTCCCCGCCGCGATGCCGGCATGCTGCGGTGGATCGGCAAGGCACGCCGCGCAGACTGCCCCGTGGCTGATCCCGTCACCGAACGGGCGCTGGCAGGCTGAGCAACATGGCTCACCAGGGATCACCAGTTCGGTCCAGCATGAGGCGCAGACACCCGATTGCGCGGCCAGCCCCTCGCCGCAGAGCGGACAGCGTGGGGGGAACAGCAGGTCGGCGACCGGCAGCAGGAGCGGATGGACGTGCATCGCCCGACCGGTATCGCTTGCCCTGCGACGCGGCGCAAGGCAGGGCTGCGCGCATGAGCCAGCCCGAACCGCCACAGATCTTCGCCCCCGCCCGCCGCCTTGCCGCGCGCCGCCGCGCGCTGGCTTTGCAAAGGCGGCCGGGGGCGGCGCGCTATCTGCTCGACGACATGGTCGATGACGTGCTGGAGCGCCTTTCCTTCCTGCGCCACCAACCCGCCACAGCCTTGGTGATCGGCGACTGGACCGGCACTCTGGCCGCTGCACTCAGGGCCCAAGGCTGCGCGGTTACTGAGGCGGAACCGGCGGCGGGCTTCGTCGAGGAGGCACCTTACCCAACGACCGGCTTTGACCTGATCGCCAGCCTCGGCACGCTCGATACGGTCAACGACCTGCCCGGCGCGCTGATCCACATCCGATCGGCCCTTGCCCCAGGAGGCCTCGCCATTGCCAGCTTCAGTGGCGCGGGCAGCCTGCCGGCGTTGCGAGAGGCCATGCTCGCCGCCGATGGCGACCGCCCTGCCCCGCGGCTGCACCCGGCGGTCGATGTCCGGGCCGGCGGACAATTGCTCCAGCGTGCCGGCTGGGCCAATCCAGTGATCGACAGCCGTAGCCTGAAAGTCAGGTATTCCAGCTTTTTCAGTCTTTTAGCTGACCTGCGCGGACAAGGCTTGTCCAACTGCCTGGCCCGGCGCGGGCCGGTGCCGGGCAAGGCAGCGCTGGCCCGCGCCGAGGAAAAGTTCGCCGCGCCACGGGTTGAGACATTCGAGATCCTGACCCTCAGCGGCTGGTGCCTGCCCTAGCGCAGCGCTGCCTGCGCCGCTGCCAAACGGGCAATGGGCACACGGTAGGGCGAGGCGCTGACGTAATCGAGCCCGACCTTCTCGCAAAACGCGATCGAGGCCGGATCGCCGCCATGCTCACCGCAGATGCCCAGCTTGATATCGGGCCGGCTCAGCCGTCCCCGCTCGGCCGCCAGCTCAACCAGTTGACCGACACCTTCGATATCAAGGCTGACGAACGGATCGCGGGCAAAAATTCCCTTTTCGACATAAGCGTTAAGGAACTTGCCGGCATCGTCGCGGCTCACACCAAGGGTGGTCTGGGTCAGGTCATTGGTGCCGAACGAGAAGAACTCGCCTTCCTCCGCAATCTCGCCCGCCATCAAGGCGGCACGCGGCAGCTCGATCATGGTGCCGACGTGATAGGCCAGAGTGCGGCCCTTTTCAGCAAAGACCTCGCCCGCCACACGGTCCACCAGCGCCTTCAGAATCGCCAGTTCCTTCTTCGTCGCAACCAGCGGGATCATGATTTCCGGAACCACCGCCTGGCCATGCTCAGCCTCGACATCGCAGGCCGCCTCAAAGATCGCGCGGGCCTGCATCTCA
>JBKBSV010000035.1:0-3180 GCA_046291115.1 Novosphingobium sp. | reverse complement strand
GGGAAGGTGATCCCCAGGCGGCAGCCGCGGTGGCCCAGCATCGGGTTGAATTCGTGCAGTTCATCGGCGCGGCGCTGCAGCGTGGCGACACCGATCCCGATCACTTCGGACAGTTCCTCGAACTCGGCCTCGCTATGCGGCAGGAATTCATGGAGCGGCGGATCGAGCAAGCGGATCGTCACCGGAAGACCGGCCATGACTTCAAAGATCGCGCGGAAATCGGCCCGCTGTTCCGGCAGCAGCCTGGCAAGGGCAGCGCGGCGGCTGGCCTCGTCCTCGGCCAGGATCATCTGGCGCACGGCAGCGATCCGGCTGGCATCAAAGAACATATGCTCGGTGCGGCACAGACCGACGCCTTCCGCACCGAACTGGCGTGCTGTACGGCAATCGGCCGGGGTTTCGGCATTGGTGCGCACTTTCATCCGGCGGTGCCGATCGGCCCAGCTCATCAGCACACCGAAATCGCCGACCAGTTCCGGCTCGATGGTCGGCACGAGGCCAGCCATCACTTCGCCGGTGGTGCCGTCCAGCGTGATCTGATCGCCTTCCTTGAGATCACGTCCGCCGATCTTCAGCGTGCGGCTGGACAGGTCGATCGAAACCGCCCCGGCCCCGGAGACGCAGGGGCGGCCCATGCCACGCGCCACGACCGCGGCGTGGCTGGTCATCCCGCCGCGCGCGGTCAGGATGCCCTTGGCGGCATTCATGCCGTGGATGTCTTCCGGCGAAGTCTCGACCCGGACCAGGATCACCGCCTCACCCATCGCGGCGCGATGCTCGGCCGTATCGGCATCCAGCACGATTGCGCCGCTGGCCGCGCCGGGGCTGGCCGGCAGGCCGGTGGTCAGCACATCGCGCACCGCTTCGGGATCGAGCGTGGGGTGCAGCAACTGGTCCAGCGCCATCGGATCGACCCGCAGGATCGCGGTCCTTTCATCGATCAGGCCTTCGCCCACCATGTCGACTGCCATCTTGAGCGCGGCCTTGGCGGTGCGCTTGCCGCTGCGGGTCTGGAGCATCCACAGCTTGCCGCGTTCCACGGTAAACTCGATGTCCTGCATGTCGCGGTAGTGCCGTTCAAGCAGCTCGAACACGGCGGCCAGTTCGGCATAGACCTCTGGCATCGCCTCTTCCATCGACAGCGGCTTGGCCCCGGCGCGTGTCCGGCTGGCCTTGGTCAGATACTGGGGCGTGCGGATTCCGGCGACCACGTCCTCGCCCTGGGCGTTGACCAGCCATTCGCCATAATAGGCTTTCTCACCGGTCGCCGGATCGCGGGTGAAGGCCACACCGGTGGCGCTGGTATCGCCCATGTTGCCAAAGACCATGGCCTGGACGTTGACCGCTGTACCCCAATCGCCGGGAATGTCGTTCAGCCGGCGATAGACCTTGGCCCGGTCCGAATCCCAGCTGTTGAACACCGCGCGGATCGCGCCCCACAGCTGCTCGGTCGGGTCCTGCGGGAACGGCGCGCCGAGCACGTCCTGAACGATGCCCTTGTATTCCTTGACCAGTGCCTGCCAGTCTTCCGCCTGCATCTCGACATCGGCATAATAGCCCTGGTCTTCCTTGGCGATTTCCAGCGCATCTTCGAACAGGTGATGATCGATCCCCAGCACCACGTCAGAATACATCTGGATGAAGCGGCGATAGCTGTCCCAGGCGAACCGCGCATCACCGCTGCTGGCCGCCAGGCCCTTCACCGTCTCGTCATTCAGGCCAAGGTTGAGCACCGTGTCCATCATCCCCGGCATCGAAACCCGTGCCCCGGAACGGACCGAAACCAGCAGCGGGTTGGACACATCGCCAAAGCCCTTGCCGACAGCACGCTCGATGTGGGTCAGGGCCTGGGCCACTTCAGCGCAGAGCGCTTGCGAAAACTCGCCGCCCTCTGTCAGATAGCGGACGCATTCCTCGGTGGTGATGGTAAAGCCCGGAGGGACCGGCAGGCCGATTCCGGCCATTTCCGCCAGGTTGGCACCCTTGCCGCCAACCACCGTCTTGTCCCGGCTGCGGGGATCGCTGGAGTGGGCACCACCGCCAAATGTGAATACGTATGAAGTCATGGAAATCCGCCAGTTCCACAGAACCGGCGAGTCGGTGCCGGTGTGCCTTGGCCCCTAGCGGCTGACGCGCGCGAAGTCAGCCCCATTGTGCAATGCAGCAGGGGTTTGGACGGACCGAAACTGACAAACTTCACAGGGTTCAGGAAAGGAAAAAATCTTCCGTCACCCTGCCTCACCGTGCGGCGGCGCGCGTTACCCCTCGATGCGCGAAAAGTCCGCCACGCCATGCACCGCCGCGCGGAAGCGGGCGAGCAGGTCAAGCCGGAACTGGCGCTTGGCGGGATCAGCATCGTTGACGGTCACCTGATCAAAAAAGGCATCGATCGGTGCGCGCAAGGTGGCCAGCGCGGCCATGGCTGCGGCAAAGTCTTCCTGCGCCACCGCCGCAGCGGCTTGCGGCCCGGCCGTATCGAGCGCATCGATCAGCGCCTTTTCCGCCGTTTCGGGGGTGTAGGAAAGCGCAATCTGCGCCGCCACATCGACCCCTTCCTTTTTCAGGATATTGGCGGCGCGCTTGTACCCGGCCAGCAGGTTGGCGCCGTCCTCGGTTCCGACAAAGGCCTGGAGCGCGTGAACGCGGGCGAGCAGGCGGACAAGATCGTCCTCGCCGCCCAGCGCAAAAACCGCGTCGATCAGATCGTGGCGGACCCCGGCTTCACGCTGCTGGACCTTGAGGCGGTCGGCAAAGAAGGCGAGCACATCGCCTTCCCCAATGCCCATCCGCAGGCCATTGGCCGTGATGATCTGAATGATACCCAGCGCAGCACGGCGCAGCGCAAACGGATCCTTTGAACCGGTCGGCTTTTCATCAATCGCGAAGAAGCTGCGGATCGTGTCCAGCTTGTCCGCCAGCGCCACTGCCACCGTTACCGGCGCGGTCGGCACGTCATCGCCTTGCCCGGCCGGCTTGTAGTGATCGCGGATCGCGTCGGCCACGGCATCGGGCAGGCCTTCGGCGCGGGCGTAGTAACCGCCCATCAGGCCCTGCAATTCGGGGAATTCCCCGACCATTTCGGTGACGAGATCAGCCTTGCACAACTGCCCCGCCTGCCGCGCCAGGGCCGGATCGCAATGCGGGACAATGCCTTCACTGGCCAGCCATTCGGCCAGCTTG
>JBKBSV010000034.1:0-19711 GCA_046291115.1 Novosphingobium sp. | reverse complement strand
AGTTCGCGCCCTCATTATAGGCGGCGCTGGCGGTATCGGTGCTGCCGAACACATATTGCGTCACCACCGGGGTGGTGTTGATCCACATGATGAACAGCGCCGACCAGCTGAAGAACTGGACCAGCGCCAGGCGTTTCATGATCTCCGGCATTCCGGAAAAGTCACCAACGATGCTAGTCAGCATTCCGGTCATGTTGCCCTGGCGCGCCATCGAAATCGCCGCTGCGCTGAGCAGTCCGTAAGCCGCCAACAGCGCGCCAAGCAGGTAAACTTCCTTCTCCAGGCCAAATCCCGCCACTGCCGCGATCACCGCCGCCCCGGCTGCGATCCACAACCCGGCATTGAGATAGCTCTTGGAAGCCAGCGCCCGGACCGGCTGGGTCAGGTCTTCCCCTTCGCCGGCAGCGCCGAAGGCGCGCATTTCGTCTGGCGAATACTCCTGCGTGGTCAGCACGGTCCACAACACGGCCAGAAACAGCGCTGCCCCGCCGATCCAGAAACTGTAGCGGACCGTGTCGGGAATGCCCCCATCGGGCGCGACATTGGCCACGCCCCACTGGGTCATCACCCACGGCACGATCGAGCCGACAACTGCACCCGCCCCGATGAAAGCGGTCTGCACGGCATAGCCCGCGGTGTGCTGGTCCTTGCGCAGCATGTCGCCGACAAAGGCGCGGAACGGCTCCATCGAGACATTGAGGCTGGCATCGAGCGTCCACAGCAGCACCGCAGCCATCAGCAGCACTTCGCTCAGCGGCATCAGAAACAGCGAGAGCGCCGCCATCACCGCGCCCAGCACGAAATAGGGCCGCCGCCGCCCCAGTCGGCCAAGCCAGGTCCGGTCGCTCAGATGACCGATGACCGGCTGGACCAGCAGGCCGGTCAGCGGAGCGGCGACCCACAGCGCGGGCAGATCATCGAGGCTGGAGCCGAGCGACTGAAACACCCGGCTCATGTTCGCGTTCTGCAGCGCGAAGCCGATCTGGATGCCGAAAAAACCGAAGCTGATATTGGCGAGGCCCGCCCAGTTCTGGCGCGGCTTCTCGGTGATCTGCATGGCTCTCCCCTTATTGAGGCAATGGCTGGCATGGCGGCGGGGCCGGGGCAAGAGGCATACGAATACGTAATTGTCTGGGGCGATTGTCTGGCGTGCTGATCGCATCCGCGATCAGCTGGGTATTACCGGCATGCCCGAACCGGGAGCGGGCCGGTGATGCCACGGCCGACGCAGGTCAGTTCGCCCTGCCGCCCGCCAGGCAAGATCACCTATCCCGCCGTACTGCGGCGCACGACCAGCCGGGCGGGGATCGTCCGGTCTGGCACCGCGCGTCCCTCGATCTGGGCGATCAGGGTTTCGACCAGCAGTTCGCCCCCGGTTTTCAGGTCCTGGACCAGCGTGGTCAGCGGCGGGTTGGTCAGGCTGGCGGCGGGGATGTTGTCGAAGCCCATCACCGCAATGTCCTGCGGCACGGCCATGCCGGCCTCACCCAGCGCATGCAGCGCGCCGATCGCGATCAGGTCGCTGGCGGCGAACACCGCATCGAACCGTGCCCCCTGTTCAAGCAGCCGTGCGACAGCCGCGCGGCCATCCTCCTCGCTTGACAGGGCATCGGCCCGCAGCGCCGGATCGGGCCTCACCCCGGCATCGCTCAGGGCGGCGCACAGCCCGCGATAGCGCTCGGCAAATTCGGGATAATGTTCGTCCGCCTGGCCCAGGAAAGCGATCTGCCGCCGCCCCAGCGAAAGCAGGTGCTCGCCCGCCTGCCGCCCGGCTCCGAAATTGTCAGAGCCGACCGTGGCACCGATATTGTCATCGCCGACCGAGCCCCAGCGGACAAAATGGGTATCGCTTGCCACCAGTTGGCTGAGGCGCTTTTCGTAAAGCGTATAGTCGCCATAGCCCAGCAGGATCAGCCCGTCGGCGCGGTGGCTGTCCTGATAGCGGACATGCCAATCGTCCTCCATCTTCTGGAACGAGATCAGCAGGTCCAGCCCGCGGTTGGCGCTGGCCCTGGTGATCGCGCCCAGCATGGCAAGGAAAAACGGATTGATATTGGCCCCGTCCGGCGTCGGATCCTCGAAAAACAGCAGGGCGATGGTATTGGCGCGCTGCGAACGCAGCGAGGAGGCGTTCTTGTCGACCGAATAGTTGAGCTGCCGGGCAATTTCCTCGATCCGCTGGCGGGTGGCGAGGCTGACCGATTTCGATCCGCGCAGGGCGCGGCTGACCGTCGGCTGCGAAACTCCCGCCAGATAGGCAATGTCGAAACTGGTCGGCTTGGCAGAGCGCTTGCGGCCCATCCCTCTCTCCCGTTGCCGCACAGCCTAGGGCTTTGTCTCGGCGCCCGCAATCCATGCGCAAGGAAAGCCGCCGCGACCGTGTCCGCCGCGCCACAATCGGCTTCATGCATAAATCGGTATACGTATGCGTTCTTCCGGTCTGGCCCGGCGCGGCCCTATGCGGGACGATAGATGCAGGGTGACATGGCACCAACGCCAACCTGCGCCACAAGGGTCTGCGCGCCGGGGCCCGAGCTTTCCGGCGAGGTTCTAGGGAGAGTGCATCGTGACGCTTCGCACCAAGTTGATGGGTGGCCGTGGGGTTTCCGCCCTTGCCATCGCTTCTTCGGCCATCGCTTTTTCTGCCATCGCTTTGCCTTCGGCGGCGCTGGCGCAGGACCCTGCTGCTGCCGATGACGCGGCTGACGAAATCATCGTCACCGGTTTCCGCGCCAGCCTTGAAAGCGCGGTGAACAAGAAGAAAAGTTCCGACCAGATCGTCGAATCGGTCTCGGCCGAAGACATCGGCAAGCTGCCCGATGCCTCGATCGCGGAATCGATTGCCCGCCTGCCGGGCCTCACCTCGCAGCGCCTGTCGGGCCGCTCGAACTCGATCACCATTCGCGGCTTTGCGCCGGACTTCTCGACCACGCTGCTCAACGGCCGCGAGCAGACCTCGACCGGGGATAACCGCGCCGTCGAATACGATCAGTATCCCTCGGAAATGATCAGCCAGGTCAACGTCTACAAGTCACCCACCGCCAGCCTGGTCGGCCAGGGCCTGTCGGGCACGGTCGATCTGCGCACGATCCGTCCGCTGGCCGCGGGCAAGACCATCTTTTCGATCGGCGCGCGCGGCACGCTGGCCGATAACGGCAAGCTCAACGCCGGGTCCAACGACAAGGGTTTCCGCGTCAACGGCCTGCTGGTTACCCAGCTGAAGGATGACACCATCGGGATCGTGCTGGGCGCCAGCTATGTCAACGAATGGTACCAGACCAAGGAATTCAACGCCTGGGGTTATCCCACCGGCCCGGCCGGCAATGCCATCATCGGCGGTTCGAAAAGCTATGTCACTTCCTCGCAGCTGACCCGCCTGGGCATCAACGGCACGCTGGAATTCAAGGCCACGCCGAACCTGACCAGCACGCTTGATGCGTTCTATTCCGATTTTGAAGACAACAACATCAAGCGCGGCATTGAGCTGCCGCTGTGGTGGTCAAGTGCGACCCTGGCCCCCGGCTATACTGCCAGCAGCGGCTTCGTCACCGCCGGCACCTACAACGGCGTCAAAGGCGTGGTCCGCAACGACGCCTTCCAGCGTAAGGCCAAGCTCTATTCGTTCGGCTGGAACCTCGACTACAAGGGCGATGATGGCTGGGATGCGATGCTCGACATCAGCTATTCGGGCACAGACCGCAACGAATTGGCGCTGGAAACCTATGCCGGCACCGGCCGGGCCGGGGTGGGCGCCACCGATACCCTGGGCTTCACCTCCGGCACCACCGGAACCGTGTTCAGCCCGACGCTCAACTATGGCGATTACAATTCCATCCTGCTGACCAGCCCGCAGGGCTGGGGCGGCACCCAGATCGCGGTCAACGGCACCCGCATCGACGGCGGCCAGGACGGCTATTACAATGACCGCATCGTCGAGGACAAACTCTACCAGGTCCGCGGCGAAGTGAGGCGCAACTTTGACGGCCCGGTAAAGAGCGTCCAGCTGGGCATGAACTACACCAAGCGCACCAAGTCGCTGGTTCCGGACGAATACTTCATCGGCCTGGCTGCCAATACCACCGGCAATGTCAGCCTTGCGGTCCCCACGCAGTACCGGCTTGGCACCACCAACCTTGCCTTCCTGGGCCTGGGCCCGATGATCAGCTATGATCCGGTCGCGCTGATCGAGGGCGGCATCTACAAGCTGGTGCCCAACCCCTATGGCGACGTGGTGGTCAAGAGCTATTCGGTCGAGGAAAGCCTGATGACCGGGTACCTGCAGGCCAACATCGACACCGATCTGGGTTCGGCCAAGCTGACCGGCAACTTCGGCGTGCAGGTGATCGTCACCGATCAGACCTCGACCGGGGCCAGCGCGGTGTACCTGGGGACCAACGCCAACGGTTCGCCCAACATCGGCACGGCGGTGCGAACCGCCAGCACCGATTATGTCGACGTGCTGCCCAGCCTCAACCTGTCGCTGCGTTTTGTTGACAGCGATTTCGTGATCCGCTTTGCCGCGGCGCGCGAGATCATCCGGCCGCGGCTGGACGACATGCGCGCGTCAGCCAGCTTCGGCTACACCATCACCGGCTCGGTCGCCAACGTCACCGGTGGTTCGGGCAACCCGGACCTGCGCCCGTGGCGGGCCAATGCGGTCGACCTGACCTTTGAAAAGTATTTCGGCACCAAGGGCTTCCTGGGCCTGCAGCTGTTCTACAAGGACCTGAAGAGCTACATCTATAACCAGGACGTGGTGATCCCGACTTCCAGCCTGGCGTTGGCCTCGCCGGGGGTGGGCATCACGGTTGCGCCCAATGCGGTGCTGAACATCCCGATCAACGGGAAGGGCGGATCGCTCTATGGGGTCGAAGTGGCAGCCACCCTGCCGTTCGGCGAAGTGGTTCCCGCGCTTGACGGCTTCGGCCTGACCGGCGGCGTGAGCTATACCGAAACCAAGATCAAGCCCAACCCGGGCAGTCCGGCGGAAGATCTGCCGGGCTATTCGAAGTGGGTCGTCAACGGCACCCTGTTCTTCGAAAAGGGCGGCTTCAACCTGCGCGGGTCGATGCGCTATCGCTCGACCTTCGTTGGCGAAGTTTCGGGCTTTGCGGCCAACCGCGTGCGGCGCCGGGCGGCTCCGGAAACGATCTTTGACGCGCAGATCGGCTATGACTTCCAGGAAGGCAGCCCGCTTCACGGCCTGTCGATCTATGTCCAGGGTCAGAACCTTGGCGATGAACCCTTCGTCACCTACAATCCGGGCGATCCGCGTCAGGTGATCGATTACCAGGCCTATGGCCGCCGGTTCCTGGCCGGGTTCACCTACAAGTTCTGATCGGCAAGTTCCGATCGGTCATGGGGGGCAGGCGTGCGGAACGGGAGTGAAAGCTTCCGCTTCGCACGCCGGCGACCGACTTGAACTCGGCCCCGAACGGCGCTGTGCTGCACGTTCCACCGGGCAAGGGGACAAGCAATGACTGACGAACACTCCGTGATGCGCATCGTGATCGTCGGCGGCGGCACCGCCGGGTGGATGAGCGCCGCCATGCTCGCCCGCTTTGCCCCGCCGGGTTATGCGATCACGCTGGTGGAAAGCGAGACGATCGGCACCGTCGGCGTGGGCGAGGCGACGATTCCCGCCATCCGCCTGTTCAATGACGCGCTGGAGATTGATGAAGGCGCTTTTCTTGCCGCCACCAGGGGCTCGTTCAAGCTGGGCATCGAATTTGCCGGCTGGCTTCAGGACGGGCACAGCTACATGCATGCGTTTGGCACGGTTGGCCGCCAGCTTGGCGTGCTGCCGTTTCGCCATTTCTGGGCGCGGGGGCGGGCGCTGGGCATGGCCAAGCCGCTTGCGCATTATTCCGCCAACGAACTTGCCGCGCGGACCGGGCGGATGGCCACCGATGCGCGCGGCCCCGGCATTCCCGAAGTGCCCTATGCCTATCATTTTGATGCCGGGCTCTATGCCGCGTTCCTGCGCGACTACGCCGAAAAGCGCGGGGTGGAGCGGATCGAGGCGACGCTGACCGGGGCGCAGCGCGCGGACAATGGCGATATCGCTGCGGTCATGACCAATGATGGCCGGGCGATCGCCGGCGACTTCTTCATCGATTGTTCCGGCTTCAAGGGCCTGCTGATCGAACAGGAGCTGAAGACCGGATACGAGGACTGGCGCCACTGGCTGCCGTGTGATCGGGCAGTCGCCGTGCCGTGCGAGCCTGCGGGCAATTTCACCCCCTACACCCGCTCCACCGCGCGGACCGCCGGGTGGCAGTGGCGGATCCCGCTGCAGCACCGGATCGGCAACGGCCACGTGTTCTGCAGCGATTACATGAGCGAGGACGAGGCCAGCGCCGTGCTGCTGGCCAATCTTGATGGCAAGCCGCTCGCCGATCCGCGGGCGATCCCCTTCGTCACCGGGCGGCGCCGGAAGATCTGGAACCGCAACGTGCTGGCGGTGGGGCTGTCGAGCGGGTTCCTCGAACCGCTCGAATCGACTTCGATCCACCTGATCCAGTCGACCATCACCCGGCTTTTGACCGTGCTGCCCGGCAAGCACATCGAACCGGCCGTGGTGGAAGGCTTCAACCGTCGCTCGGCCGCTGAGTTCGAGACGATCCGCGATTTCCTGATCCTGCATTACTGGGCCAACCAGCGCACTGGCCAGCCGTTCTGGGACCGGATGCGCGCGCTGGAACTGCCCGAAGCGCTGGTCCAGCGGATTGCCGAATTTCGCGCCGCGAACCAGATCCAGCCAGCCACCGACGAGCTGTTTACCGAGGTGGCCTGGCTGCAGGTGCTGGTCGGGCAGGGGCTGGTGGCGGGCAGCTGGAACCCGATTGCCGATCGCTATCCCGAGGCAGAGCTGGCCGCTTTCCTGAACGCGGTCGAGCAGGCCTGCATCGAAACGGTGCGGCCGATGCCCCTGCACATCGATTGCCTCGCCGCGCTGTGCAGCGCGGCAGCCAAGGAGAAGGACGCGTGAAAAAGGCCTTCGTCCTGGCGCTCGCCGCCGCGCTGAGCCTGCCGCCGCCGGCGCAGTCTGCCCGCGCGGTCAAAAGCGATTATCGCGCCCGCACGCCGGATCAGGAAGTGATCTACTTTGTCCTGCCCGACCGGTTCGACAATGGCGATCCGGCCAACGATCGCGGCGGGATTGCCGGCGACCGGCTCGACCACGGGTTCGATCCCACCCACAAGGGGTTCTATCACGGCGGCGACCTCAAGGGGCTGATCCGCAAGCTCGACTATATCCAGGGCATGGGCGTGACCGCGATCTGGTTTGCCCCGGTGTTCAGGAACAAGCCGGTCCAGGGCCCCAAGGGCGATGAAAGCGCAGGCTATCACGGCTATTGGGTGACCGATTTTACCACCATCGATCCGCATTTCGGGACCGAGGCGGAATTCAGGGCCTTTGTCGATGCCGCCCACGCGCGGGGGATGAAGGTCTATATGGACATCATCGCCAACCACACCGCCGATGTGATCCAGTACCGCGAAGGGGGCGACTATGCCTATCGCAGCAAGGCCGACTATCCCTTTTCGCGCCGCGGCGGGGTGAACGGGGAAGCGATCAATCCGGGCTTCCGGGGCGATCACGTGCCCCATGCGTCCAACTGGGCGCGGCTGCGTGATCCGTCTTTCGCCTACACGCCGTTCGTGCCCGAAGCGGAACAGGCGGTGAAGAAGCCGGCCTGGCTCAACGATCCGATCTATTACCACAACCGCGGCAATTCGAACTGGATCGGGGAAAGCGCGCTTTACGGCGATTTCGTCGGGCTGGATGATCTGGCGACCGAGCATCCGCGGGTGGTTTCGGGCATGATCGAGATCTACGGCAGCTGGATCGACCGGTTCGGGATCGACGGCTTCCGGATCGATACGGCCCGCCACGTCAATCCTGAATTCTGGCAGGCCTTCGTGCCTGCCATGCTGAAGCGTGCCAAGGCGCGCGGCATTCCCAACTTCCACATCTTCGGCGAAGTGGCGACCGGCGATCCCGATGCCGCCTTGCTGGCCCGCTGGACCCGTATCGCGGGGCTGCCCTCGACGCTCGACATGGCTTTTGCCGCTGCCGCCCAGCGGGTCGTTGCGGGAGAGGCCGGGACCGATGTGCTGGCCCGCGTGTTCGAGGACGATCCGCTTTACAAGGGCGGGGAAAAGGCCGCGCTGATCGCGCCCACTTTCCTTGGCAATCACGATTTCGGGCGCTTCTCGATGTTCGTGAAACAGGCCAATCCCAAGGCATCGGACGAGGAACTGCTGGCCAGGGTGATGCTGGGTCACGCGATGATGCTGACCCTGCGCGGGGTGCCGACGATCTATTCGGGCGACGAGCAAGGCTTTGTTTCCGACGGTAACGACCAGCTGGCGCGCGAGGACATGTTCCCGTCACAGGTCGCGGTCTATAACGACAACGACCTGATCGGCACCGATGCGACCACGGCCGATGCCAATTTCGATACCCGCCATCCGCTCTACCGGCTGATTGCCGAGCTGTCCGCGGTGCGCCGTGCCACGCCGGCGCTGATGGGCGGCCTGCAGAAGATCCGGGCCTTTTCCGACAAGCCCGGCCTCCTGGCGATTTCGCGGTTCGATCCGAAGACCGGGCAGGAAGTGGTGCTGCTGTTCAATACCGCCAAGGTGCCGGTTTCGGCCCATGTCGCGGTCGATCCGCACAGTCGCGCCTTTGCCACATTGGCGGGCCAGTGCTCGCCCCGCGCCGCCGCTCCCGGCAGCCTTGCCGTAACCCTGCCCGCCTTCGGCTTTGCCGTCTGCGCGGCCAAGAACTGAATTGCAGCACCCCGATCCCATGAACCGTGTTGCCAAGATCGAAGCGGCCCAGGCCCACGCCGAAACCCAGCCCTGGTGGCGCGGGGCGGCGATCTATCAGGTCTATCCGCGCAGCTTCCAGGATTCCAACGGCGACGGGATCGGCGATCTTGCCGGGGTGACCCGGCGGCTGGATTACATCGCCGATCTGGGGGTGGAGGCGATCTGGATCTCGCCGTTCTTCACCTCGCCGATGAAGGATTTCGGCTATGACGTGGCCGACTATCGCGGGGTCGATCCGATTTTCGGCACGCTGGCCGATTTCGACGCGCTGGTCGCCCGGGCTCATGACCTTGGCCTCAAGGTCCTGATCGACCAGGTCTATGCCCATACCTCCGATGAGCATCCGTGGTTTGCCGAAAGCCGCGCCAGCCGCACCGGCCCTCGCGCGGACTGGTACGTCTGGGCCGATGCCAAGGCCGATGGCTCTCCGCCCAGCAACTGGCAGTCGGTCTTCGGCGGCCCGGCCTGGACCTGGGATGCGCGGCGCGGGCAGTATTACCTGCACAATTTCCTGCCCGGCCAGCCGCAGCTCAACTGCCACCGGCGCGAAGTGCAGGACGCGCTGCTGGATGCAGCGCGGTTCTGGCTGGACCGCGGGGTCGATGGTTTCCGGCTGGATGCGCTGAACTTTGCGATGCACGATCCGGCCTTGACCGACAATCCGCCCGCCCCGGACGATGGCAAGATCCGCACCCGCCCGTTCGATTTTCAGCAACATCTCCACAACCAGTCGCACCCCGCTATTCCCGCCTTCATCGAGCGGATCCGCGCGCTTTGCGATCATTATGGCGCCGTGTTCACCATGGCCGAGGTCGGCGGGGCGCTGGCGCTGGCGGAAATGCACGCCTTCACCGCCGGGGATGCCCGGCTGAACAGTGCCTACGGGTTCGATTTCCTTTATGCCGAGCGGCTGACGCCGAGGCTGGTTGCCGAGGCCCAGGCCAGCTGGCCCGATGGCCCCGGCACCGGCTGGCCAAGCTGGGCGTTCGAGAACCACGATGCACCGCGCGCCCTGTCGCGCTGGTGCGCGCCGGATCAGCGCGATGTCTTCGCCCGGATGAAGGCCATGCTGCTGATCACGCTGCGCGGCAATCCGATCATCTATCAGGGCGAGGAGCTGGGCCTGACCCAGGTCGAGATTCCGTTCGAGCAGCTGCAAGACCCCGAAGCGATCGCCAATTGGCCGCTGACCCTGTCGCGCGACGGGGCCCGCACGCCCTTGCCGTGGACCGCCGAGGACGAACATGGCGGGTTCAGCCAGAATGCGCCGTGGCTGCCGCCGGGCGAGGAGAACCTGGCCCGCGCGGTCAACCGGCAGGAAGCCGATCCGGACTCGCTGCTCAACCTGACCCGCCAGCTTCTGGACCTGCGCCGCGGCTGCCCGGCGCTGCGCTGGGGCAGCTATGATGTGCTGCGGGCGGACGATGCCGTGCTGGCCGTGCGCCGCGCATTCCTGGGCCAGAGCCTGCTGTGCCTGTTCAATTTCACCCCTGACACGGTTGCCGCAGCGGCCCTTCCGGCCCTGGCCGGCCGCGTGCTGGCCAGTGTCAACGGGGCCGGGCCGGAAGGCCTGCCGCCGTTCGGGGCCATGCTGATCGAGGAGACTGCCTGATGCGTTTGCTGTCCATGCTTGGCGCCGTTGCGGCCATGGTGCTGGCCGTGCCGGCCGCGGCCCAGCAGATCACCAGCGCCTCCACTGTCGCATCGCCCGATGGCAGCCTGGTGCTCACCATCGGCACCAATGGCGGGGAAGGCCATCCCACCTGGTCGCTCAGCCGCAAGGGCCAGCTGCTGATCGCGCCCTCGCGGCTGGGCTTCCTGCTGACCGACGGCCTCGCCATGGACCGTGGCTTTACCGTGATCGGCAGCGAGACGGCAAAGGGCGACAATACCTGGGAACTGCCGTGGGGCGAGCGCCGCTATGTCCGCGATCACTATAACGAGCTGCTGATCCGCTATCGCCAGGCCGATGATCGCGGCGGCCGGCTGATGAACGTGCGGGTGCGGGTGTTCAACGATGGGATCGGGTTGCGCTATGAAGTGCCGGAGCAGTCGGCGCTGAGGCAGATGAACATCGCCGACGAACTGACCCAGTTCAACATCGCCCCCAGGGGCACGGCCTGGTGGATCCCCGGCGGGGACTGGAACCGGTACGAACAGATCTATCAGAAGACTCCGATCGACGCCGTATCGATGGCCCACACGCCGATCACCATGCGGCTGGAGGACGGCACCCACCTGGCCTTCCATGAGGCCGCGCTGGTCGACTATGCGGGCTATTGGCTGCGCCGGGCCAGCGGGCAGAATTTCCGCACGCATCTTTCACCCTCCTCGCGCGGGCCGCGCGTCACCCGCGCGCTGCCAATGAACACGCCGTGGCGCACGATCCGGGTGACGGACGATGCCCGGGGGCTGGTCGAAAGCGATCTGGAACTGAACCTCAACGAACCCAACAAGCTGGGCGATGTCAGCTGGGTGCAGCCGGGCCGCTACGTCGGGATCTGGTGGGGGATGATCTCTGGCCGCTGGACCTGGGCGACCGGGCCGAACCACGGCGCAACGACCGAGCGGACCAAGGCGATGATCGACTTTGCCAAGAAGCACAATTTCCGCGGCGTGCTGGTGGAAGGCTGGAACGAGGGCTGGAATGCCGACTGGTTCAGCCGGGGCTTTGAGTTCAGCTTTACCAAGGCCGCACCCGATTTCGACCGCAAGGAAGTGGCCGACTATGCCCGCAAGCAAGGCGTGCGGATCGTGGGCCACCACGAAACTGGCGGCAACATCGATGTTTACGAACGCCAGCTCGACGATGCCTTCCGCACCGACGCTGCGCTGGGGATCGACTGGGTCAAGACCGGCTATGTCGCCGATGCCGGGGGGATCATCGCGCCGGGGGACAAGCCGGGCGACGTGCGGATGGAATGGCACGATGGCCAGCGCCAGGTGCAGCACCACCTGAAAGTCGTCGAAACGGCCGCCAAGTACAAGGTTGCGGTCAACCCGCATGAGCCGGTCAAGGACACCGGGCTTCGCCGCACCTTTCCCAACTGGGTGGCGCGGGAAGGGGCGCGGGGCATGGAATACAATGCCTGGGGCGCCTTCGCCAATCCGCCGGAGCACGAAGCGACACTGGTCTATACCCGGATGCTGTCCGGCCCGATGGACTTCACCCCCGGGATACTCAGCCTGAAAGGCGCGCAAGGCGTGCCGCTGGCCTCTACCCTGGCCAAGCAGCTGGGGCTGTATCTGGCGATCTATTCACCGATCCAGATGGCTGCCGATTTCCCGGAAGAACTGGAAAAGCACCCGCGCGAGCTGGCCTTCATCAGCCGGGTCCCGACCGACTGGAGCGACAGCCGCCTGCTGGCCGGAGCGGTTGGGGAATATGCCATCTTCGCCCGCAAGGACCGGCGCAGCGAGGACTGGTACGTTGGCGGGGTCGGCGGCGCCGAGGAGCACACGGTGACCATCACCTTCGCTTTCCTCGAACCGGGCAAGACCTATACCGCGACGATCTTCAAGGACGGCCCCGGGGCGACTTACCAGACCGATGCGCGCCACAACATCGCCTATGAAACCCGCAAGGTGAAGCAGGGCGATACCCTGACGCTGTGGCTGGCCCCGGGCGGCGGCGCGGCGATGCGGCTGCAGCCGGGCAAGTGATGGCGCTGCGCCAGAGCCTGCTGGCGCTGCTGGCACTGGTGCTGGGCCTGCTCGCCGGCCCGGCGCTGGCGCAGGACCAGGGCCGCCTGGTCGAGGTCAAGAGGATTGCGATTCCGGGCCTGCCGGACCAGCGCCTGACGATCTGGCTGCCGCCGGGTTATGACGCGGGCAAGCGGCGCTATCCGGTGCTTTACATGCATGACGGACATAACCTGTTCGAGCTGAAGCATTCCAACTTCAACAAGATCTGGGCGGCCGACCAGGCGATGCTGGCGGCGATGGCGACGGGCAAGGTGGAGCCGCACATCATTGTCGGGATCTGGGCGCCGGGAAAAGACCGGTATCGCCAGTATCTGCCGAAATCCGCCTATGACGGCGCCTCGCCGACCTTGCGCGGGCGGATGGAGGCGCTTGCGGGTGGTCCGGTCCTTTCCGAAGCCTACCTCGCCTGGCTGGCCGGGCCGCTCAAGCATGAGATTGACCGCAGCTATCGCACCCGCCGGGGTCTGCGCGACACGGCGATTGCCGGATCGAGCATGGGCGGATTGATGAGCTGCTATGCCTTCGTCATGCGACCCGACATCTATGGCCGGGCCGCCTGCATTTCCACCCATTGGCCGCTGGTCATGGCGCAACCGGGCGAGGACGCCGATCCGGAACGGCTGGCGCTGCACCAGCGCTGGCTGGTTGACCGGCTCGGCCAGCCGGGTGGCGGGCGGCGGCTGTGGCTGGACATCGGCACCGGCACGCTCGATGCGTTCTATCCGCGCTATCAGGCCTCAGTCGAAGCCGGGATCGCGGCCAAGGGGTGGAAGCGCGGGCGCGACTGGCAAGGCACCACCTATCAAGGGGCCGAGCACGAGGAGAATGCCTGGGCCCGCCGCCTGCCCGAGATTTTCGGCTGGCTGCTGCGGAAATAGGTCCGTCGACGATTCTGGAAGCAATCCCCCGCCTGCTCCCTCGGCCAACCGCCCACCGGGTCGCTTGATCGGGTGGTTGGGCCGGGGGGCGGGCGGGGGAAGCAAATCAGCTTGGCTGAAAAAAGCGCTCAGCCTGGCCGGGGCAGGGCGGTGGTTGCCTTCATCTTCTCCATCGAGAAGCTGGAACTGACATCGGCCAGATCCGGCACGGCGGCGATCAGCTTGCGATAGATCCGGTCATAATGGGCGATGTCGCGCACCACGATTTTCAGCAGGTAATCGACATCGCCGGCCATGCGGTGACACTCGCCGATTTCGGGAATGGCTTCGATCCCCCTGGCGAAGGCTTCGAGCCAGGCCGGATCGTGGCGGTTGGTCTTGATCGCGACGAACACCGTGGTGGCAAGGCCCAGCTTCTCTGCATCGAGCAGCGCCACCCGCCGGGCAATGATCCCGCTGTCTTCCAGTCGCCGGATCCGCCGCCAGCAGGCATTGGCAGACAGGCCGACCCGATCGCCCACTTCGTGCACCGGCAGCGCGGCATCGGCTTGCAGGACCCCAAGGATCGCCCAGTCTATGGTATCAAGTTGCGGCGAAATATCATGCATTGGGATAGAATAGCGCAAAAACTGCCATGAAGCCATAAAAATGGTGATGAAATCGCACGTTGGCTGCGGCATTGTTGCGGCATCAACCCGGAGATGCCCGCATGGATCTGCTGAAGCCCTTCACCGAACATCCCGCCAGTGTCGGCGAAAGTTATGGCGAACATCTGGTGATGGCGAGCGGCTTCGGGATCCGGATGATCCTGGGCGGGTTCGCCTGCCTGCTCCACGGCCTGCTGCCGTTCCTGTTCGTGAAGACCGGCAGCACGCAGATCGCGCGGCTGCACGATACGATGGTTGCCAACCGGCGCCGCAAGCCGTTGCCGGCGGTGCTGGATTTCGTGATCTGAGGTCCTGCCCCTAAAGCAGACCGTAGGCGAATGTCAGCGCGGCGGCGAAGCTGGCCAGCGAGGCTGCCAGCACTGGCACCAGCGCACGCCAGCCGGCTGCCAGCAGCAGGTCCATCCGGCTGCGCATGGCGGTTGCGGTCACGGCCAGCAGCAGCAGCGATTTGGACAGCATCAGCCCCCATCCGACCAGCTGTTGCGGCACTGCGATCAGGCTGTTGAGCGCGACCACGCCAAGGAAGACAAGGATGAACCACGGCAGCGCCAGCCGCCGCCAGACCGGCTGGTCCGCGGCATCGCCGGCCGGGCCAAGCGCAAGGCTGGTCAGTGCGACCAGCGGGGCCAGCAGGGCAACGCGGGCCAGCTTGACAATGGTCGCCTGGGCGCCGGCCGCGTCGGACACGGCATAACCGCCGCCGATCGCCTGGGCGACATCGTGGATCGAAGCGCCGATCAGGAAGCCGGCCTGGGCATCGCTGAGCCGGAGCTGGGTGGCGATCACCGGATAGACCGTCATCGCGAGCGCGCTGGCCAGCGAGACGCCCACCAGCGTGAGTGCGAACTGCGCCTGGCTGAGCCGTTCCTTGCCGATCACCCCGTACAGCGCCAGCGCCGCGCTGGCCCCGCAGATCGCGGTTGCGCCGCCGGCCAGGGTCCCGGCATAGCGCGATTGCCCGGCCAGCCGTGCGCCCAGCAGCCCGGCGCCGAGAGTCATCGCCATGATTACGCCCAGCGCCAGGAACGGCAGCACACCGACCGCCCCGATCTGGGCGAAAGTCACTTGCAGACCCAGCACCACGATCCCCCAGCGCAGGCAGGTGCGCGAGGCAAAGTCGAGCCCGGCATGGGTGCGCGGATCCTGCGAAGCAAAATTGAGCGCGAGGCCGACCAGCAGCCCCAGCAGGATGATCGGAAAGCCGTAGTGGTCGGAAAGCCAGGCCGCCGCCGCTGCCGCCACGCCGCACAGCGCCAGGCCGGGGAACATCGGCGGACGCCCGGCCGGGGGCGGCGCGCTTTCGGCCAGGTGCAGTTCGCCGAACAGGTCGCCGCCATAGGGCAGGCGGCTCCAGTCGATCGGCGATCCCCGGTTCTCGGCCATGCTATCCCCCACCTGCCTGTTGCTGCGCCTCATGGCCCAAGCGCGCCCGTCTGCAAAGAGGGCGAGCCAAGAAAAAGGGGCGGAACCCTGCGGCTCCGCCCCTCAAGCTTTGGTCAGGTCAGGCCAGATCAATCCATCCCGAGCGCCTTGTCCTCGTGCGCGCGGTTTATGACATAGAGCCTGATGTTCTCGGCCTCGGCATCGTTCAGCTCTTCCTTCCAGCTGATCATGCCGTTCTGGGTCAGCGCCCCACCGATGACGATCTGGTTCCACATCCTGGGATCGCCCAGCGAGCCGGCCCGGCGCAGGTCGCGGGTCAGACTGGAGCCGATCGCTGCATCGCCGTGGCAGACGCCGCAGAACTGGCCGAAGTTGGCAGCCCCTTCGGCAATCTGCTCGGGCGTGCCGGATTTGGCCGGCGGGTCCAACGGCGGGCGCGACTTGTCGAGCGGCGGCAGCTGGGTCTTTCCGCCGATCTTGAAGACGAGCAGGCGCGACACGTTCTTGACCGGTCCGTGCGGTTCCCCGACCAACCCGCCAGCCAGCGGCCAGGCGCCGCCCCAACCGGCGAGGACCGCAACATATTGCTGCCCGCCGACCGTGAAGGTTGAGGCCGGGGCGACCACCCCGGTCTGGGCATCAAACGACCACAGCTTCTTGCCGGTGGCCGTATCATAGGCGGCAAATTCGCCGGTCATGTTGCCCTGGAACAGCAGATTGCCGCCGGTGGCCAGCATCCCGCCATTCCACGCCCCCTTGAACTGCACTTTCCAGCGGGCCTTCTGGGCCACCGGATCCCACGCGATCAGTTCGCCGGTGGTGGCAGCGATTGCCGCGGCGCGGACCTTCGCATCGGCCGGCATGGCCCCCGAGGCCAGGTCCAGCCCGACGTTGAAGCCGTGCTTGTTGGGTTTCCAGTCCGGCTTGTGGATGAACGGGAAGGCCGAATTGATCGCCGGGATGAAGACCAGCCGCTGCTTCGGATCATAGGCCATCGGGTGCCAGTTGTGCGCCCCGATCGGACCGGGCGAACCGAGGAACATCTTGCCGGTCTTGTAATAGCGCGATTGCGGGTTCTCGATCGGACGGCCGGTCTTGATGTCGAAGCCCGTGGCCCAGTTGACCGGCACGAAGTTGTTGGCACTGATCAGCTTGCCATCGGTGCGGTCGAGCACGAAGAAGAAGCCGTTCTTGGGCGCCTGCATCAGCACCTTGCGCTTTTGCCCTTCGATTTCGAGATCGGCCAGCATGATGTGCTGGGTGGCGGTATAGTCCCAGGTTTCCCCTGGCGTGGTCTGGAAGTGCCAGACATATTCGCCGGTCTTGGGCCGCAGCGCGACGATGGATGAAAGGTAGAGGTTGTCCCCCTGGCCGTTGGAGCGGAAGTGCTGGTTCCACGGGGAGCCGTTGCCGACCCCGACATAGAGCAGGTCCAGTTCCGGGTCATAGGCCATGGCATCCCACATGGTACCGCCGCCGCCGAGCTTCCAGTATTCACCCGCCCAGGTGGCTTCGGCCTTCTTGAGGTGCTCTTCCTTGTTCTTGCCCGGTTCGTCCGGGACCGAATAGAACCGCCACAGCTGCTTGCCGCTATCGGCATCATAGGCGGTCAGGAAACCGCGCACGCCCATTTCGGCGCCGCCGTTGCCGATCATCACCATCCCGTTGATCACGCGCGGCGCCCCGGTGATGGTATAGGGCTTGGACTGGTCGAGCGTGACCGTGCTCCAGACTTCCTTGCCGGTCTTGCGATCGAGCGCCACCAGCCGTCCATCCAGCGTGCCGAGGAACAGCTTGTCGCCCCATGCGGCCATGCCGCGGTTGACCACGTCGCAGCAGGCCGCAACCGCCCGTTCACCCGGAACCTTGGGATCGTATTCCCATTCCAGCTTGCCGGTCAGCGCGTCATAGGCCTTGGCCTTGGACCAGGCGGTGGTGATGTAGATCTTGCCGTCGATCGCCAGCGGCGTGGCTTCCTGCCCGCGCGAGGTATCGAGATCGGCATACCAGGCCAGGCCCAGGTCCTTGACGTTCTCCTGGTTGATCTGGTCGAGCGGGGAATAACGCTGCTCGTCATAGGTCCGGCCGTAGGACAGCCACTCGTTCGGATCGGCCTTGATGATCCGTTCGGCGTTCACCGCACCGGGCAATTCCGAACTCGGCTGCTGTTTGCAGCCAGCCAGCGGCAACAGCATGGCCAAGGCCAGCGCTTTCCAACGCATCGAATCCCTCTCCTGGTTGTTTTGCAGATCGATTGCGCCGCCTTGGCATTAGGGTCAATACCCTAAGTGTGCGGCGGGCCCATTGCCCGCGGGCGCGGTCCTGCCCCGATGGGCACTGGACGCGGGCGCAGGGGCGGCTAGTCTGGCAAGCAGAGGAGAGCTGCCGATGTGCGATGATCTGACTGCTCACGAGGAAGATCAGGCGCTGGCCGCGCGCGGGGTCAGCCGCCGCGAATTTGCCGCCGTCGGGGCCGCCGGTGTGCTGGCCGCTGCCGCCGCGCTGCCGGTGTCGGCCAAGCAGGCGAGGGTGGCGGAAGATACCGTTGCCATTCCCACGCCCGATGGCACGGCCGACGCGCTGTTCATCCGCCCGGTCCGGGGCAGGCATCCCGCCGTGATCCTGTGGCCGGACATTGCCGGGGTGCGTGAGGCCTATCGCCAGATGGCCCGGCGGCTGGCGGCGAGCGGCTATGCCGTGCTGGTGGTGAACCAGTATTACCGCAGCGCCACGGCCCCGATCATGAACGCGATTTCGGAATGGCGCACCCCCGCCGGGCAGGAAAAGCTGAAGCCGATGATTGCGGCGCTGTCGGACGATGGGATCGTCCGCGATGCGAAGGCCTTCGCCGCCTGGCTCGACCAGCGGCGCGAGGTGAATCGCAAGCGCGGGATCGGCACCAGCGGCTATTGCATGGGCGGGCCGTTCACGATCCGCACCGCCTGGGCCGTGCCGGACCGGATCAAGGCCGCGGCATCCTTCCACGGCAGCGGACTGGTGACCGACAGGGCCGGCAGCCCGCACCGCCTGCTGGGCGAGACAAAGGCCAGCTACCTGATCGCGGTGGCCCGCAACGACGATGCCCGTGCGCCGGCCGAGAAGGATACCTTGCGCGAAGCCGCGCGAGCTGCCGGGCGCCCGGCCGAGGTGGAAGTCTACAACGCCGATCATGGCTGGTGCACGCTTGATGCTGCGGTCTATGACAAGGCCGAGGCTGAGCGCGCCTGGGCGCGGATGCTGGTGCTGTTTGGCAAGCTTTGAATGATGCGCCGTCTGAAAGGTCTGTTGCTGGCAGTGACGCTGCCTGGGGTTGCCGTGCCGCAGCCGATCGCCGCGCGGCTGCCGGCCGCGGCCAGCCAGCCGCTGCGCCTGGAGCCGCAACGGATTGATCGCACCTTGCAGGGCTTTGTCGCCGATCGGCGGCTGGCTGGCCCGCGATGCTGGTCTGGGTCGGTCCGGCCAATGCCATGGTGGTGATCTTCGCGGCCAATAGGCCGGTGAGACAGGCATGGATCTGGTCCATGCTCTCGCGCTCCACCGCGATCATGGTGTCAATCTAATCCTGCTTGACCCTGCGGGCAGCGGTGCCGGGATGTTCCGACCCTCAGAACCCTTGCGACCAGTCGTGCGCATGGCCGCGTATCCTGCGCCCGCGCGGAACCGGGATTGGTTACGATCGGCTGAAACCACCTGTCCGGTTTCGCTTGCCCCCGCTTGCTGCCGCGCTAACATGCCGAAAGACAAGGTTGATGGAGAGCGCGATGTTCGAGGTACTGCTGTTCATTCTGGTGCTGGTGTTCATCTTCCTGCTGATGGGCGTGCGGGTGGTCCGTCAGGGTTATGTCTACACGATCGAACGGCTCGGCAAGTTCACTCTGGCGGCCCAGCCTGGCCTTCACATCATCATCCCGTTCATCGACCGGATCGGTCACAAGGTGAACATGATGGAACAGGTGCTGGATATTCCGGGGCAGGAAATCATCACCAAGGACAACGCCATGGTCGGCGTGGACGCAGTCGTGTTCTTCCAGGTGCTCGATGCCGGCAAGGCCGCTTATGAGGTGTCGAATCTTTATGTCGCGATCATGCAGCTGACCACCACCAACCTGCGCACGGTGATGGGATCGATGGACCTCGATGAAAGCCTGTCCAAGCGTGACGCCATCAACGCCCGACTGTTGACGGTGGTGGACGAGGCCACCCACCCGTGGGGCATCAAGATTACCCGTGTCGAAT
>JBKBSV010000142.1:0-3699 GCA_046291115.1 Novosphingobium sp. | reverse complement strand
GACGTGGAGGACCAGCGCGGTTCCGGCGGTGCGCGGCGCGGCCTGCCGGTGGGGCGCGGCGGACAGGTCGGTTGCGGGACGATCATCCTCGTCCTGGTTGCCTCGGCGGTGTTCGGAGTCGATCCGGGCCAGCTGCTGGGCGGGCTGGAACAGGTCCAGGGGCCGGTGCAGGAACAGTCCGCCCCGGTCGGCGGCGCGCTGAGCGAAAGCGAAAGCTGCCGGGTGGACGAAAGCAGCCTGCAGATGTGCAATGCCCTCTCCTCGCTCAACAAGACCTGGCAGCCGGTTTTCGCCGCCGCTGGCATCCCGTTCAAGGCGCCCAAGCTGGTGTTCTATTCACAGGCCGGCCAGTCCGGCTGCGGCGCGGCGCAAAGCGCGATGGGGCCGTTCTATTGCCCGGCCGACCAGGGCATTTACCTTGATACCGATTTCTTCGCGCAGATGGACCGCGAGCTGGGTGCCAGGGGCAAGTTCGCCCGCGATTACGTCATCGCCCACGAGTATGGCCACCACATCCAGAAACTGACCGGCATTTCCGACCAGATCCGCAGCCTGCAATCACAAAACCCGCGCCAGGCCAATGCCCTGTCGGTACGGCTGGAATTGCAGGCCGATTGCTATGCCGGGGTCTGGGCCGCCAAGAACCGCACCCGGCTGGAACCCGGCGACATGGAAAGCGGCCTCAACGCCGCCGCCGCAATCGGGGACGATACCCTGATGCGCAACGCCGGCCGCCGGATCAGCCCGGAACAATTCACCCACGGCACCAGCAGGCAGCGGATGGAGTGGCTGCGCAAGGGCATGGAAAGCGGCGATGATACGGTGTGCGACGCGCTGATGCGGTGATTGCAGGCGGCGTGCAGCTGGTCTAACCCGGCGTCATGCGCCTGTCCGATTGCCACAATATCGACGATTTTCGCCTGCTGGCAAAGCAGCGCCTGCCCTGGCCGGTGTTCGACTATATCGACGGCGCGGCCGATGACGAACTGACGAAGCAGCGCAACACGGCCGCCTACGGCGATTGCGATCTGGTGCCCGATGTGCTGGCCGGGGTGGAGCGGATCGACACCAGCTGCACCATCCTCGGCCGCAACAGCGCGTTGCCGCTGATGCTCTCTCCCACCGCTTTGCAGCGCGTATTCCACTGGCAGGGCGAACGCGCCGTCGCCCGCGCGGCGCAGAAGTTCGGGCTGTGGTTCGGCATTTCCAGCCTTGCCACCGTCTCGATCGAGGAGATCGGCGCGATGGGGGATAACCCCAAGCTGTTCCAGTTCTATTACCACAAGGACCGCGGCCTCAACCGCTCGATGATCGAGCGCTGCCAGGCCGCGAAGTTCGATGCCATCGCGCTGACCGTGGACACGATCGTGGCGGGCAAGCGCGAACGCTGCGCCCGCAGCGGCTTTACCTCGCCGCCCAGGTTCACGCCCCGCAACCTGCTGGGCTATGCGCTGAAGCCGCGCTGGGGGCTGGACTATCTGCTGCGCGAAAAGTTCGCCCTGCCGAACCTCGATACCCACGTGGTCGAAGGGACCGGCCAGGCGGTTTCCATCGCGGGTTATTTCAACACCATGCTCGATCAGTCGCTGGACTGGAAAATGGCCGAGCAACTGCGCGATGACTGGGGCGGCAAGTTCGCGCTGAAAGGCGTGATGAGCGTGGCCGACGCCCGCCGCGCGGCCGATATGGGAATCGACGCGATCATGATTTCCAACCACGGCGGCCGCCAGCTGGATGGCAGCCGCGCCCCGTTCGATCAACTGCGTGAGATTGTTGACGCGGTTGGCGGACGGATCGAGATCATCTGCGATGGCGGCGTGCGGCGCGGCACCCATGCGCTCAAGGCCGTCTGCGCCGGAGCCACGGCGGCATCGGGCGGCCGCCTTTACCTCTACGCCCTCGCCGCGGCTGGCCAGGCCGGGGTAGAGCGCGCAATCGGCATCCTCAAGGACGAGATCGAACGGGGGATGAAACTGATGGGCGTGACCAGTGTCGACCAATTGACGCCCCATCGGCTACGCTGGCGATAGGCCATGTTCTTTTGCAAGTGCCAACCGGAAAGGCCGGAGTGTTGCCACTCCGGCCCTGCCTGATTCCGCCCTTTCGACGGCTATTTAGTAAACCCGCTTCTTCGGCTTGATGTAATCGACATCGTCGGTCAGCGTATATTCGTGGACCGGGCGGTAATCGAGCTTCACTTCGCCGCCCTTGCCGCCCCAGCCATCGAACCAGGCTGCGGTGTGCTTCATCCACTGCGCGTCGTCGCGATCGGGGAAATCCTCATGCGCGTGGGCGCCGCGGCTTTCCTTGCGGCTGTGCGCGCCGTGCAGGGTCACCGTCGCCTGGCTGATCAGGTTGTCGAGTTCCAGCGTCTCGATCAGGTCGCTGTTCCAGATCAGCGACCGGTCGGAGACCTTGATGTCCTGCATGCCGCTGTAGGTGGCGGCCAGCTTGACCTTGCCTTCGGCCATCAGTTCATCGTTGCGGAACACGGCCGCGTGGGTGGACATGATGCGCTGCATTTCGGTCCGCACCTGGGCCGTCGGCGAGCCGCCATTGGCGTGGCGGAAGTGGTCGAGCCGGGTCAGCGCCAGGTCTGCGCTGTCCTTGGGCAATTCGGCATGGGCCGAATTCGGCTTGATCAGTTCCTTGAGCCGATGACCGGCAGCGCGGCCGAACACCACGAGGTCGATCAGCGAGTTGGAACCCAGGCGGTTGGCGCCGTGGACCGAAACGCAGGCCGCTTCGCCCACCGCGAACAGGCCCGGCACAACCGTTTCCGGATTGCCATCGGCCCCGATGGTGACGACTTCGCCCATGTAATTGGTGGGAATGCCGCCCATGTTGTAGTGCACGGTCGGCACCACGGGGAGCGGCTGGCGGGTCAGATCGACCCCGGCAAAGATCTTGCCGCTTTCGGTGATCCCCGGCAGGCGCTGGGCCAGCACGTCGGGATCGATGTGATCGAGGTGCAGGTAGATGTGGTCCTTGTTCGGCCCCACCCCGCGCCCTTCGCGGATTTCCAGCGCCATCGAGCGCGAGACGACATCGCGGCTGGCAAGGTCCTTGGCCGAGGGGGCATAACGCTCCATGAAGCGTTCGCCTTCGGAGTTGGTCAGGTATCCGCCTTCCCCGCGCGCGCCTTCGGTGATCAGCACGCCGGCACCGTAAATGCCGGTGGGGTGGAACTGGACGAATTCCATGTCCTGCAGCGCCAGGCCCGCGCGCAGCACCATCCCGCCGCCGTCACCGGTGCAGGTGTGGGCCGAAGTGGCGGTGTAATAGCAGCGGCCATAGCCGCCCGTGGCCAGCACCACGGCATGGGCGCGGAAGCGGTGGATCGAGCCGTCTTCCATGCACATGGCGATCACGCCGCGGCATACCGGCACGCCATTGGCGCCGTCTTCCATGATCAGGTCGATGGCGAAGTATTCGATGAAGAAGTCCGCATCGTACTTCAGGCTCTGCTGATAAAGCGCGTGGAGCATGGCGTGGCCGGTGCGGTCAGCCGCGGCGCAGGTGCGCTGCACCGGCGGGCCCTCGCCCATGTTCTGCATGTGGCCGCCAAACGGACGCTGATAGATGGTGCCATCCGGGTTGCGGCTGAACGGCACGCCGGCATGTTCCAGCTCGTAAACCGCCTGGGGCGCTTCGCGGACCATGTACTCGATCGCGTCCTGGTCGCCCAGCCAATCCGAG
>JBKBSV010000141.1:0-3713 GCA_046291115.1 Novosphingobium sp. | reverse complement strand
GGGAAAGGCCATGGCTGGCTGGCGATATAGCGCACATCGCGCACGGTGATCCCGGCTTCTTCCTTGACCTCGCGGGCCACCGCTTCCTCGATCGTCTCGCCCGGTTCGACGAACCCGGCGAGTGCGGAATAGATCCGCCGGGGGAAGCGCGGCTGACGGCCAAGCAGCAACCGGTCGCCATCCTGGCTCTCGACCAGCATGATGGTGACCGGGTCGGTGCGCGGGAAGTGGTCCGCTCCGCAAGCGTCGCAATGCCGCTGCCACCCCCCCTTGGCGATCACCGTCGGCGCGCCGCAGCGAGCGCAGAACTTGTGTCGCGCGTGCCAGTCGACCAGGCTGCGCGCGCCGCCGTAGAGCGCGAGATTGCCCGGCTCGAGCTGCTGCATCGCGTTCCAGATCGACGGGTTGGCGTAGGCTGGCCCGGTCGCGCCCTCGTCAGGCACCGCAGCAAAGCACGCTTTGCCGTCCAGCAGGCCGAGGAACACCAGCTCTGCCGCTTGCGGCGCTTCGGCCAGCGTGCCCCATTGCAGCTGGCCATCGTCACCGAACACCGGGTTGAGCCCGTCAAGCAGCAACAACCGCGCCTTCCAGTTCATCAGCCCGGCAAGCGCCTCCGGGTCGACCCGGATATGATCCGCCCGCTCCAGCGGGGAGCCGGAAAAGGCCATCACAGCCATCTCAGGCACCCTGCATCACCGCGAGGTCCTTCATCACCAGGTCCGGAAAGCTGCGCTGGATCGGGTATGCCTCGGACGGCATGTACTGCGTAAACAATGCCGCGCGCAGTCCGCTGTCGAGATCGGCGAACGCAGCAGTGCCCGCCGCGCCGCCCCAGCCGAAGGCCGACCCGGTAACCCGGCCGCCAGCGCCAAATCCCTGCCCTGCGACCCAGGTCCCTTCGGTACTGGCGCCCTCGGGCAGCAGGTTGGAGGCCGCCAGCCGGACAGTCGACTCGCTCATCACCCGCACTCCGTCGAGCACGCCCTTGCCCACCAGCATCCGCTGGAACCGGTCGTAATCGGCCGGGCTCGACACCAGCCCTGCGCCGCCGAACGGGAAAGCGGGCTGGTCGAGGTAGATCGAGCTGTCCGCCGGATCGAGCGGCAGCGGCATCCCGTTGAGAATGCCATAATTGCTGGTCAGGCGGCCCTGCTCGCTTTCCGGCACGCGGAAGAACGTGCTGGTCATGCCGAGCGGATCGAACATCCGTTCCTGCAGGAACCTGTCGAATGGCTTGCCCGAAACCACCTCGATCACCCGGCCGAGCAGATCGAGGCTGACCGAGTAACTCCACTTCGTGCCCGGCTGGAGCACCAGCGGGAGCCTGGCAAGACCATCAGCAAACGCCTCAAGGCTGCCGACCGGCTTCGCCCGGCTGAGCCCCGGGATCGGGATCCGGCTGACCTGGCCGGGCACCAGACCCGCTTCTTCGTAGGCCTGCCGAATTGCCCCCTTCTGGACGATACCGTAACCAAGCCCCGCAGTGTGGGTCAGCAACTGGCGGATGGTGATCGGGCGCTTGGCGGGCTCAAGGTTGTCCTCGCCGATCCCGCCGTCATATTCCTTCTGCACCTTCATCTCGGCATAGGCCGGGAGGATTTCGGCCAGCGGCTGGTCGAGGGTCAGCTTGCCGTCCTCGATCAGCATCATCGCGGCCATGCCGGTGATCGGCTTGGTCATCGAGTAGATGCGATAAAGGCTGTCGGCATCGGCCACTTGCGGGCGGCCGATCGTCAGCACACCCTTGGCGATCACTTCGGGTACAGCCTGGCCCCAGCCCATGGTGGCAAGCATGTTGGCGACTTTACCTTCGGCCACATAACTTTCGACTGTCGCGCGCACCGCCGGCCAGCTGGCGGCATGGTTGTGCGCAAGCAGCCGGCTGCCCAGCGGCCACCCGGCCATGGCGGTGCCCGCCCCCAGCAACAAACCACCGCGCAGCAACGAGCGGCGCGACACATTGGGCTGGTCGAATTCACGAAACGCCATGGCAAGTCCTCATTTGAAATGTTTTGCTGCGCACCTGTGCGGCAGGTGCGGCGGTGGGTCAATGAGCTCTCTTGCCAAGTGGCAGTGTGCTAGCCATATAAGACACATGGCAAACCTACTCTCTATCGTGTTCGGGATCGTCGCCCTGGTGATCGTGATCCCTTCGACCATTCCCCTGCTTGGCTGGGGCAACTGGCTGGCGCTGCCGTTTGCGGTGGCCGGGGTCGGTCTCGGCGCATTGTCGCGCACCAACGGCGGGCGCAATTTCTGCCTGATCGTGCTGGCGATCGCGGTCGTGCGGCTGCTGCTGGGTGGCGGGTTTATCTGATCGCCAGCGCCCGCTGCGCCGCTTTGGCGTAAATCGTCGGCAAGCCTGCCTGGCCGAGTTCCCCGACCGGCCACCATTCCCCGTCCGCAACGATCGCAAGCGATCCTTGCCCGCACACCATCACCGTCAGGTCGAGTTCGAAATGGGTGAACCCGTGGCGCACGGTTCCGGCTTCGCACCAATCGGCCGCGATCGGCGGATGGCCGTGGCCATCACCCCGGGCCGACCATCCGTCGTCAGGCAAGGCGCGCATTCCGCCGAGCATGCCGGTGCCCGGGCGGCGGACCAGCCATACCATGCCATCCTGCTCGATCCACCACGCCGTGCCCCGGCGAAGCGGGCGGGCCTTCTTGGCCGCCTTTACCGGAAAGCGGGCGGGATCACCCTGGTGACGCGCGGCACAGGACCCGGCCACCGGGCACAGCAGGCAGCGCGGATCGCGCGGCGTGCAGATCGTTGCACCGAGGTCCATCATGGCTTGCGCGAAATCGCCGGCGCGCTCGGACGGAGTGATCGAATCCGCATGTGCCCGGATCGGCTTGCGCGCCGCCGGCAAGGGCTCATCGATGGCGAACAATCGCGCGACCACCCGCTCGACATTGGCATCGACCACCACTGCGCGCGCGCCGAACGCGATCGCGGCCACTGCCGCTGCGGTGTAAGCCCCCAGCCCCGGCAATTCGCGCAAGCCCGGCTCGGTCGTGGGGAAACCGCCTCTGGCTGCCACCGCGCGGGCGGCCTTCACCAGGTTGCGCGCCCGCGAATAGTAGCCAAGCCCGGCCCACGCGGCCATGATCTCCTCGTCTGGTGCGGCCGCGAGCGCTTCGACGGTGGGCCAGCGGGTCGTGAACCGCGCGAAATAGGGCTTCACCGCTGCCACGGTGGTCTGCTGCAGCATGACTTCCGACAGCCACACGTGGTAGGGGTCAGGCGGCGGCGCGCCGGGGCGCACACGCCAGGGCAGGTCGCGCGCGTTGCGGTCGTACCAGCCAAGCAGGGTTTCGGCGATTGTCGCTGTGGCGCTCACGCTGCGCCTATGGCATGGGGCGTGCAACCATGGAACGGGACGCACCACCAGATCCGGCAAAAAAGGGCGCCAGGGGCAAAGTGCGCCTCTACTCCCGTCCGCGCGGTGGACCGGCAAAGCCAATCGCCGACCTGATGCCGCAGATCGGGCGGCAGGCGTTCCGCCGGTTCGGGTTCATCCAGTCGAGCGTGGTGACCCGCTGGCGCGAGATCGTCGGCGAGCACCACGCGAAAGTGTGCATGCCCGAAGCGATCCGGTTTCCCCCGGGCGAAAAAGTCGACGGGATTCTGCAACTGGTGGTGCTGCCGGCGCACGCGCCGCTGATCCAGCACGTGATCCCGGAAATCATCGCGCGGGTGAACCGGTTCT
>JBKBSV010000140.1:0-3741 GCA_046291115.1 Novosphingobium sp. | reverse complement strand
ACGACAATGTTTCGAGTGGCAAATATGCCGCTGCGCGCGAAATGTTCATCTACGTCAAGAAAGCGCACCTCGAAGCGATCCCCGGTCTCAAGCAGTTCGTCGCCGAGTGGGCCAAGAACTGGGGCCAGGGCGGCCCGCTGACCAGGATCGGCCTGATCGCCTCGCCGGCCGACAAGCTGGCCGAGATGGAGAAGACCGCAGCCAATATGACCGTGATGGACGGTACCGGGCTCAAGTAAGCCCCCTGCCATCGCCGCAAGAAAGCGACTGCGCCGCCCCGCCGCAAGGCCGGGCGGCGCGTCATTCTCCGCTTCCGTTACGCCGAAGCGGCAGCGGCACCGGCCCCGCAAGCAGAACAGACTCCAGCGCGCGATTTGCATTTGCGGACTGCATGCGCTTCAATGCCGTCAAGGTCGCCGGGAGACATGATTTGATCCGGCATGTGCTGCGGATCGCAGGCGTTGCCCTGTTTATGCTCGTCATCGGGGTTGCCCTGGCATGGGTTACCTCGCCTGATCCGCGCGGCAACCCGGCGAGCTTCGAGGCCGACCCTTTGGTGCCCATGATCGCACCGCTCGACCGGGCGGTAACGCTGGCCCAACGCCGCCGTGCCGATGGTTCGGTCGCCACTTATCTGGTCGTCGGCATGGCGGAGGGCCAGATCCGGGCGATCGACCTGGCCGAACTGGGTGCACCGCAAACCGACAATCCGTTCGCGGCACTGGCCGCGCTCGATGAGGCAGCGCTGCGCCCGGCCCGGCTCGCCGATGCGCCGATCCTCGGCTTTGCCATCAGCGAGTTGCTGCCCGCAGCCGGAGCCGGCACGCACCACATCGCCACCGGCACCAACTTCGCTGCCCATGCCGAAGAGGCCGGCAGCGGATCGGTGTTCCAGTTCCCCAAGTTCGGCGCGGCCAGCGCAGCCCACACCACCGTGCGCGCCGATTCGGACATCCTGCTCGATTACGAGGTGGAGCTGTGCCTGCGGTTCGACCGCGCGATCACCAGCCTCACCGATTTCGATGCCGCAACCAAGGGACTGTTCCTGTGCGGCGACTTCACCGATCGGGCAATGCTCGCGCGAATGGCCGACCCCGGCAACCTCGATTCCGGGTATGGTTTCAGCGATGCCAAGAGCCGGGCGGATTTCTTCCCCTCTGGCGCCTTGCTGGTAATACCCCGCGACCTCGGCGCCTTCGTCGCTGCGGAGCGCTTCACCACTTCCGTCAACGGCCAACCGCGGCAGGATGCACGCGGCGGCGAGATGACGCTCGATTTCCGCGGCCTGATGGAAAAGGCGCTGGCAGATATGGACCGGCCCCGGTTCCGCTACCAGGGCAGCAACCATCGCCTTGCCCCCGGCGGTCGGGTGACAGCGGATACCGTGCTGATGTCGGGCACGGCCGAAGGGGTGATCTTCACTCCGCCAACCCGCAGCGACATGATCGAGGGCCTGCTCGAATGGGCCGGGTCCGGCGCCCGCCTGTCGCTGCGGGACGCGGTGGTCGAGCGCTTCATCGCCAATGAGCAGGCCAGCGGGCATTTCCTCCAGCCGGGCGACGTGGTCGAGTTCGCCTCGACCCACCTCGGCACGATCCGGGTCGTGGTGACCAGGCAGTGACAACCAGGCGCAGTTGTTTCATTGTGCAATTGCGCTACACCGGCCAGCAATGAGCGAACGCAAACTTCAGGCATGGCTCGAAGCCGGGGTGATCGATCCCGATACCGCCGGTAGAATCCGCGCGTGGGAAGCGGAGCGCAGCCGCCCGCTGGCGCTGTGGGCGGTGGTCGGCATCGGTGCCCTTGCCATCGGGCTGGGGGTGATCTCGGTCGTCGCAGCCAACTGGCAAGAGGTGCCGGGGGTGGTTCGGCTGGCTGTCCATCTGGCGCTGCTGATCGCGCTGGCCGGCTTCATCGCCTGGCGCGGCGAGGGGCTGGAACACGATCACCCGTGGGGGCTGGAAGCGGCCCTGTTTGTGCTGGCCATGCTCGGAATGGCGTTCTTCGGCCATATCGGGCAGGTATACCAGACCAGTTCGCCGCTGTGGCAGCCCCTGGCGGTTTGGCTCTTGCTGTTCGCCCCGCTGCTGCTGCTGCGCGGACAAGGCTGGCTCACCGCCGCTCTGCTGTTCGTGGTCTTGGCCTATTGCGTGTGGGATTATGCTGGCGGACTGGAGCCGCAGCCGCTCGACACGCGCGATCCTGACTCCATCCTGGTCGCCCGGATCGTGCTGATCACGGCCGCCCCGCTGCTGCTTGCCCCGCTGGCGGCATGGATGCGCGGACGCAGCACCCGCGAGGCGTTCTGGAAACGCCTTGAACAGCTCGCGCTCGCCTATGCGGTCGGCGGTGCGTCGCTGGTCGTTATCGCCGGCGGGCTGGACCGGTTCGAGGGCGGGATCCTGGGCCTCGGCGCACAGGGCGAACGCGCCGGGCTGGCGTTGGCTGCCGGAGGCGCGATTGCCTGGGCCCGCCGTGGCCGTTCGGGCGAAGCAACAGGGGCGGTCATGGCCGGAGCGGGACTTGCGTGCATTATCGCCTACCTGTTCTCCGGCAGCCAGACCGGTGGCGGGATGGTGTTCATGGCGCTGTGGATCGGGATTGCCGCAGCGGCACTGTATGCCGGCTGGCGCGGGGTGTTCCAGCTGGCGGTGGCAGCCGTGGCCCTGCGCCTGATCGTGCTCAGTTTCGAGCTGGCGAGCGACCTCTTGACCAGCGGCTTCGGGCTGATCCTGGCCGGACTGATGATCCTTGGCATTGCTTTCGTCGCGGTTCGAATCTCGCGCGCCTTTGCCCCGCCGAAAGAGGTGACACCGTGAACCGCCGCCTGGCTTTGCTCGCCGCGATCGTGCTGCCGTTGGTCGGCCTGATGGGCATGTGGGCCGCGACCGAACAATGGAGCCGTAAGGGGACCGACTGGCTGGTCCCGGTGGAAGGTTACGACCCGCGTGACCTGCTGCGCGGGCACTACGTCCAGTTCCGCTATGCCTGGCCGGGGGCAGAAGAACCGCAGTTCAATCCCGCTGCCACGGCCGAGCCGGCAATCTATCCCTTTGGCGGCTGCATCACCGGCACTGCACCGTCGATCACGCGGGTCGTCAGGCTTGCCAGCGAGGCCGAGCGGACGGCCTGCCCGCAGGTGCTGGCCCCTGCCGATACGACGATGTTCGGCAGCCCCGACCTGCCCCGGGAAGGGCGGCTCTACGTCGCGCAGACCGCAGCAGCCGCACTGGAGGAGCAGCTGCGCGATCCGAAGCTGCAGGGCGTGATCCGGGTCCGGCTACGCTCGGACGGCACTGTCACGCCGCTTGAACTCACCTTCCGGCCCCGCCCGCCGCAGCCTGCGGCTGACCTGGCACCTGCGGCAGATAGCCCTGCTCGCTGAGCAGCCAGCGCAAGGCAGGCTCGAACCCCTCGAATACCAGCGCCTTGCCATCGGGGCATTCGTCGTTGACGTAATCAACCGTGCACGGCTCCGGCAGCCAGTCGGCCGTGGGGGCATAACGCACGGCTGTGGCGATCCCTTCCTCTGCCCGGCCGACCCGTGCGAGCGCCGCGGCATAGGCCGCGCAGGCACCCACTTGCCCCTTGCGGCAATACTTGCCGACCGTGTTCGCCTGGCGCTGCCAGAATTTCGCATAGCGCGGCTCGGCCGAGACATCGACCAGCGCGCCATCGCGCAGGTTCCACAACCGTGGCGGCGCCCAGCTCCCGGCATAGGAGGTAAAGGCATAGAGAAAG
>JBKBSV010000033.1:0-20443 GCA_046291115.1 Novosphingobium sp. | reverse complement strand
GGACATGATCATCATCAACGGCAAGAACCACTGGCCGCAGGATATCGAATGGGCGGTGGAACAGCTGCCCGGCTTCAACCATGGCGACATTGCCGCCTTCTCGGTCGAGAACGATGCGGGCGAGGAACAGGTGGCCGTGCTGGTCCATTGCCGCGTGTCCGATCCGCAAGAGCGGCAGAAGCTGCACGACACGATCAGCGACAAGGTCCGCTCGGTCCTGGGCCACCCGGCAATCGTCGAACTGGTTCCGCCGCGCACCCTGCCGCGCACCAGTTCAGGCAAGCTCAGCCGGGCCAAGGCCAGGAAGCTTTATCTTTCGGGCGAGATCGAGCCGATCAAGCTGGCGGCCTGACACGGGCGGGCCGCGCGCAGGCTATTGGCCCAGCGCGGCCAGCACTTCGGCCCAGGAAACCAGCTTGAAGTTCTGCGAAGCCGGTTCGTTCATTCCGTCTTGCGCGACGAACAGCCCGGCCGGATAGTCCGGGCCGAAATTGCCCAGCTTCAGTTCGATTCCGTCGGTTTCCTCAACGCTCCCGAATGGCCCCGCCGCGATGCGAAAGCGGCCGACATAGGCAAGGTCCGGCAGGCGGTAGAGCGCATAGGCATTGTCTCCCTGGCTGGAAGCGACCAGCCAGCCGCCCTTGCGCCCTTGCGGGGCCAGCGCCAACCCCTCGACATCGGCCACCAGCCGCACGCCATCGACCTTGACCGCAAGGCGGCCAAGCACCGGTCCGCGGGCGCGGGCGTCAAACGCCCAGATCCCGACATCTTCCTCACCCACGTACAGGGTCTCGCTGCGCGGATCGACCACGCAGCCCTCGGTCTGGGTGGGCACTTTCAGATAGCGCACGATCGTGCCCTGCGGCGCCTTGCCCAGCCGCACCTGGACTTGCGCGACCAGCCCGTCCTTCAGCACCGAAAAGGCATCGAAACCGCTGCCGCGGCGCACCAGGCACAAGCCATAGGCTTCGCCCGCACCGCCATCGAACACGGCCAGCGGCACCAGCTGCACGGTGGCCGTATCCAGCCGGTAGAGCCGCAGTTTGGCGGCGGCCTTGTCGTTGCGATCGCTCGCCACAACCATGATCCCGGCCCGGCCCATGTCGACCAGATCGACATTGTTGAGCCGCCCGTCGGCCACGAAGTGCCGAATCTTGCCATCGAGGCCATAGACGTAAAGCCCGGCCTTCTTGTCGGTTGCCACGATCAGGCTGGCGGTGGGATCGCGCCGGTTGAGCCAGATCGCCGGATCATCCGCCGCATCGTCGGCGGCGGTGCCGACCGGAACCGTTTCGCCCTTGGCCCTGACCTCGGCGGTGACCACCGCGGCGGGGGCTTGCGCCTGTCCGGGCGAAAAAAGGGCCGCGGCAACCAGTGCCGCGGCCAGCAGGGAGGAACGCCTGATCATCAGAAGGTGACGCGCACGCCGCCGCTAAAGCGCCGACCGAACCGTTCGTATTCGATCGTGTAGATGTTCGTATCGGGCGCATTGACCCCGCTCGCACGCAGCAGGTTGCCCGGATCGGAGAAGCGGCGGCCCGGCTTGTTCAGCAGGTTCGAGGCATCGAAATAGATCTCGAAGTTCTTGCTGAAGGCATAGCGGGCCGAAAAGTCCAGCTCGTCATCGGCATCCCAATAGGTATCGCCGGCATCGGTCAGATCGTCAGCAATCCCGTCCAGCCACTTCGAGCGGCGCTGATACTGAAGGCGCAAGGTCAGGCCGTACTTCTCGTAATAGACCCCGGCATTGTAGACCACGTCCGAGGTCCCCGGCAGGCGGACCTTGCGGTCCGGTACCGCGCCAATCGCCGGCTTGGTCACTTCGCTGTCGTTCAGCGTCAGGTTGGCGCTGATCCCGAAGCCGCCCATCCAGGCCGGCAGGCCCAGGCTTTCGGTCCAGGGTTCGAGCTGCAACTGGGCGGCGGCCTCGAAACCGAACACCCGGCCGTTCCCGCCGTTGGTGATCCCGCTGAAAGTGTAGCCCGACCGGTCAATCCCGTCGCTGTTGAGCGCATCGGAACCGAAGGTGCGGCGCTGGGTATAAAGCACGTCCTCCACCTTCTTGTAGAAGAACCCGGCCATCAGGTAGCCCTGCGGACGCACATACCATTCAAGATAGGCATCGACCCCATAGGCGCGTTCCGGCTTGACCGCCGGGTTGCCGCCGCTGATCGTCAGGGTCGTATCGTTCACCACCACGTTGGGCCGCAGCTGATCGTAATCGGCCCGCGCCGCGCCGCTGTTGAACGACAGCCGCAGCTTCTTGGTATCGTCAAGGTTGTAATTGAAGTGCAGGCTGGGGAAGACCAGCGTCTGGCTGGATTGGGCGGTTACCGGCCCGGTGGTGGCCCCGATCGTCGCCACGGCGATGCCGCGGTTGGTCAGCCGTTCAACACGCACCCCGCCCAGCAGCGACCCCCAGTCCCAGCGCACGGTACCCATCAGGAACCCGGCATAGATGCGTTCGCGCACGTCGTAATTGTTGCCGGTATTGGGCGTGAAAGCGAAGTTCTGGCGCGCCGCATCGGAATACTGGCGCATCAGCGCGGGATCGAAATAGTGGAAGGTATAGCCCATCGGGATCTCGCCCTGGAACGGCAGATCGATCGAGAACGGCAGATAGGTGGTCGGCATGCCGATCGAGGCGGCCTGGGCACTGGTCAGCTGGATCTGGCTTTCATCGGCGACCTTGGTCCGCTGGTCGAACTGGAACCCGGCCTTGAGCACGGCCTCGCCGCCCATCAGGTCCATTTCCTTGGCGATGACCAGCTTGGCAGTATAGGCCTTGGTCGTATCGACCGCGTCCAGCACCCGCAGCGAGGACAGCGGCTTGGTGAAAGTGTCGATATCGGTCACCGGCGCACCGGCCTGATAACGGGTCGGGCCGGACAGTTGCAGCGTGGTGAAGAGCTGCGGCGTGTTGCGGAACGGATCGGTGAAATTGTAGGCCACGGTCGGCCGCAGGGTGCGGGTTGAAGGGCTGTCCCAGCGCGCTTCGCCAACTACCGAGCGATCATCCTTTGATTCGGTATAATTGCCAAGCCAGTTCACCGACCAGCCGGCGCCGAAGCGGTGTTCGCCAGCCAGAGTGTTGGTGAAGATCGACTGGCGGTAGGCGCGCAGGGTGGAACGCTGGTTGATGTCGATGCCGTAAACCGTGCCGACCAGCGGGGTGTTGCCGATGCAGACATCGGCATAGCCGGTCGTGCTCGGGGTCGGGTTGACGGCCGTGGCGCAGGCGGCGGTATTCGGCACCAGGTCGCTCTGCCGGTCGTCAAAGTCGAAGATGTAATTGTCGCGCGCTTCATCGTCGGTGAAGATGGTGTAGACCGAACGGACCGACAGGGTGTTGTCGGCATCCGGCTTCCAGTCGATCCGGCCGGACACCGACCAGTTCTTGCGCTTCAGGCGGTAGAGCTTGTTTTCGGTCTCGCGCGCCCAGAACCGGGTGGCGCTGTCCGGGCGCTGGTCCTGGCTGACCCGTTCCCAGTCGATCTCGAAATTGTCAGTCACCATGTTGCGTTCATAGTAACTGCCCGAAAGCAGCACGCCCACTTCGCCATCGCCGACAACAAAACGGTTGGAGACGACCAGCGAGGCTTCATATTCATCGCGGCCGCCCAGTTCGGCATAGCCGTAGCCGGCTTTGCCGGCGAGGTGCAGGCCCTTGTAATCAAAGGCCGAGCGGGTGATGACATTGACATTGCCCGAAACCGTCTCGCCCGGCATTTCCGGGGTCACGGCCTTGGACACCACGATCTTGCCGGCAATTGCCGAGGGGATCGAATCGAACCGCGCTTCGCGTCCTTCGGGGCTGACCACGTTGATCCCGTCGAATGAGAGGGTGGTCCAGTAATTGGGCGCGCCGCGCAGGCTGATGTAGCGGGCCTGGCCCTGATCGCGCTCTACCGCGACGCCGGGAAGGCGGCCGGTGGCCTGGGCAATGTTCTGATCCGGCAAGCGACCGACCGAGTCCGCCGCAGCCACCGTGACCAGCGAATCCGACCTGCGCTGGGTTTCCAGCGCGGCAGCTTCGGATTCGGCGATCGGGCGCTGGCCGGTGACAACGATGACCTGGCTGTCATCGGCATCGCCAGCCGCGTCTTCGGCCAGCGCGGGCAGGCCCCAGACCAGGCTGGTTCCGGCCAGCAGAACGGCAGAAAAGCGTTGGACACGGGCTTTGCGGGCGGAGCGAATCGCGGTCATGAAATAGTCTCGCAACGGTTGAAGTTGCGCCGCCGATAGGCCCGCTGTTTGACGGCAGTGCGACGATCCCGGGACGGTTTGGTTGCAATTTGGCGACAATACGGTGACAGCGCTTGTCGAGCGCGCTCTGTCTTACATCGACAATACAGCTTGCAACGCTGCGAGCATGGCTCCACATTGGCCGCATCCCTTTTGCCAGGACACGGAAACCACTGCCATGGCCACCACGCCGACCGCAACCGAAGCCCCGACGCTGACCCTGACCCCGCCCGATCCGGTGCCGGTGGTGCCCGCCGAAAAGGCGGTCGGGCTGGTCCCGGTGACGGACGAGGCCAAGACCAAGCTGGACCAGAAGGTCGATGCCTTCATTGCCGACCTGATTGCAGCCGATGCCAATTCGCCCGAATTCGGCAAGAAGGTCGATGCCATCACCAACATGGGCCGCAAGGAGATCATGGCCGCAGCCGGGATGAGCAACCGCTTTCTTGACAAGCCGATCCGGGCGATGGACAAGGAAGCCGGGGTCGGCGCCAACCTGGCCGAGCTGCGCAGGACAATCGAAACGCTTGATCCAGGCAAGCAAGGCAAGCTTTCCAAAGGCCGCAAGTTCCTGGGCATCATCCCCTTCGGCAATTCGCTGAAGCGCTATTTCCAGTCCTACGAAAGCGCGCAGGGCCATATCCAGGCGATCCTGGGGCATCTGGCCAGCGGCAAGGACGAACTGCTCATGGACAATGCCGCGATCGACGTGGAGCGGCAGAAGCTGTGGGAAGCCATGGGCAACCTGGAGCAGATGATCCACATCAGCCGCACGCTGGATGAACGGCTTGAGCAAAAAGCCGCCGATCTGGACGCAACGGATCCCGCCAAGGCCAGGGCGATCCGCGAAACCGCGCTGTTCTATGTCCGCCAGCGCACGCAGGACCTGCTGACGCAGATGGCGGTATCGGTTCAGGGCTATCTGGCGCTCGATCTGGTCAAGAAGAACAACGTCGAACTGGTCAAGGGCGTGGACCGCGCCAGCACCACCACGGTTGCCGCGCTGCGTACCGCCGTAACCGTGGCCCAGGCCATGGCCAACCAGCGGCTGGTGCTGGAACAGGTCACCGCGCTCAACGCCACCACGGCCGGGATCATCGATTCCACCGGCACCTTGCTGCGCGAACAGACCGGGCGGATCCACGAACAGGCCGCCAGCAGCACGATCCCGCTGGAAACGCTCCAGCGCGCCTTCCAGAACATCTATGACACGATGGACAGCATCGACACGTTCAAGCTGAAGGCGCTCGATTCGATGAAGCAGACCGTCACCACCCTGTCGGCCGAAGTGGAAAAGTCCAAGGGCTACATCGCCCGGGCCGAAGGGGCCAACCAGGCCCAGGCCGCTGGCGAAGCGCCCAGCCTGCTGAGCCTGGAGGGCTGAATTGGCGGGAGAAGCGCACCAGTCAGACGCGATCCTGCGCAGTGCCCGCCAGTCGCTGACCCGGCAGCGCGCGGGCGGGCGGCGCGCGGTTTCGATCGGGCGGCGCTCGGCCGCGCTGAAGCGGCAGCACGCGCTGAAGAAGGCGCGCGGCCTGGCCCTTACCATGCTGGGCATCGTGGCGGCGGTGGTCGCTGCCGGGCTGGTGCTTGACGGGATCGGCTTTGCCGGGGTGATGCTGGCCTTTGCTGCGGTGGTCGCCGCCGTGCTGTTCTTTGCTTTCGTGCCCAGGCTGGAAATGCCCAGCCGCGAGGTGCTGCGCGGCAGCGATGTCAAATCGCTGGTCGGACGGACCGAGCTGTGGCTGGAACAGCAGCGCCCGGCCCTGCCCGCCCCGGCGGTGCAGCTGGTCGATACCATCGGGCTGCAACTCGATTCGCTCGCCGCCCAGCTTGACGGGCTGGACGAGCGCGCCCCGGCCGCGCGCGAAGTGCGCAAGCTGGTGGGAGAGCATCTGCCGGAACTGGTTTCCACCTACACCTCGATCCCGCGCCATCTGCGCGGCGAGCAGCAGGCCGGCCGCAGCCCGGACCAGCACCTGCTCGACAGCCTCGGCAAGATCAGCTCGGAAATCGACAGCGTGACTCGCCAGCTGGCCAGCGGCGCGATCGACAATCTGGCAATCAAGACCCGCTATCTCGATTACAAGTACGGCGACGCAATCGACGGGGCCAGAAACGATGCGGCCGGAGTCGATGCGGCCGGAATCGATGAGGCCGCAGGGAAAGCCTGATGCGCCTCGCCATTCCCCATACCCTCGGCCGTGATGAAGTGCGCCGCCGCATGCACCTGCGCAGCGACGAGCTGGCTGGCCTGCTGCCCGGCGGCGCACAGGTGGACATCACCTGGCCGCTGGAAGACCGCATGGCCCTGGCCGTAAAGGCCATGGGCCAAAGCCTGACCGGCACGATCGACGTGACCGAGACCGAACTGGTGTTCGATTTCGCCCTGTCCGGCGCGCTGTCCTTCGTGGAGCCGTTGGTCCGCGACGCGGTGGAGCAGAAGGCCCAGAAACTGCTGGCTTAGCTGCTGGCCTAAAGCTCCAGATAGATCCGCGGGATGCGAAGCTGCTGGGCTGAAACCTGGGTTTCGCGCAGGAACAAGACCAGCGCCCACATCAAGAGGCTCACCGCCAGCAGGAACAGCGCGGCGGCCACGCGTTGCAGGCTAAGGCCGATCAGTTCTTCCAGGAACAGCACCGCCACGGTTGCGCCGATCACCAGGCCGCAGGTCACCATCACGCGGATCGCGCGGGTGATCAGCTTGATTCGCTGGTCGATCATGCGGATTTCGGCGACCACTTCGTCATGGTCCGGCCCTTCGGTGGCCGTGTGCCGTTCCTGCAGGTGCCGCGCCCGGTCAACCACCCGGCCCAGCCGCGATGACAGCAGGTTGAGGATATTGCCGATCGCCACCAGGACGAAGACCGGGGCAAGGGCAAGCTGGATGGTCTGGGCGATCATCCCCCCTGTCTAAACGGGCAGGCACCCTGTGCAAAGCGCTGCGCAATCCTATGTTCAGCCGGAAACGGCCACAGGACCATCCCATGACCCGCAAGTTTGCCCGCCCCGTCCTGACGCTTGCCGCGCTTGCCCTTGCCGTGCCCGCCCTGTCGGGCTGCGCGACGGTCTTTTCCAGGCACCCGGTTGGCAACCGCACCGTGCCGGAACCGGCCAGGAGCGTGGAACTCAGCCGCTACCTTGGCCGCTGGTACGAACTGGCCCGCTATGAACAGGGCTTCCAGAAGGACTGCGAAGGGGTGAGCGCCGACTATGCCCTGCGGACTGACGGCAAGATCTCTGTCCTCAACCGCTGCCGCAAGCCCGATGGCAAGGTGAGCGAGGCCAGGGGCAAGGCCAAGATCATCGACACGCAGACCAATGCCAAGCTGAAGGTCAGTTTCTTCGGCCCGTTCTATGGCGATTACTGGGTGCTGGACCGGGCGGAGGACTATTCCTGGGCGATCGTGGGCGAGCCTTCCGGCCGTTACCTGTGGATCCTCAGCCGCGAAGCCGCGCCGGGGCAGGCGAAAGTCGATGCCCTGATCGCCCGCGCCGGGGCGCTGGGCTATGACACCAGCATGATCCGCTTGACTGCGCAGCCCTAGAGTGCGCCGTCAGAAAAAGAACTTCTGCTGCCAGTAAAAGGTCGAGGTCACCGGATCGCCCGCCGCGTCGGTGGCGGGTTTGAAGCGCAGGCGTTCCATCGCCAGCACGCAGGCTGTTGCATCCGTTTCGGGAAAGCCGCTGGATTTATAGACCCGGCACCCGGTCGCCCGGCCGCTGGGGGCCACGGTCAGCGCCAGGATCACCGACTTGCCAATCCGCGCCTCGCGCCCGCCGGGAGGGATGGGGAAATCCTTGGCATTGCTGATCTGGCCGGAAATGTGCACCGCCCTGGTCGCCGCGCCGCCGCCCTGGCCGGATCCGCTGCCGCCCGCGCCGGGGCCGCTACCCTGCCCGCCCGCGCCGGTGCCGCTGCCCGCGCTGGTCGCACCAGAGGTTTCGGCCTCGCCGCTGGAGCTGGCCCTGGGCGCGGGGGTCTTGGCAATCGGAATCTTCGGCTCCGGCGCGGCGGCAGCCTTGGGCACGGCCTGCTTGCCGGCTGCTCCCTGGCTTCCTGCCGCCCTGGGCTGCGCGGCCGGGGGTGGCGGCTGCGGCGGGGCGGTGATGGTGACGGTGAAGGTAGCGAGGACCTTCTCGGTCACCTGTGCGGTGAAATCCGGGGCGAAGGCGCGGATCAGGCCGAGCACCACCGCCACGTGCAGCAAGGTGACCAGCACGATCACGCCGGCCTTGGTCCGCGGCGGCGGGTCGGGATCGTAATCGTCCGCATCGTTGGTTTGCATTGTTCAATCATGCCAAACACTTGGGACCTCTGCAATCGCCGGCTTCCCCTGGTGCGAGACCTTGACTAACAGAGGCCATGACTTCGCGGCTGGACATGACGCGGCGCACGGCGCTTGGCGGCTTGGCGCTGGCCGGGCTGGGCGCTCCGCTGCTGTCCGCCTGCCTTGGCGAAGGGCAGGAACTGTCGCTGGCGATCTGGCGCGATTACCTGGGCGAAACCACCCTCAACGATTTTTACCGCGCCACCGGGATCAAGGTGACCCCGACCATCATTGCCGACAATGAAGATCTCCATGCCAGGCTGACAGCCGGCAGCCACGGCTTCGATCTGGTCGTCCCCTCCAGCCAGTGGGTGGAGCGGATGGTGCGCGAAAAGCTGCTCGCCCCGATCAACCCCAGCCGCCTGCCCAACCTGGCCAACCTGGAGGCGCCCTTCGCCAACCTGCCCTATGATCCCGGCAATGCCCATTCGGTGCCCTATACCTGGCTGGCCTTGGGGATCGGCTATCGCAAATCGAAAGTGCCGCGCCCGCCGGCAGGCTGGAAGGAGCTGCTGAGCGCGCCGGAACGGTTCGGGCGGGTTGCCCTGCCGGCCGATCCGGCGGTGCTGTTCCGCCTCGCGGCCAAGGCGCTGGGCCATTCCGCCAACCTGTTCGATCCGGCCCGGCTGAAGCAGGCCGAAGCGCTGCTCGCCGCCGCCCTGCCCCGCACCGCCCGGCTGCACAGCGACGGCGGGCAGGACCTGCTGCTGCGCGGCGAAGCGGACCTGGCGGTGCTGTGGAACGGCGATCTGGCGCAGGTGGCGCTGGAAGATCCCGACATCGCCTTTGCCGTGCCGCAAGAAGGCGCGCTGCTTTCGTGCGATTGTCTGTGCATTCCGGCAGGCGCCAAACGCCCCCGCAATGCCCACCTGCTGATCGACTTTCTGCTGGATGCCAGCACCGCGGCAGCGATTGCCGGGCACATCTGGTTCCCAACCCCGAACGAGGCGGCGCGGCAGCTGCTCCCGCCCGACTATCGCGGCAACCCGGTGCTCTATCCGCCCAAGGCCAAGGGCGTGAGCGAATTCATCGGCGACAATCCCGGCCTGGACACGCAGTTTGCGGCAGCGATGAAGCGGCTTCAGGTGCCGCAATAGGTGACGTGGGCGGGCGCGCCGGCCGGTGCGCCGTGTTCATAACGCTCCATCCCGGCACGGCGGATGAAAGGCTGGCGGACCAGTGCCAGCAGCTCCTCAAGCGGGGCCATGTTGCCTGCTTCCGCCTCGGCCAGGGCGGCGTCGGTCAGGTGGTTGCGGGCAATGTAAAGCGGGTTGACCGCGTCCATTCGCGCGGCACGCTCGGCCGGTTCCAGCGGTTCGCTCGCCAGCCGCGCCTGCCACCGGTCCCACCACTGCTGCAAGGCCGCCGGGTCGATCACTTCGGCAGCCACGGCGGCGTATCCCTCGGTCAGCGAAGCTGCCAGCGCGCGGAACAGCCGGGTAAAATCGGCTCCCTGCCCTTCCAGTGCTTGGAACAGTGCCTGCACCAAGGCGAGATCGCCGTCATCGGCGCGGGTCAGGCCCAGCTTGGCCCGCATCGCCGCGATCCAATGCCCTTCGAATCGCGCGCCGAAGCCATCCAGCAATTGCCGCGCGGCTTCATTATCGCCCTCGTCCACCGCGACGATCGCCTCGATCAGCGCCGAAGCGAGCTGGTAGAGGTTCCAGCGGCAGACCGCCGGCTGGTTGCCATAGGCATACCGGCCACCGCGATCAATCGAGCTGAACACCTGATCGTGGGCATAGCCATCGAGGAAGGCGCAGGGCCCATAATCGATCGTTTCGCCCGAAATGGTCACGTTGTCGGTGTTCATCACGCCGTGAACGAAGCCGATCGACTGCCACTGCGCGACCAGCGCGGCCTGCGCCTCAATCACTGCTTCCAGCAGCGCCAGTGGCCGGTTGCGCGCTTCCATCCGGCAAGGGAAGTGGCGGGCCAGGGCATAATCCGCCAGCCGCTCCACCGCCTCGCGGCCCCTGTGCGCGGCGGCCCATTCAAAGCTGCCGATCCGCAGGTGACTGGCAGCGACGCGGGTCAGCACCCCGGCCGGGTGCGGGGTATCGCGCCATACCGCTTCACCGGTGGCCACCACGGCCAGGCTGCGGGTGGTCGGCACGCCCAGCGCGGCCAGGGCCTCGGACATCAGGTATTCGCGCAGCGCCGGGCCAAGCGCGCACTTGCCGTCGCCCTGGCGTGAGAACGGGGTCGGGCCGGAACCCTTGAACTGGAGATCGAACCGCGCCCCGCCCGGCGCGATCACTTCGCCCAGCAGCAGCGCCCGGCCATCACCCAGCTGGGGGTTGAAATGGCCGAACTGGTGGCCGGCATAGGTCAGCGCGATCGGCTGCGATCCCGGCACCTCCTGCGCGCCGGACAGCCACGCCGTCCACTGCGCCTCGTCCGCCTGCGGCAGGCCAAGCGCTTCGGCCAGCGGCGCATTCCACGCCACCATGCGCGGCGCGCGCGGCCTTGCCGCCTGGACGGGCAGGTAAAACCCCTCCAGCGCCCGCGCGAGGCTGTGATCGAACCGGAACATCAGGCCGGAAGCTTCTCCAGCGAAAGCGCGTTGATGCAATAGCGCAGGCCTGTCGGCGGGGGGCCATCGGGGAAGACGTGGCCAAGGTGCGCATCGCAGACGTTGCAGGTCACTTCGACCCGGATCATCCCGTGGCTCTGGTCCAGGTGATAGCCGATCACCCCGTCCGTCACCGGCGCGCCGAAGCTGGGCCAGCCGGTGCCGCTTTCGAACTTGGCCGTGCTGTCGAACAGTTCGGTCCCGCAGCAGGCGCAGGCATAACGCCCAGGCTGGAACAGGCTGCACAGGCCGCTGGAAAACGGCCGCTCGGTCCCGGCCAGGCGAGTCACCTGGTATTGGTCCGGCGTGAGCTGCGCGCGCCATTCCTCATCGGTTTTTTCCACGCGGCGGGGCGGCGGATTGTCCGTCCCCCGGGCGAGGGCCATCACATCGTGCCAGTCCATCGGCTTCTCCTGACCCCTCTCCCCGCGGCCCGCTATATCACACCGCGCGCGGCCAGGTCAGCCAGTTCCTGCGCACCCAGCCCCAACAATTCGCCATAGACCTCGGCGTTGTGTTCACCAGGGTGGAGCGGGGCGCGGCGGCGGATCGCGGAGGGCGTATCCGACAGGCGCGGCATCGGTGCCTGCATTTTCAGCTCGCCGTGGACCGGGTGCTCAACCGTGGCGATGGCCTGCCGCGCGGCAAAGTGCGGATCGGCCAGCATTTCCCGCCCGGTATAGATCCGCCCGGCCGGAACCGAATGTTCGATCATCAGCGCCTCGACCTCGGCGATGGTCTTGGTCATCGTCCAGCGGTTGATCAGGTCGTCCAGCTCTGCCTGCCGCTCGCCGCGCGCGACGTGGGTGGCAAAGCGCGGGTCGCTGGCCAGTTCCGGCTGGCCCATCGCGGCGCACAGTCGGGCAAAGATCGTGTCGCCGTTGCCGCCGATCATGTATTCGCCGTCCTTGCAGGCATAGACGTTGCTGGGGGCGATGCCGGGCAGGATCGATCCGGAACGCTGCCGCACCAGCCCCATCAGGGCATATTCCGGCACCACGCTTTCCATCACTTGCAAGACCGCTTCATAAAGCGCGGAATCGACCACCTGGCCCTTGCCGCTGCGCTCCCGCGCGTGCAGCGCGGCGAGCGCGCCCATGCAGCCATAGGTCGCCGCCAGGCTGTCGCCGATCGACACGCCCATCCGCGCCGGGGGCCGGTCCGGATCGCCAACGATCGCGCGCCAGCCGCCCATCGCCTCGCCGATCCCGCCATATCCGGCGCGCTTTGCATAAGGCCCGGTCTGGCCATAGCCGCTCATCCGGACCACGATCAGCCGGGGGTTGATGGCGTGGAGATCGTCCGGCCCCAGCCCCCACTTCTCGATCGTGCCGGGCTTGAAATTCTCGATCATGATGTCGGCCCCGGCCAGCAGCCGGCGGGCCAGGTCCTGCCCTGCGGCGACGCGCAGGTTGGCGGTGACAGAGCGTTTGTTGCGCCCGATCACCTCCCACCACACCTTGTGCTCCCCGTTGCCCCAGGTCCGCATCGGATCCCCCGCGCCGGGGGGTTCGATCTTGATCACGTCGGCGCCCATGTCGCCCAGCAGCTGGCCGCAGAACGGCCCGGCGATCAGCTGGCCGAGTTCGACCACCCGGATCCCTTCCAGCGCCCCGCTCATGGCGCGCCCACTTTCGCCAGCATCGATGGCAGCTCCTTGCCGATTACGCCCCCCAGCCAGCGCGCGGCATCGACCAGCGTTGAGAGGTCCAGCCCGGTCACCACGCCAGAGCGTTCGAGCATGTACGCCACGTCCTCGCTCGCCACGTTGCCGGCTGCACCGGGGGCGAAGGGGCAGCCGCCCAGCCCACCGATCGCGCCATCGACCACCGCCGCCCCGGCTTCCACCGCGGCCCAGACATTGGCGATGCCCGTGCCGCGGGTGTTGTGGAAGTGGACCCGCACCGGCAGCGGCGCCACCGCCTGCCGCACCGCGCTGACCAGCGCCGACACTTCGGCTGGAACCGCCACGCCGATGGTATCGGCCAGCGCGAGCTCGACCGGGCCAGCTGCGGCCAGTTCGCGCGCCATGGTGATCACCCGGGCCGGATCGACCGCACCGGTGAAAGGGCAGCCAAAGGCCGTCGCAATGGTCACCTGCGCCGTGATTCCTGCGGCCTGCGCCATGGCGATAATTTGCGCCGCCACCGCCACCGTTTCGGCCGCAGTCTGCCCCTGGTTGCGCGCGCCGAACTCGTCCGAGGCAACCGCCACCGCGCCCAGTTGATCGAGCCCCGACGCCAGCGCCCGCTCCGCCCCGCGCGGGTTCAGTACCAGGCCGATCCGGGTCACCCCGTCCACCCGGCCCAGCTGCTGCACCACCGCTTCGGCATCGGCCATTTGCGGGACCTTCTTCGGATTGACGAAGCTTGCCACCTCGATCCGCCGCGCACCCGCCGCAATCGCCCGGCGGATCAGCGCCACCTTGTCGGCGGTTCCCACGATCACCGCCTCATTCTGCAACCCGTCGCGCGGGCCGACTTCGACGAATTCGATGCTGCGGCTCATCCCTGCCCCGCGATCCAGTCGCGCACCGTTTCGGCGGCCTTTTGCGCCAGGCTGGGCTGGTCAAAGTAATAATGGTTGGCGCCGTCGATCACGTGGTGGGCGATGGTGCAGCGCGTTGCCGCTGCCATCAGCCGCGCGGCGTGGCTGGGGGTGCAGGCATCATCGGCGCCGTTTTCGATCACCAGCATCGGGGTCGCTATCCGCGCGGCGCATTTGAGGCCGTCGGCATTGCTGTCATCATAGGACCACTGCGACAGCCACGAACGCAGCGTGGTGAACCGCGCCAGCCCGACCGGCCCGTCGTTGACCACGAAGGGATCGCCCAGCATGCACCAGTTCGGCTTCCGCTGGTTGGGATCGACCAGGGGATCGACCCAGCGCGGATCGGCCATGGTCCCCTGCACGGTGAAGCAGCGTTCGTGGTTGTCCAGCCCCTGCGCTTTGAGGTCGGCCAGCTGGTCTTTCACCCAGGCGGTGATGCGGCGGTTGCGCTGGATCTGGCGGGCGCGGTATTCGGCCACGAAATCGGCCGAGAACGGCGGCTTCGGGCCATCGGGGGCAAAGATGTTCCACTGGGGATTGCGCTCGAACGGACGGCTTTCATCCTCGATCGAGGCATCCATCCATTCGGTCAGCGTCAGGTTGCGCGAAAGGTGCGCCGCCAGCAGCAGCACGCCATCGGCCGGAATGAACTGCGCCGCGACCAGATCATAGGGATCGCCCGCCGGCGTATGCGTCACGCGCGGATCCTGTGCCTCGGCCTGATAGAACAGGCTTTGCGCCCCCCCGCCCGACCAGCCACCAAGGTAGACCTTGCGATAGCCCAGCCGCTGCTTGGCATCGCGGATCACCGCGGCGAAATCCATCGTCGCACGTTCCATGATCAGCGCCGTATCGTTGCCGCGGTAGCGGGTGTTGGCATAGATCGTGTGAACGCCGATCCGCGCCAGCATCGACACCAGCGGCAACCACGCCCCGCCGCCGATCGGGTGGGAGAACACCACCACCGTGTCCGAAGGGACCTCCGGCTTCAGGTGCATCGCCTCTACCGCGACCTTGCCGATCGCCCCGCCATAGGTGTCCTTGAAGGCGCTGACCTCGTCAAACACCACCATGTAGGAAATGCGTTCAAACTTCACCGCCATCGGCCTTCTCCTCCCTTGCTGCGTTGCAATCGGGGTAGCAGCTTGGCGCCAAGCGGCAAGGGCCTGTCAGGGCGAACCGGCCGCCTTCCCGCCAAACCGCCCCAGCCCGCCATCGGTACCACACAGGCGGTCCCACAGGCGGAAGTAGAGCCCGTAATTGGTGCGGTAACGATCATGGTGCAGCTGGTGGTGCGATGCGGTGATCAGCCAGCGCCCGGCCGGCCCATGGACCAGCCAACGCGGAAATAGTTCCCAGCCCATGTGGTTGGTCACTCCCATCAAGGTCATCACCGCCAGCAGCAGGCCGACCACGCCGATGTGCAGCGGCAGCACCATGACCAGCACCGGCATCACCACCGCCCCGGTCAGCGCCTCCAGCGGATGAAAGCTCATCGCCGCCCAGGCTGTTGGCGGGCGGCTGTCATGGTGGACCGCATGCATGGCCCTGAACCAGGCCGGGCGGTGCATCAGCCGGTGGGTCCAGTAGAACCAGGTATCGTGCAGCAGCAGGCACAGGAAAAACGACAGCGGCAGCTACCACAGCGGGTAATCGGCCACATCGCGGTAGATCCGGGTCCAGCCGCGTTCCTGCCAGCCCCAGGCCAGCACCCCGGCCGGCACGCCATAGATGGCCGAGGAGGCCAGCGACCACCCGATCTCTCGCCGCACCTGGGGCGACAGCCGCCGGTGCAGCCCCGGCATCCGCCGCTCAGTCAACCAGGCAAACAGCCCGCTGGTCAGAAGATAGCGAGCCGCGACAATCAGGGTCATCGCCAGCGCCGCGCCAGTGGCGGCAAGGATCAGGGCTGTGCCGGTGTGGTCCATACGCCGGGTAATATTGGAAAAGGGGCGGGATGGGAACGGGGGGACATCGGGGGCATGGGGCAGGAGACGCGAAAGCCTCGCCACTTGAAAGTCTCGCCAATTGGCGGACCGGGTGGTGAGCGGCCCAGTCCTGCCCTAACGCGGCTCTGCGCAAATTCCCTGTTTCGCGGGATTTTACAGGGAATTCGTACATTTTTGGGCCCGCCTGCGCCCATTACAGACCAGCGTAAACCCCAGAAATCCAAGACTTTCGCAGCCAGTTTCCCTATTCATGAAACAGGGAATTCACCCTTGAATAACAGGGAATACAGGGTCGCATTTCAGGGAGCAGCCTCGAAAAATTGGCGCATTTACGTTCGGCTACAAAGGGACAACGGCCAGCTTTGGCGAGATTGGCCCGCCGTTTTGCGGGGCAAGACGGATGAATTGCGAGAAATCGGCAGTGATTTGCGATTCATTCGGAGGATCTTCTGGGGAGCGAAGACGTATTTCCGAGACGCAGCGCTGTGCTTGCGACCTGGCAGGATGCGTAAGCGAGATGCGGCGTACCATTTTCGTTCCATGTCTGTTCAATGGCGAATCAGGGGCCCAACTCGCGCTTGGGCCAAGGCCTCAGCATAGTGGCCCACCGCTATCGGACCCTGCGCCGTCTTACTTGCCGCTATAAGTTTTCGGACGGAAAAGATTTCAGTAAACGAGCGACAAGGAAGAGATATCGCCTGGGCTTTCTTGGCATTTGATTTATTTGCGGATCAGGGAGATCTGGGGATTCCCAGTTACGTCGCAAGACAAGCAAAAGTATGGCTTAAGTCAGTTGCCTCTAAACAGGGTTTCAGAGGCCTTTGAGAAGCGCGGATCGCCAAGAAACAAAGTGCCTTGGCGGCCAAGTATTCGGTTTTGTAAATTGAGGCTCCATCAAGCTGGAGCCCGCCATGACCGCGCAAGCACCCGTCAAACTGCATCAGGCCATCGCCCTGCGTGACCCAACCAGCCTGAGGCCTGCCAAGCGCAATGCGCGCACCCATTCACCGCGGCAGATCCGGCAGATCGCGGATTCCATTAGCCGGTTCGGCTTCACCAACCCGGTGCTGGCCGACGAGGACGGACAGATCCTGGCCGGCCACGGCCGGGTTGAAGCGGCCAAGCTGCTTGGACTGAAGGAGGTCCCGGTGCTGTGCATTGGCGATCTCACGCCAGCCGAGCGCAAGGCCTATCTCCTGGCTGACAACAAGCTCGCCCAGAATGCAGGCTGGGATCAGGAACTCCTCGCGCTTGAGCTGCAAGAGCTGATCGATATCGGCTTTGACATCGAACTCACCGGCTTCGGCATGACCGAGATCGATCTGGTGCTGGATGGAGCAAGCCAAAGTGCGCCGCAAGGCCCTGGCCCCGGTGACGTCATACCGCCACTCGCAAAAGTGGCGGTGAGCCGGACCGGGGACATCTGGCAGCTGGGCCGGCACCGCCTGCTCTGCGGAGATGCCCGCAAGGCCGAGGACTATGACCGCCTGATGGACGGCAAGGCAGCCGACATCGTTTTTACCGACCCGCCCTACAATGTACCTATTGATGGCCATGCGGTTGCGGCGGCCGGGGATGACAGGGATGGTGAACTGCGGGCTTGAGCTCAAGAACCTGGTGGTCTGGAACAAGACCAATGGCGGAATGGGGACCTTCTACCGCTCGAAGCATGAGCTGATCTTTGTGTTCAAATATGGCGATGCGCCGCACACTAACAATTTCGGCCTTGGCGATACGGGACGCTATCGCACCAATGTCTGGGACTATCCTGGCATCAGCAGCATTTCAGCAGGCCGCCAGAGCGAGCTGGCCATGCATCCCACGGTCAAACCCGTGGCGCTGGTCGCCGACGCGCTCAAGGACTGCTCCAAGCGCGCCGATATCGTGCTTGATCCGTTTGCCGGGTCGGGCACGACGCTTATCGCGGCGCAACAGACCGGGCGCACGGCCCGAGTAATCGAGTTTGATCCGCTCTACTGCGACACGATCCTGCGGCGCTTCATCGAGGCGACCGGAAGCCAGCCCACGCGGCTTGACGGCGGGATCCGGTTTGAGGATGCCGAGTTTGAACTGCGGCAAGGGGGCCTGTCATGACCAAGCCCCCGAAAGGCACTTATGAAGTGGGCTACGGCAAGCCCCCGCGCTCGGGCCAGTTTGTCAAAGGCACTTCCGGCAATGCCCTGGGCCGGCCGCCCAAGCACAAGGTCCAGCCAAGCCTGCTGCCCGAACTGGAGCCGACCAGGACATTGCTGCAAAAGGTCGCGCAAAAGTCCCTTCGCGTGCGCGAGGGCGAGAAGGTCCAGGAAGTGTCGATGACCGAGGCTGTGATCCTCGGTCTGGCGAAGGCCGGCGCACAAGGGGGCGTGCTGGCCGCTCGCGCTTACCTTGAACTGCAGATGGCGATCGATGCAGCCGAGGCGACCCGGCGCCGGGAGAGCTTTGACTATTGGAAGACTTATGCGCGCAGAACTCGCCTCGAGATTGAAGGTGCCGAGCGCCGAGGCGTGTCGCTGCCTGAGCCCCTTCCTCACCCCGATGACATCAAATTCAATCACGCCGAGATGACCGTGGAGATAAGCGGTCCGAGCAATGAAGCCGAGCTCGAGAAGTGCCGCCATGATGCAAAGGTGGCGCGCTACCTGCTGGACGTGCTGCTGATAAGGGGGATCTGTGAGCGCGAAGACCTATTGAACCCCGGTCCAGAGCCGGATATTTTGGTTGTCCTGTTCTTCGCCTTTCTCACCTCATTTCCAAGGCGTTTTCTGCTCCAATTGAACGAAACCGACGAAACCGACGAAGCCAGAGCCAGGACGTTCGGTCTACCGCCCGGCCGTCAGCGCCGGGCGATCCTCGAGCGGGGACGGCTGCTTGGCCTGCCGATCGATCTTGCTCGGACTTGGAGCAAGTTCCCACTCTACCTGGCAGACCTCAGGATTCGCGACGGGTGGCTCGAGATTTATCACTGGCCCAAGCATGAGCGGCCCAAACAACCCTGGCGGGAGGAAGGCACCGATCAGTGCGCCAAGTAGGCCTCGATCAGGTCTGAACGCAGCGCGCGCAAGTTATGGCCCCTGTATGGGAATGCGGCGACGGCGGCCGTGTATTCCTCGTCCTCCAGATCGTCCAGCCGATCGTAGTCGGGATGGGCCTCCCATTGCCTTGGTGCATAGTCAGGGCTTTCGGCCATGGTCCGGAAGGCCTGGTAGAAGCCCTCGACCACCTGCCTGCGCTCGACCTTCGCGCCCCTGATCCGCTCCAGCGATCCATAGGACCGCAGGTGCAGAATATAGTCACTCTTGTCATCGATCGAGGAGGCTCCGCCATAGAACTGAACCCGGCTGCACGAGCCCTCCTGATCAACCAGCCAGGTCGCGCTGTCGCTGCCCGCGGCAATCGCCTCCAGCCATGCGATGAACCTCGGGAACGGGTCCCAGATATAGGTGCAGGAGATGGCGAACTTCTCGTGCAGCGGCCTTACCCGGCAGTTGATCCAGCCTGCTTTGGGAAGGGTGAACTCGACCTGGAGCGGCTTTGCTGTGAAGTCCTCTGGGAATTCCACGTCCAGCGGCATTACGCTGACTCCTTCGGGGCTGAATCAGACCTTTGGCGGTATGGGGCTGGCGTCAATTATAGCAAAACCTCTTCATAATTATACGAAGAATATTCAGCAATACCTCCAATCAATTTTTATAATTACATCTTTATGAGATTCATATTCTTCAATAGGTATCTTGAAATGCCGATATAATAGAAAAGAGCTAATTTTTTCAGATGGTTTTATCTTTATAAACTGATTGCTTGGCGGATATCCCTCATTATAATCATCTATCCTGTAGTAAGATTTATCTATCTTTATCTCAAAATATCTTCCGTCAACATTTTCTAATCCAGTGGTAGATGGCCACGATTGATCAGATATACATATATCTCTACTATACATATTGGTATAGCTTACATATATCTTTCCTTCCTGCGGCGCGTCTCTGAAATGAAAGACCACAGGAGCACCCCCCCAAAAAAAGAGGTGCATCCGGAAGTTAGCAATAATATACCAAAAAAGCCACCAATCCTCATCAATAGACCTCATCCATTAACTGATCCGGATTGCTATCGGCATCAGGAGTACCTGTAATAGCTCTGTAATTAGATTTCTGATCAGGAAATCCATTTTTATAAGCAGCGCCATTCAAGCGCGGAACGCGATCTTTCAAGCTTGGCCCAGTATGAAGCGATTCGTGTCCGACATTCCACTTCCGCTGAGTTCCACTGCTCGGATCAGACCAAGAATCATGATCTCTATTGATCCAAATGTTGTTCCCTCCAATTTCCCCCCTTGCTGCCCCGTCTTTCGACCCACCCAGTGCCATATATTCTGATTTCGAAACTTGATGCGCCAACTTTGTCGCGCTCCGTAAATCAGCGGCCCCTGCTCGCAAATACCCCGCGCGCTTACGTGCACTATTAGCATCGGAAGACCTTCCCTTGGATTCCAATTTCTTTGCCTTTTTGTCTAATTCATCTGCGCGCTTTTCCATATCCGAAGCAGCTTCTTGCTGAATCCTATCAAACCTCCTCCAGTCTTTATCGCTCCAGCCATTGCCTCGCCCATAGGTTCCCGTCGGATCCACCCCATTTACCGGATCGTTCCCAACATAGGCATACAGATTCACCTGATCCTCATACCCGATCGGATCGGTCTGCAGGAACCTCCCCAGCGTCGGCGAGTAGATCCGGGCCTTGTAGTAGTACATGCCCAGCTCAGCGATCCAGGCCTGCCCGGTGTACTGGAACCG
>JBKBSV010000032.1:0-21059 GCA_046291115.1 Novosphingobium sp. | reverse complement strand
TTTGATCCGCGCACGCTGGGTCTGTGGGCGGCCTTGCTGCTTGGCGTGGGCGTGCTGGGTTTTGCCGCCTGGCGGATCATCAGAGCGGGGCGCACGGATAGCGCGCAGCCGGCTGCAGGCGATCACCCGGAGTAAACGCGCCCGCGCGGGTGATTAGCCTTCAAGCTGCGTAAAGTCGGTCAGCGCGGCATCGCGCAGCCCGCGCCAGACATCGCGGGCCTGGACCGTTTCAGGCACGTCATGAACCCGCAGCAGCTGCACGCCGGCCTCCATGCCCTTCATTGCCAGAGCAACCGAGCCGCCAAGCCGCTGGTGCGCGGGCGCCTCGTTGCTCAACGCGCCGATCATCCGTTTGCGGCTCGCCCCCAGCAGGATCGGCTGGCCCAGCGCATGGAACAGCGGCAAAGCGTTGAGCAGCGCCAGATTGTCGGCCACCGACTTGCCAAAGCCGATGCCGGGATCGAGCACTATCTTTTCCTGCGCGATGCCCGCGGCCAGCGCCGCATCGCGCCGCGCGGCGAGCCAATCGAACACGTCCAGCACCACGTCGGCATAGTTGCCGTCGGCATGCAGGTCCTCGCCTTCCCCCGGCGCATGCATCAGCACGACCGGCACGCCGGCGCGGGCGGCAAATTCCAGGCTGCGCGGATCGTGGCGCAAGGCCGAAACATCGTTGATGATATGCGCGCCCGCCGCCAGGGCAGCTTCCATCACGGCCGGACGGCGGGTGTCGGTGCTGATCGCAGCGCCCATGGCTGCGAGCCGCTCGATCGCCGGGATGACACGCTTGAGCTCGTCACCTTCCCACACGGCGGCTGCGCCCGGCCGGGTGCTTTCTCCGCCGACATCGATGATCGCAGCCCCGGCCTCGACCATCGCTGCGGCGTGGGCATGGGCAACCTCGGGGTCATCCATGAATTGCCCGCCATCCGAAAAGCTGTCCGGTGTGACGTTGAGAATGCCCATCACCTGCGGCTGATCGAGCCGTACGGTGCGCGCGCCGCACTGCAACGGAGCATGGACGCGTTGAAGGTTGAGCCACTGTTCCCGCACGGCATCGGGCAAATCACCCAGGGCCGCACGAAGCTCTGCAACCCCATAACGAGTTCGCGCCGTCACTCTGCCGCCGCTGCGCTCGATCACGGCGAAGCGGCTGGCATAGACCAGCCCGCCCGCCAGCCGCACGGCCTCGCCCGCTTCGCTCTGCGGGGAGTCCGTCAGCGCAATCGGGCGGAGGTAGAAAGAAGGTGTCACGGCCTGCCCTTCGCCCTTGCGAGCTTCGTCGCTCGCGCCTCTCGCAACGACAAGATCAATGGATCAATCCTCGGTCGCCAGCAGGTAAAGCTGCCGGATCGCGTCGAGCGGCTTGAGCTCACCCTCGTGCTCGATGTGCCAGAAAGTCCAGCCGTTGCAGCTCGGCGCACCTTGCAGCCTGGCGCCAAGTCCATGGATCGAGCCGCTTTCACCGCCTGAAACCAGCGAGCCATCGGCCCGCACGGTAGCCTGCATCCGCCGCTTCTTGTCGGTGATGACTGCACCAGCCGCAATCCAGCCGGTTTCGACCAGAGTGCCGAAAGCCACCTTCGGCGCGGTCTTGGGGCTTTGCATGGTGGTCAGCGCGCTTTCATCCAGCGGCAGGGCAAGCTCGATCCGCTCCAGCGCGGCTTCGCGGTAGAAACTTTCGCGCTCGCACCCGATCCATTCGCGGCCCAGCCGCTTGGCCACCGCGCCGGTGGTGCCGGTGCCGAAGAACGGGTCGAGCACCACATCACCCTTGTTGGTGGTGGCCAGCATCACCCGGTAGAGCAGCGCCTCAGGCTTTTGGGTCGGGTGAACCTTGGTCCCGCCTTTCTTGAGCCGTTCTTGCCCCGAACAGATCGGCAGGACCCAGTCCGAGCGCATCTGCAGCTCATCATTGAGAGTCTTCATCGCGCGGTAGTTGAAGGTGTACCTGGCCTTCTCCCCCATTGAACACCAGATCAGCGTCTCATGCGCGTTGGTAAAGCGGGTGCCCTTGAAATTGGGCATCGGATTGGCCTTCCGCCAGATGATGTCGTTGAGGATCCAGAACCCCATGTCCTGCATCATCGCGCCGAGGCGGAAGATGTTGTGATAGCTGCCGATCACCCAGATCGAACCATTGGGTTTCAGCACCCGGCGTGCCTCTTTCAACCACGCGCGGCTGAACTTGTCATAGGCGGCAAAGCTGTCGAACTTGTCCCAGTGATCGGTCACCGCATCGACATGGCTGCCGTCCGGGCGCGACAAGTCACCGCCCAGTTGCAGGTTATAGGGCGGATCGGCAAAGACCATGTCGATGCTGGCTGAGGGCAGCGAACGCATCGCCTCGACGCAGTCGCCGGTCAGGATCTGCCCCAGCGGCAAATCAGGCCGCGCGGCTTCCTTGACGGCGCGAAGCCGCGCCTTTTCGCCAACCAGCAAGTGCCCCATGATCGCCTTCCAACAATGCAAAAGTTATCCACAGGGTGAGTCATTTGGACTCTGGCGTCAAGTCGCGACTCCGCAGAAATCCTTGAGATTTAAAGCCCCAACAGGCTCTCGGAAAGCGGAACAGAACGAGTCCCGCACAGCATATGGAGTCTCGCTTGCCCGGCAGGACTCAACATCTAGGGGTGTGTCCCGGCGGACTCAAAACCAAAAAATGTGCATCAAGGGCTGCGAGCGCCGCAGTCAGAGCAACACCAGCTGCGCCACCGGAGCAAAGCTCTTGCGGTGGATCGGGCTGGGGCCGTGAATGCGCAGCGCCGCCCGATGCTCGGCGGTGCCATAGCCCATGTTACGCTCCCAGCCATAGTGCGGATGGACCTTGGCATGGGCGCGCATCACCCGGTCGCGGTGTTCCTTGGCCAGGATCGAGGCAGCAGAAATGCAGGGTTCCAGGGCGTCTCCGCCAACGATCGCGCGCGCCGCCCAGCGCCATTCGGGCACACGGCCGGCGGGTGTCTTGTTACCGTCGATCAGCACCAGGTCTGGCGCCTGCCCCAGCTCGGCCACCAGCGCACCGACCGCGCGGGTCATCGCCAGCATGGTCGCGGCAAAGATGTTGATCCGGTCGATCTCGTCCGCTTCCACCACCGCGACCGCCCAGCGGCAACCCGCCTTGATCTGCGGTTCCAGCACGGCGCGGCGCTTGGCAGACAGCTTCTTGGAATCGTCCAGTCCCGCCGGGGCATCCGGGCCGAGCAGGCAGGCGGCAGCCACCACCGGCCCGGCCAGCGGCCCGCGCCCCGCTTCGTCCACGCCGATGATCACCTGATCATCGGTGCACTTGGCAAATGGCCTGCCATCTTCAATAACGCGGTCCATGCGCAGCAAACTCCTGATCGCCTTTTCGCCCCTTGCCCTGATTGCCGCAAGTTGCAACGCGGCCGCATCGGGGAACAGCCCGGTGCAGGTCAACAAGGTTGAAGGCCAGTTCACAACCGAGGAACTGGCCACTTTCGAGGAACCCTGGGCCATGGCGGTCCTGCCCGATGGCGGCGTGCTGGTGACCGAAAAGGCCGGCAAGCTCAAGCTGCGCCAGACCGACAAGGCGATCGTCGAGATCCCCCTGCCCTTTACCGTGGACTATGGCGGGCAAGGCGGGCTGGGCGATGTGATCATCGCTCCGGACTTTGCCGCGACCGGCCGGATCTACCTCAGCTGGGCAGAGGCTGGCCCGAATGACACGCGCGGTGCAGCCGTTGGCACCGGCCTGCTCAGGATCGAGGGCGACAAGGCTCGCCTTGAAGGCTTCGCAGTGCTCTGGCGGCAGCACCCGAAGGTGACCGGCCGTGGCCACTATTCGCACCGTCTGGCCGTCAGTCCCGACCGCCAGTGGCTCTACATTGCCTCAGGCGAACGGCAGAAGATGCAGCCGGCGCAGGATCCGGCCAGCGATCTGGGCAAGATCATCCGGCTGCCGCTGGCCGCCTCTGGCGGGGCTGGCGGGGCTGGCGGGGCTGGCGGGGCTGGCGGGGCTGGCGGGGCTGGCGGGGCGCCGCAGCAGTTCAGCCTGGGCCACCGCAATATCCTTGGCATGCAGTTCGCGCCCGACGGGCGCCTGTGGGAGATTGAGCACGGCCCGGCCGGCGGCGACGAACTCAACCTGGTCAGGCAGGGGGCCAACTACGGCTGGCCGCTCGTCTCCGAAGGGCGTCATTACAGCGGAGAATTCATTCCCCACCACGATACCCGGCCCGACCTTACCGCCCCGGCGCTCTACTGGAACCCGGTGATCGCTCCGGGCGGAATGATCTTTTATTCGGGCAAGCTGTGGCCGGAATGGCAGGGCCAGGTGCTGATCGCGGCGATGAACCCGGCCGGCCTCGTCCGCGTGAAGATCGACGGCGACAAGGCCAGCGAGGAGGCCCGTTATCCGATGGGCAAGCGGGTGCGCGCCATTGCCGAGGCGGGTGATGGCTCGCTGCTGGTGCTGGAAGACAAGGCCGGCGGCCGTCTGCTGCGGTTGACCAGGAAGTAGGCCTGACCGGATTCGATTGGACAAGGCGGCGCGTGCGCCCTATCGGCGCGCGCCATGTCCGATGCTGCCACCCTGATCCCGCTCGATAATGTCGATCCCGCGCTGGTCGAGGCCCTGCTCGATCGCGCGTTCGAACCTGAGCGGCGCCAACGCACCGCCTACAAGGTCCGCGAAGGGACCGAGTGGCTGCCCGGCCTGTCCTTTGCCGCGATCGATGGCGAAGAGCACCTGGTCGGCACGATCCAGTGCTGGCCGGTGGCGCTGACCGACCGGCACGGCCGCGCCCATCCGATGATCATGGTCGGTCCGGTCGCCGTCCTGCCGGAGCACCAGGGCCAGGGCTATGGCAAGGCCCTGATGACCGCCAGCCTCGCCGCGCTGAGCCCTGAGGCCCCGCTGCCGCAAGTGATGATCGGCGATCCGGAATATTATGGCCGGTTCTGGGGTTTCACCAACGAATACACTGGCGGGTGGGACCTGCCCGGCCCATTCGAACAGCGCCGCCTGCTGGTGCGGTGCACCAATCCGGCGGTCCTGCCCCGGGAGGGCATGCTGGGGCCCTGGCGCGGCTGAGCGCTGCCTGTCCCAAAGTCCGGGTGCTAACCGTATTGTTCCTGTCCCGGCGATCTGGCATCGCCAATGCAATGCCCTTTGTCCCGCCACCCGATCTTGCCACGCTCAGCCTTGCCGAAATCGCGGAACTGAACGCCGCGCGCAAGCTGCCGCCGGTCGAGCAATGGGATCCAGCAGCGAGCGGGGACAGCCTGATGACGATCAAGGCCGATGGACGCTGGTTCCATGATGGCGGAGAAATCCGCCGTCCGGCCATGATCCGTGCCTTTGCCGGGCTGCTGCGGCGCGACCGGGATGGCCGGCACTGGCTGGTCACTCCACTTGAAAAGCAGTCGATAGCGGTGGAAGACGCTGCCTTCATTGCCACCGATGTGATCCGCACCGAGGGTGCCCTGGCCTTCCGGCTCAACACCGACGAGGTGGTGGTGGCCGGGCCGGACCACCCCCTGATCGCGCGCGGCGACAAGGATCTGCCGGCGCTGTACCTGGCGGTTCGGCATGGGTGCGAGGCGCGGATCAATCGCAGCACCTGGCTGCAACTGGTTGACCTGGCGGATGACGATCTGACCGTCACCAGCCAGGGCATGCGCTTTTCGCTGGTGCCGGCATGAGCCTGGTCGAGCGGATGCGCCGGCTTCACGCCGAAGGCCACGCGCGCAAGATCGAGCATCACGACGAGACCGGCTTTGCCGGAACCGAACTGCGCTCTGCTGCGGTTCTTGCCGCCGTGACCGAGCGAGAGCGGCCCGGCTTCCTGTTGATCCATCGCCCCTCCAACATGCGTTCCCACCCCGGTCAGGTCGCTTTTCCCGGGGGCAAGATCGATCCCGGCGAGGATGCCGTCGAAGCCGCGCTGCGCGAAGCGTGGGAGGAACTGGGCATCCGCGAGCGGGACGTCACCGTGATCGGCACCAGCGACATCTATTGCACCGGTTCGGGCTATGCCATCACCCCGGTCCTCGCCGTGGTCCCGCCCGATATCGAGATCAACCCCAGCCCGACCGAGGTTGCCCGCTGGTTCGAAGCGCCGGTCGATTTCGTGTTCGATGAAGCCAACCACACGGTTCATTCCGGGTTTTGGCAGGGGCAGGAAAGGCGCTACATTGAGATCCTATGGCAGGAACACCGGATCTGGGGCGTGACTGCGGGGATCATCGCCAACCTGGCGAAACGGATCGCCTGGTGACCACCCTGCCTGCTGCTGACTGGCTGCAACGCCCGGATTTGGCCCTTCTGGTCAAGACTCTGGGACCGGGCAACGCGCGCTATGTTGGCGGGGCGGTGCGTGATACGCTGCTGGGTCTTGCGGTAAAGGACGTGGACATAGCCACGCCTCTGGAACCGCAGGAAGTCATGCGGCGGCTGAAGGCCCATGCCATCACCGCCATCCCGACCGGGATCGAGCACGGCACGGTGACCGCGGTGCTGAAGGGTGGACCGGTGGAAATAACCACCCTGCGCCATGACCTTTCCACCGACGGCCGCCGCGCCACCGTGGCCTTCGCCACGGACTGGCAGGATGATGCCGCACGCCGTGATTTTACCATCAACGCGCTCTATGCCGATCCCGAAACGCGGGACGTGTTCGACTGGTTTGGTGGCCTTGAAGACCTTGCCGCCCGGCGCCTGCGCTTCATCGGCGATGCCCGCCAGCGGATCCGCGAAGACCACTTGCGGATCCTGCGCTATTTCCGGTTCCAGGCGAGGTTTGGCAGTCAACCGGCTGATGAAGAAGCGGAAAGTGCCGTTTCGGAACTGGCGGCAACGCTCAAGGGCCTGTCGCGTGAGCGGGTCGGCATGGAGATGATGAATCTCCTCGGCCTGCCCGATCCCGCGCCGACCGTGGCCCGGATGGCCGAACTGGGCGTGCTGGCGGTGGTTCTCCCCGAAGCCGATGTCGCTGCCCTCGCCGCGCTGGTGGCGCAGGAGCAGGCGCAGGACGTTGCCCCGGATGCGCTGCGCCGGCTGGCCGCGCTGCTTCCTGCCGATGTCCCGCTGGCAGAAAGCGTCGCCAGCCGGTTCCGCCTGTCGGGCGCGCAAAAGAAGCGCCTGGCCCTTGCGGCAGGGCGAGATGGCGGCGAATGCGACGCCAGGGCGATGGCTTACCGCCTCGGCATGGAGGCCGCGCTCGACCGGCTGCTGCTGACCGCCCGGCCGATTTCCGCCTTGCGCGGCTGGGATGTGCCGGTCTTGCCGCTCAAGGGCGGCGATATCGTCGCGCGCGGGGTCAAGGCCGGGCCGGAAGTGGCCCGCGTGCTGCGCGCGGTTGAGGCCCGCTGGATCGCCGCCGGCTTTGCCGACGCCGCTGTGCCGGCCCTGCTCGATGCCGAACTGGCGAAAGGCGCGGCATGACCGGGATCGGCGAACTGGCGATCGCGCAGCCGCTGCTGATGCTGGCGATTGTGGCGGTGCTGGCTGCGGCAGCGGGATGGATGATCGAGCATGACCGCCCCGCGCTGGGCCGCGCGCTGCGCAGCACCGGCTATCTGGGCATGCTGGCGGCTGGACTGTTGCTGGTCGGCCAGACTGCGCACCAGGCCTCGCGCTCTGATGCCAAGCTGCTGCTCGGATCCCGGCCCAGCCTGACCATCGCCGGAACCAGCACGGTCATCCCGTTATCAGGCGATGGGCATTTCTGGATCAGGGCGCTGGTCAACGGGCGTGAGGTCGATTTTCTCGTCGATACCGGTGCCACCTATACCAGCCTGTCAGACAGCGCGGCCGATCTGGCCCGGCTGGAGCCGGACAACAGCAAGGCCTCCGCCACGCTCAACACCGCCAACGGAGTGATCGAGGCCCGGTTCGCGCGGATCGAGGAAATGCGCTTTGGCACGATCACCGCGCGCCAGCTCGACGCCATCATCCTGCCGGGGGCGAGCGGCAGCACCAACGTCATCGGCATGAACCTGCTCAGCCAGCTGGGCAGCTGGCGGGTCGAAAACGACCAGCTGATCCTGGAGCCGAAGGGCTAAAACCGGTTGTCCCGCGGGAAGCCGGTTGGCGGCATCCGGCCGGCCGCGCCGCGCGCCACCTTCCACAGCCGCATATCGCTTTCGGTGCGAATCCGCCCGCTATCGCCGCCCATCTTCCAGCTGAGCCCTTCGTCCAGCTTGAGCGTGGTCGCATCGGCCAGCCCACCGTCGCGGTAGCGCTGCAAGGTCACCCCCTGCCCCTTGGCAAGGACCGGCAGCTCTTCCAGGCTGAAGATCACCAGCTTGCGGTTATCGCCCACCACGGCCACGTGATCGTGCTCGGGCGGGATTTCTCGCACCACTGCCAGTTTCACGCCCGGCTTGACGGTCATCACCCCCCGCCCCTTGCGGGTTTCGGCCAGCAGTTCATCGGCCTCGGCGGCAAAGCCGCGCCCGGCACTGCTGGCCAGCAGCAACTGGGCCTTGGGACGATAGACCAGCAGCGCGACAATCTCCGCCCCGGCATCGATATCAACCATCGTCCGGATCGGCTCGCCAAACCCGCGCGCGCTGGGCAGCTTGTCGCAGCCCAGGGTGTAGAACCGGCCATTGTCGCAAGCGACCAGCAGCTTGTCGGTGGTCTGGGCGTGGAGCGCGAAGGCTGGCCCGTCGCCTTCCTTGAACTTGAATTCCTTGTCGAGCGCCTCATGCCCGCTCGCCCCGCGGATCCAGCCCTTGGCCGACAGGATCACCGTGACCGGCGCCTTCTCGATCATCGCGTCCATGCTGAATTCGACCTTCGGCGCAGCCTCTGCAATCGTCGTGCGGCGCCGGCCCAATACCGTGTCCTCGCCGTAATCCTTGCGCAAATTGGCCAGATCGCGCTTAAGCCGGGTGCGCTGGCGGGCCGGGCTATCAAGCAGCTTCTGCAGCTCGTCCTGCTCGGCCAGCAGGTCATCCCGTTCGCGCCGAAGCTCCATTTCCTCCAGCTTGCGCAGGGATCGCAGCCGCATGTTGAGGATCGCCTCGGCCTGGCGGTCAGTCAGGCCGAACTCGGCCATCATCACCGGCTTGGGTTCATCCTCGGTGCGGATGATCTCGATGATCCGATCGAGGTTGAGGTAGGCGATGATATAGCCATCGAGCAGCTCCAGGCGGCTGGCGATCTTCTCCAGCCGATACCGGGTGCGGCGCAACAGGATGTCGATCTGGGCGATGACCCATTCCTGGAGCAGCAGCTTCAACCCCATCACCCCCGGCGTGCGCCGCGCATCGAGCACGTTGAGGTTGAGATTGAAGCGGCTTTCCAGGTCAGTCAGCTTGAACAGCGATTCCTTGAGCAGCTCCGGATCGACGTTGCGGCTTTTCGGCACGAAGACGATGCGGATCTGCTCGTCGCTTTCATCGCGCACGTCTTCCAGGATCGGCAGCTTCTTGTCGGCAATCAGCTGGGCGACCTGCTCGATCAACTTGCCCTTGGGCAGCTGATAGGGGATCTCGCTGATCACCAGCTGCCACTGCCCGCCGCCCAGCTTCTCGATGCCGGTCGGCTCCCAGCTGCCATCGGCCTCGCGCCCGGTGGAAAAGCGCCCGCGCACCCGCATCGCGCCGCGCCCGGTTTCATATGCGGCAGAGATCACGGCTTTGCTCTCAACCACGACGCCGCCGGTGGGGAAATCAGGGCCCTTGAACACCTGCATCAGCTCGGCATGTTCGATCGTCGGGTTGTCGATCAGCAACAGGGTGGCATCGATGATCTCGGCCACGTTGTGGCTGGGGATGTTGGTGGCCATCCCCACCGCGATCCCGCTTGCGCCATTGGCGAGGAGATTGGGGAACAGGCCGGGGAAGATCTCCGGCTCTTCCTCTTCCCCGTTATAGGTCGGGACGAAATCCACCGTTCCTTCGTCCAGCCCGGCCATCAGCTGGATCGCGGTCTTGGTCAGGCGGGCTTCGGTATAGCGATAGGCGGCGGCGTTATCGCCATCGATATTGCCGAAATTGCCCTGCCCTTCGACCAGCGGATAACGCAGGCTGAAATCCTGGGCGAGGCGAACCATCGCATCATAGACACTGGCATCGCCATGCGGGTGATACTTGCCGATCACGTCACCGACCACGCGGGCCGACTTCTTGTAGGCGCTGGACGGATCGAGCTTCAGCTGCCGCATCGCCCAGAGCAGGCGGCGGTGGACCGGCTTCAGCCCGTCGCGCAGATCGGGCAGCGACCGGGCGGTAATCGTCGACAGGGCATAGACCAGATAGCGTTCCGACAGCGCGGAATCGAACGGCGCATCGACAATGGCGTCAAACGGATCGGCGTCAAGGGGATCGGGTTCAGTCGTATCGGTGGTCATTGCACCGCCGCCCTAGCAGGCGCGGAATCCCCTCGCCAAGAGTCAGCGCCGCTGCATATCCCGGCTTTCCCCCGGAATCAGCACCTCCAGGCCATCGAGTTCGCTCGTCAATTCAATCTGGCACGCAAGGCGGCTGGTGCGGCGCACCCCGGCGGCAAGGTCGAGCATGTCCTCCTCGTCTTCGCTGGCGCGGGGCAGGCGGTCAAACCAGTCCTTCGCAACGATGACGTGGCAAGTGGAGCAGGCCATCTGTCCTTCGCAGGTCCCTTCCAGCGGCATCCCGGCGGCCTGGGCAACTTCGAGCAGGCGCACACCCGCCTCGCCCTCGGCCTCAACCCGCTCGCCCCGGGCAGTGGTGAATACAACCTTGACCATCAGATTCCCTGTGCCTGCGCCGCCGCATCGATTGCGCGGCAAGCGGTCTCAACCTCTTCATGCGTGGTATAGCGCCCGAAGCCAAGCCGGATCGAGTTGCGCGCCTGTTTCGGATCCAGCCCGATCGCGCTCAGCACCCGGCTGGGCGCACCGGTGCCGCTGCCGCAGGCCGATCCGGCGGAAAAGGCGATCGTTCGGCAATCGCTGAGCAGGCGGGGGAAGTTGAGGCCATCGAGCCGCAGGTTGAGATTGCCCGGCCAGCGCGTCGTCTCGCTGCCGTTGACGCTCCAGCGCGAGAGAATCGAACGGGCGAGCGCAGCCAGGCCCGACAAATGCTGGAAATCGGCTTCCATCCGCTCTTTCGCCAAGGCCGCCGCCGCGCCGAAACCGGCACACAGCGCCGGGCTGAGCGTGCCGGAGCGCAGGCCCCCTTCCTGTCCACCGCCGTGGATCAGCGGACCGATCTTGACCCCGTCGCGCACCCACAGCGCACCGATGCCCTTGGGGCCATAAAGCTTGTGCGCGGTAATCGCGATCAGGTCCGCTCCCTCTGGCGGGGCCAGCTTGCCCGCGCCCTGCACCGCATCACACAGGAACAGCGCACCGATCTCGTGCGCGCGTTCGGCCAGACGCTCGACCGGTTGAATCGTGCCGATCTCGTTGTTGACCTGCATCACCGCGACAAGGTCGGTTCCCTCGCCCAGCTCCACTTCGGGATCGACCAGGCCGGCGGGACTGACCGGCAGCTCCTGCAAATCGGCGCCGGTCGCCACCGCAGCGTTGACCAGCGCAGAATGCTCGATTGCGGAATAGGCAATCCTGCCGCGCGGGACCGAGCGGACCGCCTGATTCAGCGCTTCAGTCGCGCCGCTGGTGAAGATCACCCGCCCGCCCTTGGGCAGCAACGCCGCGACCTGTTCGCGCGCCACTTCCACCGCGGCTGCCGCAGCCCGCCCCGGACGATGCATCGAGTGCGGATTGGCAAAACCCATGCTCTCCGGGCCCGCCAGCCACGGCTCCATCGCGGCCCGCGCTTCGGGGGCCAACGGGGTGGTGGCCTGGTGATCAAGATAGATGCATTGCGGCGACATGTTCGCTTGTCGTTGCTTTTCGGACCTTCGCTTCTATATAGCGCCTGCTTCCCTATCCTAGCCCCCAGCGGCCCGGCCTTGGCGAAATTTCCACCATGCCGCGCGAAGGGCGCATTAGCCAGGTACCGCGTTATGCCCGCAGTGATCATTCCCGGACCCGAAGGCCGCCTTGAAGGGCGGTTCCAGCCCGCCACCCGCAGCCGGGCCCCGGTGGCGATGATCCTTCATCCCCATCCCCAGGCCGGCGGCACCATGAACGAGCGCGTGACCATGGCGCTCTACAAGACCTTTTCGGCGCGCGGGTTTGCCACGCTGCGGTTCAATTTCCGCGGGGTCGGCCGCAGCCAGGGCAGCTTTGACAATGGCATTGGCGAATTGTCCGATGCCGCCGCCGCGCTCGATTGGGTCCAGTCGATCCACCCCGAGGCCAGCAGCACGTGGATCGCGGGCAGCAGCTTTGGCGCGCTGATCGGCATGCAGCTGCTGATGCGCCGCCCGGAAATTCGCGGCTTCATCTCGATCGCGCCGCCGGCCAACATGTATGATTTCAGCTTCCTCGCCCCCTGCCCGTCCTCCGGCATCATCATCCAGGGTGCGGCCGATACGGTGGTTACGCCAGGTTCGGTCCAGAAGCTGGTCGACAAGCTGCGCACGCAAAAGCACATCACGATCCATCACGAGGAAATCCCCCGCGCCAACCATTTCTTCGAGAACGAGCTGGACGACCTGATGCGCTCGGTCGACAACTACCTCGACATGCGGCTCTCGCCGGATTGCCCGATCCGCTGATTCAGCGCGCTTAAAGCTGATCGACCGGGGCCTGCCCGGTCGCATCCGGCACGATCCAGATGGCAATGTTGGCGGCAGCGACGGCCGCGAGCAGCAGCATCAACCATACCTGCTTCTTCCGCCCGCCGCGCCGCCACAGCGCAATCGCGCCGATCACCAGGCCGATCACGGCCAGGGCAAGGATCGAAAGGATGGTATCGATGGTCATCGGTCAGTCCGCGGCAAGAGGATCCGAAACCTGTTAGCGGCGGTTGCGGACAAGGTCACCGGGGCAAATTGACTTGACCGCGCCGTGGCCGCAGTTCTGACCGCATGGACCAGACCGTTTTTTCCCGCCGCCAGACACTTGCCCTGCTGGGCGCGTCTTCTGCCGCCCTCGCCCTGCCCGGTTGCCAAAAGACGCTTGGCAGCACCGTGCCGGGCGATGCAGCCGCCTGGCTCGACAGTCTGGCCTGGCAATTGCTGGAACTCGGGCCGGAAGGGGCCACCTCGCTCGGGATCGACAAGGGTGACCGGGCCGGACTGCGCAGCCGCCTTGGCGATCGTTCCGCCGCCGGCCAGGCCAGGATGGCGGCCTTGCTGCGCAGTGCGCTGAAGCAGGCCGAGCGGTTCGATAGTCCCGCGCTCGAACAGAGCACGCGCACCAGCCTGGCCGTGGTGAAAAGTGCCTTTTCGGTCGGACTGGACGGCCTTGCCCTGCCCTATGGCGATGTCGCGGTGGGGGGCTGGCGCAACACGCCCTATGTGGTGATCCAGAACGTTGGGGCCTATCTCGACGTGCCGCGTTTTCTCGATAGCGAGCACCCGGTCAGGGACGCGGCCGATGCCGAGGCTTACCTCGCGCGGCTGGAACAGTTCCCGGCCGTGCTGGATGGTGAGCTGGAACGGCCTGTCGCCGCCGGACGGATCGGGGCAATCGCGCCTTCCTTCCTGCTCGACAAGGCGATCCGGCAGATGGAATTGACTCTGGCCGATGCCCGGGGCGGCGGCGGACTTGTCGAATCGCTGGTCCGCCGGACGCGGGATATTCCCGGCACCTGGCAAGCCCGTGCCCGCGCCCTCACCACCGGGCCGGTCGCCGCCGCGCTGGAGCGGCAGCTGGCCGAACTCAGGGCCCAGCGCGGCAAGGCAAGCGACCACGCCGGGCTCTGGGCGCGTCCGAGCGGTGATGAGTGGTACGCCTGGGGCCTTCGCGCCAGCACCACCACCGGCCACAGCGCGGAAGAAGTGCACCAGTACGGGCTTGAGGCCCTGAAGGAGCTGAACGCCCGGATGGATCCGATCCTGCGTTCGCTTGGCTATACCAAGGGAACGGTCGGCGCCCGGATGGCGGCACTGGGCAAGGATCCGCGCTTCCAGTTTCCCGACAACGATGCCGGACGGGCCGAAGTGATTGCCACGATGCAGGCCAAAATCGACTTCATCCGCACCAGGCTTCCGCTGGCATTTCGCACGCTGGTCAAGGGCAACCTTGAAATCCGCCGCTTGCCCCTGGCGGAAGAGGCCGGCGCACCGGGCGCCTATGGCGGCGCCGGATCGATCGACGGGACCGTGCCGGGCAAGATCTGGCTGAACCTTGGCGATATCAGCCGCCATACCCGCTATTCGGTGGCGACGCTTGGCTTCCATGAAGGGATTCCCGGCCACGTCTGGCAGGGTGAATATGCCAACCGCCTGCCATTGATCCGCACTTTGCTGGCATTCAACGCCTATTCCGAAGGCTGGGCGCTTTATGCCGAGACGCTTGGCGATGAGCTGGGTGCCTATGAAGGCGATCCGGTCGGTCAGCTGGGCTATCTGCAATCCATCGCCTTCCGGGCATGCCGGCTGGTGGTCGATACCGGCCTTCACGCCAAACGCTGGACCCGCGAGCAGGCGGTGCAGTGGTTTGCCGAAACCAATGGCTCGGGCCTGGCCGAGGTCGCGCCGGAAGTGGACCGCTATTGCTCCTGGCCGGGGCAGGCCTGCGGCTACAAGATGGGCCACAGCGAAATCCTCTCGCTCCGCGACAAGGCGAGGCGCGAACTGGGCGAGAAGTACGATCTGCGCGATTTCAACGATGCCGTGGTGACCGGCGGCAACGTGCCGCTTGACGTGCTTGGCCGCAATGTCGATCGCTATATTGCTGAGAAGAAACCAACCTGATCGCGCAATTGCTGTCGCCACTTGTCATAATCGCGTGATAAGGCTGAGGTTCCGGACGAACCGGCGGCTCAACCGAGTCGTGCTTTTATAGGAGTCGCAACACATGTCTTTCTTTGGCAAGATCAAGGACGCCATCTTCGGCAAGAAGGCCGAAGCTGCCCCCGCGCCTGAGGCCGCCCCGGCGGCCGAAGCCGCCCCGCCGCCTGCGCCTGAACCGGTCGATATCGAGGCCGTGCTGAACGCAATGCCGGGGGCCGACAAGCTTAATTGGGCCACCTCGATCGTTGACCTGATGAAGCTGGTCGGGATCGACTCCAGCTTTGAAAACCGCAAGGCGCTCGCCACCGAACTGGGTGACAGCAATTACACCGGTTCGGCTGAGGACAACATCGCGCTGCACAAGGCCGTGATGAAAGCGCTGGCCGAAAACGGCGGCAAGGTTCCAGCCAACCTGCTCGACTAAGCCGGGTTCAAACCAGAAGCAGAAAGGGCTCCGCATCGCTTGATGCGGAGCCCTTCGCATAATGATCCGGATGGACTTACTTCTTGCCGAACAGGCTGGAAGCCATGCCCGCAATATCGTCCAGCGGATTGCCGTCACCGTCACGGTCCAGCATGTTCAGGATCGATGCGGCCTGCGGGTTGTCGCTCAGCAAGCCTGAAAGCTTCTCAAGCGCGCCGGTGCCGCCAAGCATTTGCGCAATCTGGCCGATTTGGCCGATATCGAGGCCGGTCTTGGCCGCCGCGCATTCCAGCGTATCGCCGGGTTCGGCATGGCTTCGGCCCAGCGCCGCCACGGCCATTTCGGCCATGGCCGGATCGATCCCGACTTGCCGCGCGATCGCCCCGACATCGACCTGGCCGCCCAGTTGGCCCAAAATTCCGTCAAGCATTCCCATAGTTTGCGACTCCATAGAGGGGAGCCGCGACCATGGCCGAGGCCCGCATCCAGGCCAAGTACTTTATGATGAAACGATCAGGCCGCCTTGGGCGCGGCTTCGAGCACACCCTGATCGACATAGTCGACGAACTGGGCGAAGTTCTCCACGAACTTGTTCACCAGCTCGCGCGCGGTTTCATCATAGGCGGCCGGATCGGCCCATGCCGCGCGCGGATTCAGCAGCTTGCTGTCCACGCCCGGCACCGCCACCGGCACTTCGAAGCCGAAATTGGGATCGCGCACGAATTCCGCGCTGTTGAGGCTGCCGTCGAGCGCCGCGTTGAGCAGTGCGCGGGTCGCCTTGATCGGCATCCGCTTGATCCCCGGATCGGTGGCCTTGCCGCCGCTCCAGCCGGTGTTGACCAGCCAGCACTGCGCCCCGCCCTTGGCAATCCGCTCTTTCAGCAGGTTACCATAGACGCTGGGGTGGCGCGGCATGAAGGCGGCGCCGAAACAGGTGCTGAAGGTCGCTTCGGGATGGGTCACGCCGATTTCCGTCCCGGCGACCTTGGCGGTGTAGCCCGACAGGAAGTGGTACATCGCCTGATCGGGCGTCAGCCGGGCGATCGGCGGCAGCACGCCAAAGGCATCGGCGGTCAGGAAGATGATGTTCGACGGCGGCGGGCCAAGGTTCTTCTCGCTGGAATTGGGAATGAATTCGATCGGATAGGCTCCGCGGGTGTTCTCGGTCTTGCTGGCATCGGTGAAATCCAGCTCGCGGGTATCTTCATCCATCGCCACGTTTTCGAGAATCGTGCCGAACATCTTGGTCGTGGCGTAGATCTCTGGCTCCCCTTCAGCCGAAAGATTGATCATCTTGGCGTAGCAGCCGCCTTCGAAATTGAACACGGCCTGATCCGACCAGCCATGTTCGTCATCGCCGATCAGCGTGCGGCTGGCATCGGCCGAAAGGGTGGTCTTGCCGGTGCCCGACAGGCCGAAGAAGATCGCACTGGTGCCATCGGGGCCGATATTGGCCGAGCAGTGCATCGGCATCACACCCTGCGCCGGCAGCAGGAAGTTCAGCAGGCCGAACACGCCCTTCTTCATCTCGCCCGAATATTCGGTGTTGCCGATCAGGATCAGCTTTTCGGTGAAGTTGACTGCGATCACCGTATCGCTGCGGCAGCCATGACGCTGCGGATCAGCCTTGAAGCCGGGCAGGTTGATGATGGTATATTCCGGCACGAAGGCGGCCAGTTCATCGGCGGTGGGGCGCACCAGCAGCGTGCGCACGAACAGACTGTGCCAGGCCAGCTCGGTGATCACGCGCACGTTGACGCGGTATTCCGGCTGGCTTCCGCCAAACAGGTCGGCGACGAACAGTTCCTCATGGTCTTTCAGCGCCGCAAGGAAATCGGCCTTTAGGGTATTCCAATGCTCCTGCGCCATCGGCTGGTTGATCGACCCCCAGTTGATCTGGTCCTCGGTGATCGCATCGCGGACGACGAACTTGTCCTTGACGCTGCGGCCGGTAAAACGGCCGGTATCGACCAGCAGCGCGCCGTGCTTGGTCAGCTGCCCCTCGCCCCGCTTGATGGCCTGTTCGACCAGCGGCGCAGTGCCAAGATTGGCATGAATGATGGCGCTGGTGGCGATGCCCTGCTGGGCAAGCGGGAAGGAAAGCGAAGCGGTCAAGGCTATCTCCATCTGGAACTGCGGCTACCGCGGCAGGCCGGGTGTCCGCATACGAATGCGCGAGTTTGACAGGGCGCATAGTCGAGCCGCGTGATTCCGTCAAACAACAAGGTGAAATGGCGCGAAAGGGCTTGTCTGGTGGTGAAGAACCATTCTTGGCGAGCCGATTGTTTCAATGGCCCGAACGGTATAATCCCCAAGGTCCCAGCATCTGATGCCGAAAGCGATTCCAGCCGGACCATGGCCGATCCTGCCGCCCACGTCCCCGACCCTGACCGCGCCCCTCAGCGCATGGCGGCGAGCGTTCAGGGCCCCGCGCAGAAGGTGATCGCGCTGGTCGATGATGATCGCAACATCCTGACCACGGTATCGATCGGGCTGCACACCGAAGGCTATGCAACCCGGCTTTACACCGATGGCGAAACCGCGCTGAAGGCGCTGCTTGACAATCCGCCGGACCTCGCCGTTTGCGACATCAAGATGCCGCGCATGGATGGGCTTGAACTGCTGCAAAAGCTGCGCGCGAAAAGCGCCCTGCCGGTCATTTTGCTGACCAGCAAGGACGAGGAAAGCGATGAAGCGCTGGGGCTGGCGCTGGGAGCGGACGATTACATCGCCAAGCCGTTCAGCCAGCGGCTGCTGGTCGCCCGGATCCGCGCGATCCTGCGCCGGGCCGACCTGGTCCGGGCCGAGCCGGAAGCCAGCGCCGAGCAGCCCCCCGCTGCCGAGATCATCCGCCGCGGACGACTGGAAATGGACCCGAGCCGCCACCGCGTGACCTGGGGCGGGAAGCCGGTCTCGCTGACGGTCACCGAATTCCTGATCCTTGAGGCGCTGGCCTTGCGCCCCGGCGTGATCAAGAGCCGCAACCAGCTGATGGATGCGGCCTATTCCGACGACGTTTTTGTCGATGACCGGACCATCGACAGCCATATCAAGCGCCTGCGCCGCAAGTTCCGCGCAGTCGATCCGCAATTTGCCGCTATCGAAACACTCTACGGCGCGGGTTATTCCTTCACCGATGCCTGAGCTGCGCGCCCGGGGCAGCTGGAAACGCCGGACCAGCCTGACGGTGCGGATTCTCGCAGTCAATATCATCGCCCTGGGGCTGATGGCAGGCAGCCTGTTCTACCTCGATTCCTACCGCAAGCAGCTGTTCGAGGAACGTTTCAAGCTGGCCCGCGCCGAAGCCGAAATCGCAGCCGCCGGACTCGCCGAAGCGGGACCCGAACAGCGCGCAGCGATGCTGCGCCACATCGGCACGAACCAGCAGCTGCGGCTGCGGCTCTACGATGCCTCAGGCAGGCTGACGCTGGACAGCTTTGCCCTTGCAGCGCCCAGCTTCACTCTGGTCGATCCGGACCGGGAAAGCCGGTGGGAACGGGCGGGACGAATCATCGACCGGGGCATGAACTTCATCCTCGGCACGCCGCCGACGCCGGCTTATGCCGATCCGCCGCTTGATACGGCCAAAGCCTGGCCAGAACTGGGCGAGGCCGTGGCCGCCGGGCGCGCCGTCACCAGAGTGCGCGCCGCCAGAGACGAAACCCCGATGATCAATGCGGCCGTCGCGGTGGGCAGGCGCGGCGACCTGCTGCTGACCACCCGCAATGCCCGCGACATTACCCAGGCAGTGCGCGATGCGCGAGGGACGCTGGCCATCGTGCTGACTGTCACCCTGCTGATCTCGATCCAGCTGTCGCTGTTTCTGGCTCGCACCATCGTCCAGCCGCTCCGCGCGCTGGTCCGTGCGGCCGTGCGGGTTCGGCTTTGCCGTGACCGCGCAGTGGAAGTGCCGCGCCAGCCCGATCGCGGGGACGAGATCGGCCTGCTGGCGCGCGCGCTTTCCGACATGAGCCGGGCGCTGCGCCAGCGGATCGACGCAGTGGAAAGCTTTGCCGCCGATGTCGCGCACGAGATCAAGAACCCGCTGGCCAGCCTGAGAAGCGCGCTCGAATCGCTCGACAAGGTCGAGGACCCCAAGCTGCGCGGCAAGCTGACGGCGATCGCCACCCATGACGTGCAGCGGATCGACCGGCTGGTGACGGAAATTGCCGAAGCCAGCCGGATCGATGCCGAGCTGAGCCGGACCCAGTTCGAGCCGGTCAATCTCCTCGCCCTCGCCCAAGACTTGGTCCGCGCCCGCGACGAGCGGGGCGAAAACGATCCAGCCAGGGTCCGCGTCGTCGCCAACGACCATGGCCCATGGGACGTGCTCGGTGACGAAGCCCGGCTGGTCCGGGTGATCGAGAACCTGCTCGACAATGCCGTCTCGTTCTCGCCGCCCGGCGGCAAGGTCACGGTCAGCCTGTCACGCGATGAGGACCGGGTGGCCATGGCCGTGCTGGATCGCGGCCCCGGCATCCCGCCCGAAGCGCGCGAAAAAGTGTTCGACCGGTTCCATTCGCTGCGTCCGGCGGAGGAGGATTTCGGCCACCATTCGGGCCTGGGTCTGGCCATCGCCCGGACCATCGCAGAAGCCCACGAAGGCACCCTGGAGGCGATCGACCGGCCGGACGGCAAGACCGGCGCCTGTCTGGTCCTGAACCTGCCTGCCGTGGTTGAGGATGAGGAGGAATGAGCCTGGTCCATCAGGCAAGCGGCGTGGCGATCGAGGGCCGCGCGGTGTTGATCGAGGGTCCGCCAGGCAGCGGCAAATCCAGCCTGGCGCTGGGCTTGATCGATCGCGGCGCGGTGCTGATCGGCGATGACGCGGTTAGGCTGGAGCGACAGGGAGAGCGTCTGTTTGCCAGTCCACCACCCAACATTGCCGGGTTGCTGGAGGTCCGCAACCTGGGCTTGCTGCCGTTTCCGACGGCCGCCGCGGTGCCCGTGGCGCTGGTCCTGCGGCTCGATCCGCAGGCGCCGCGCTTCATCGACAAGGCGGAACAGGTGGAGCGTGCCGGTGTCCGGCTGCCGCTGATCCGCCTGTGGCCCGGCGGCGAAGTACTGGCGATGAAAGCCCAGCTGGCGCTGGATCGCCATGGCCTGGGCTTTGGCGCCAACAGCGAAAGCTAGCGCACAGCGTCGATCCCCTTCACAATCTGTCACGCCAGCGCCATCTAGATGCCAACAATGTCCGATTCCCCCGCCCCCCGCCAACGCCTCCTGCTGGTCACCGGCCTGCTCGGCGCGGGCAAGACGACGGCGCTAAAGGTGCTGGAAGACCTTGGCTGGGAAACGATCGACAACTTCCCGGTGCGCCTGCTTGGCCGCCTGATCGATAGCGATGCCGAGCCGGCCGGCGGCGGCGAACTGCGCGCGCCGCTGGCGATCGGGTTCGATTCCCGCACCCGCGGCTTTGATCCGGCCAAGACGATCGAGCGGGTCAAGGCGCTGGCCGCGCGCGAGGATCTTGAGCTTACCACGCTGTTTCTCGATTGTTCGGGCCAGGAACTGGAACGTCGCTACAACGAAACCCGGCGCCGCCATCCGCTCGCCCAGGATCTCCCGGCCGCGAGCGGCATTGCCGCCGAGCGCGAGCTGATGGAGCCGCTGCGGCGCTGGGCCGACATCGTAATTTCCACCACCAGCTTCACCAGCAACGATCTGCAGCAGGCGATCCGCCAGCGCTTTTGCGAGGAAGCCGAAGCCGGGCTGACGGTCACGCTGACCAGTTTTGGCTTTGCCCGCGGCACCCCGCCGCTGGCCGATCTGGTGTTCGACATGCGGTTCCTCGACAATCCGCACTGGGACAAGGTGCTGCGGCCGATGACCGGCCAGGAACCACAGGTAGCCGACCACATCCGCCGGGAT
>JBKBSV010000139.1:0-3862 GCA_046291115.1 Novosphingobium sp. | reverse complement strand
TCCCGGCCTTCCTGCTGCCAGGCATCGAACACCTGCTGGCGGAAGTTCAGTGTCCAGTTGAAGCTGGGCGAGTTGTTGTAGACCAGCTTGGCATTGGGGATGACTTCGCGGATGCGCTTCACCATTCCGCCGATCTGGCCGATGTGCGGCTTTTCGGTTTCGATCCACAGCAGGTCGGCGCCGTTCTGAAGCGAAGTAATGCAGTCCAGCACGCAGCGGTCTTCACCGGTTCCGGCGCGGAACTGGTAGAGGTTGCTGGGCAGGCGCTTGGGCTTCAGCAGCTTGCCGTTGCGGCTGATCAGCACCTCGCCGTGGCCAATCTCGGTCACTTCCTCGCAATCAAGGAAGCTGTTGTACTGATCACCGATATCACCGGCTTCGCGGGTGTAGGCAATCTGCTTGGTCAGGCCCGCGCCCAGCGAGTCGGTCCGGGCAACGATGATCCCGTCCTCGACCCCCAGTTCCATGAAGGCATAGCGGATGGCGCGGATCTTCGCGAGGAAGTCCTCATGCGGGACGGTAACCTTGCCGTCCTGGTGGCCGCATTGCTTTTCGTCCGAAACCTGGTTTTCGATCTGGAGCGCGCAGGCGCCGGCCTCGATCATTTTCTTGGCCAGGAGATAGGTTGCCTCGGCATTGCCGAACCCGGCGTCGATATCGGCAATGATCGGAACCACGTGGGTTTCGTAATTGTCGATCTTCGACTGGACCTGCTTGGCGGTCACTTCGTCGCCAGCCTGGCGGGCGGCATCAAGATCGCGGAACAGCATGCCCAGTTCGCGGGCATCGGCCTGGCGCAGGAAGGTGTAGAGTTCCTCGATCAGCGCCGGGACCGAAGTCTTTTCGTGCATCGACTGGTCGGGCAGGGGGCCAAATTCGCTGCGCAGCGCGGCGATCATCCAGCCTGAGAGGTACAGGTAGCGGCGCTTGGTGGTGCCGAAGTGCTTCTTGATGGAGATGAGCTTCTGTTGCCCGATGAAGCCGTGCCAGCAGCCCAGCGACTGGGTGTAATTGGCCGGATCAGCGTCATAGGCGGCCATGTCCTCGCGCATGATCTTCGCAGTGTACCTGGCAATGTCGAGGCCAGTCTTGAAGCGGTTCTGCAGCCGCATGCGGGCAACGGATTCGGCGCTGATGCCATCCCAGTTGGGGTTCTGCGAAATGGTCTGATCGGCCTTGGCGATAGTCTCGGTGTAGCTCACGGGAATCTCCATCGGAAGGGAACGCCCCATGCCTAACCCCGTTCGGGGTGGATTCCGTACAAGAAATTACAAAACAAATTGTCTTATTGCGTACCTCAGTCAGTTTTGGCTTGCAAAGATGTAAATAAAATTACAAAATCAGCTCATGGCCGAAACCGCCTTCCTTGCCGGACCCGCGATCCGCCGCCTGCGCCGCCGCGAAGGGCTAACCCAGGCCGCCATGGCTGCGCGGCTGGCGATTTCGCCCAGCTACCTCAACCTGATCGAACGCAACCAGCGCCCGCTTTCCGCGCGGCTGCTGGTGCAGCTGGCCGAGACTTTCGATTTCGATCCGCGCAGCCTGCGCCAGGATGAGGCAGTCGGCGGGGTGGACGGCCTGCGCCGCCGTCTGGCGGACGAGCGCTTTGCCGACCTCGGCATCGACCGCGACGAGATTGCCGAGTGGTTGGCCGCCGCGCCGCGCGGAGCGCTGGCTTTCGCCCGGCTCTATGATACCGCCGGCAGCAGCGCGGGAGAGCAGGCGCACAGCGATCCGATGGACCTGACCCGGCGCGAGATTGAACGCTGGCGCAACCATTTTGCCGATCTGGAAACCGCGGCTGAGGATCTGGCCGACGAACTGCGCCTGTCGAGCGCCGATGTCGGCGCTGCCTTGGCGGAGCGACTCCGCCAGAAACACCAGCTTTCGCTGCGGATCCTGCCGTTCGACGTGATGCCCGATGCGCTCAGGCGGCTGGACCTGCACGCGCGCCAGTTGCAATTGTCCGAGCTGCTCGATCAGTCTTCACGCAATTTCCATGTCGCGGTGCAGCTGGCCCTGCTGGAGCAGGGGGAGGCGATTGGCGCAATTGCCGACGGTGCCCGCTTTGCCGATCGGGCGGCCTGGCGATTGTTTCGCCGTCACCTCGCGTCCTATTTCGCCGCGGCCGTGCTGATGCCCTATGGCCGGTTCATGCGCGCCTGCGAGGCGACCGGCTATGATCTGGCCATCCTGCAACGCCGCTTCAACGTCGGGTTCGAACAGCTGGCCCACCGCCTCACCACCTTGCAGCGGGTCGGCCAGCGCGGCCTGCCGTTCTTCATGGCGCGGATCGACCGGGCCGGGCAGTTTTCCAAGCGTTACGCCGGGGCCAGCGGCACGACCCTGCTGGAAGGGGGCGTGTCCTGCCCCTTGTGGAATGTTCACCAGGCCTTCGAACAGGCGGGGCGGATCCAGGTCCAGATGATCGAATTTGCCGAGGCCGCCGGCGTGACCTCGCACTGGTTCACCATGGCCCGCACGGTTGAGGGCAGCGGCGCGCCGGGCGGTGAAAACGCGCGGTTCGTGGTGGTGCTGGGGCTGGATGCCCGGCTTGCCCAGCAGCTGGCCCAGGCCCGCGGGCTGGTGCTTGATCCCGAACGGGCGGTGGCGACCGGGCCGGGCTGTGCGCGTTGCCATCGTGGCGATTGTCAGCAAAGGTCCTTGCCGCCGCGCGGCGCAGCCTTGCAGTTTGACGAGCGCAGCCGCGGCCTGACGCCGTTTGCCTTTGCACGCTGACCTGGCCTTAACCAAGTTCTGTAAAATTTACCGACATTTCACCACTCTCGGCTAGGCAGGGTCCGGTTCCATCGAAACGGACGTGCTGCGGGTGTCATGATCAGGCTGTTCAAGCATTACATTCCCCACGCGGTGATCCTGCTGGGCCTGATCGATCTGGCTCTGCTGATCGGTGTGGCGGACTTTGGCTGGCGGCTGCGCGCGGCGCAGATCGGAATCGATCCCGGTCCGATTTCGACGCGGATCTGGCAGCTTTCCGGCTATGCCGTGATCATCCAGACGGCGATGATCGCGGTGGGTGTCTACGGCGCCGAGGCGCTGCGTTCGATGCGCTATGCCACGGCGCGGCTGCTGGTGGCGATCAGCCTGGGGATCATTGCCCTGGCCTTTGTCGATTTCCTGTTCGGCGGGCACAATTTCTGGCGGTCGGTGCTGGCCTACGCGATGGGCGGCTCGATCATTCTGCTGGTGCTCAACCGGCTGGTGGTCGGCGGGGTGCTGGGCATCGCCGCGTTCCGCCGCCGGGTGCTGGTGCTGGGCGCGGGCGCGCGGGCCGACCGGCTGCGCAAGCTGTCTAAGCGTCCGGAAAGCGGCTTTGCGATTGTCGGCTATGTCGCGATGACCGAAAGCCAGCCGGTGGTGGGCGAAGCGATCCCGCGCGCGGCGATCCAGAACCTGACCCAGCATGTCGAGAACCTGGGGGTCAGCGAAGTGGTGCTGGCGCTGGAGGAGCGGCGCAATTCGCTGCCGCTGTCTGATCTTTTGCGGATCAAGACCGCCGGGGTCCACGTGAACGACTTTTCCAGCTTCATCGAGCGCGAGACCGGACGGGTCGATCTCGACACCGTCAATCCCAGCTGGCTGATCTTTTCCGATGGGTTTTCCTCTGGTCGGGCGATTTCCAGTGCAGTCAAGCGCCTGTTCGACATTGCTGCCAGTTCGCTGCTGTTGATCCTGTCCGCGCCGGTCATCGCCTTGTTCGCGCTGCTGGTGAAGCTCGACAGCAAGGGGCCGGCCTTCTACCGCCAGCAGCGGGTCGGGCTGTATGGCCAGCTGTTCGATGTGATCAAGCTGCGTTCGATGCGCATCGACGCCGAAGCCAACGGCGCGCAGTTCGCCCAGG
>JBKBSV010000138.1:0-3888 GCA_046291115.1 Novosphingobium sp. | reverse complement strand
CCTGTTCGAAGTGGCGGAAGCCTGTTCGGGCGTGAAGTTCCTGATCGCGATGATCGCGCTTGGCACCCTGGTGGCCAACGTCGGTTTCCGCAGCCGGGGCCGCCGCGCCGCCTTCATGGCGCTGTGCGTAGTGGTGCCGATCCTGGCCAACGGGGTGCGGGCCTGGGGAACGATCTTTGCCGCGCAATATGTCGGCGCGGAAAAGGCCGCCGGTATCGATCACCTGATCTATGGCTGGATTTTTTTCGGCATTGTGATTGCCGCCGTGCTCGGCCTGTCGTGGCGGTTCTTCGATCGCTCGCTGGAAGAGGCGGCGATCGATCCGGCGGCGATCAAGGCCGATCCGCGCCTGGCGCGCTGGGAAGCACCGGCTTCGCAAGTGCCGGCCCTGCTGGGCGTGGCAGCGGCGCTGGTGCTGGGCGGGATCGCCTGGTCGGCGGCCGCGCAGAACCTCGCGGCGCCGATGCCGAGGCAGATCTTCCTGCCCGAAGTGCCCGGCTGGCAGCGCACCGACTATGCCCCTGCCGCCCCTTGGGAGCCGCGCGCCGACGGATCGGAGCATCGTCTGCTGGGTTCCTATGCCGATGCCAGAGGTCGCCGGGTTGACGTGTTTTTTGCGCTCTACGCGGCCCAGGGCGAAGGGCGCGAGCCGGGCGGGTTCGGGCAGGGGGCCCTGGTTCCGGGCGGGGACTGGTCCTGGGCCAGCGGCGGTCCTGCTATTGGCGGCGCGCAGAGCCAACGCCTGGTTCACAATGGCACGACCGAGCGGGTCGCGCTTACCTGGTATCGCAGCGGCGGGACGCTGACCGGCAACAATCTGCGATTGAAGCTGGCCGGGATAGCCGATCACCTGCTGCTGCGCCCGCGCCCGGTATCGATGCTGATCCTTTCGGCTGAGCGCAGCCCCGCGGTTGACCCCGAAGCCGCGCTGCGGGATTTCCACGCTGCGCTGGGCGATACTGGTCTGTGGATGGACCGCATCGCCGAACCCGGCTAGGCGCTTTGCCAATGTGCGGAATCGCCGGAATTTTTCACCTCTCCACACCGAAGCCGGTCGATCCGGCGCGGATCGAGCGGATGTGCGCGGCGATGCCGCATCGCGGTCCGGATGGGCAGGGGGTGTGGACCGCGCCGGGCGTTGGCCTGGGCCATGTCCGCCTGTCGATCATCGACCTGGCCGGGTCGCCGCAGCCGATGGCCTCCAGCGATGGTCGGGCGATGCTGGTCTTCAACGGCGAGATCTACAATTACCGCGAACTGCGCGCAGAATTGCGCGGGGCCGGGTTCGATTTTCGCACCGATGGCGACAGCGAGGTGATCCTGGCCGCGTGGCAGCGTTGGGGACCGGACTGTCTGCCGCGCCTCAACGGCATGTTCGCTTTCGCGATCTATGACCTGACCCAGCGCACCCTGTTTCTGGCCCGCGACCGCCTGGGCGTGAAGCCGCTGTTCTATGCCCAGCTCAGCGACGGCAGCCTGGCCTTTGCTTCGGAATTGAAGGCGCTGGCTGCTCACCCCTTGCTGCGGCGTGAGGTCGATCCGCTGGCGGTGGAGGATTACCTGGCCTGGGGCTATGTTCCCGATCACCGCTCGATCCTCTCGGGCGTGCACAAGCTGCCGGCCGGACACAACCTGTTGCTGCGCGCCGATGCCCCGCTGCCGGCGCCGCAGCAATGGTGGGACGTCTCCTTTGCTGAGCGCCGCCAGGGCCGCGCCGCCGATCTGGAGGCCGAACTGCTCCACCTGCTGCGCGAGGCGGTGACCAGCCGGATGGTGGCGGACGTGCCGCTAGGCGCGTTCCTGTCCGGCGGGGTGGACAGTTCCGCCGTGGTCGCCCTGATGGCCGAGGCCAGCGCCAGTCCGGTCAAGACCTGCTCGATCGGGTTCGATGAAGCCGCGCTGGATGAGACATCCTATGCCGGGGCGGTGGCCGAGCGGTTCCATACCGATCACCGCAGCCGGCAGGTCAGATCGGGCGATTTTGTCCACGTCGATGCCCTCGCGGCAATGTTTGACGAACCCTTTGCCGATGCTTCGGCCCTGCCGACCTGGCGGGTCTGCCAGCTGGCGCGGGAAACGGTAACCGTTGCCCTTTCCGGAGACGGCGCGGACGAGGCTTTTGCCGGGTACCGTCGCCACAAGTTCCAGCATGGCGAGGATCGCGTCCGGGCGCTGCTGCCGGCGGCCTTGCGCGGTCCGCTGCTCGGCGGGCTGGGGGCAATCTACCCCAAGGCAGACTGGGCTCCGCAGGTCCTGCGGGCCAAAACCACGCTGCTTTCGCTCGCCGGATCGAGCGAGGCAGGATATGCGCGGGCCGTTGGGGTGTCTCCGCCAGAGCTGCGGCAGTTGCTCTATTCGTCCGATTTCCTGGCGCTGCGCGGGGACTACCGGGCTGAGCAGCCGTGGGAAGACCTGATGCGCCGCGCGCCGGCCCGCTCCGGCCTTGACCGGGCGCAGTATGCCGATCTCAAGTTCTGGCTACCGGGCGATATCCTGACCAAGGTTGACCGGACCAGCATGGCCGTCAGCCTGGAAGCGCGCGAGCCGCTGCTCGATCACCGGCTGATCGAATTTGCCGCCAGCCTGCCAGAGGGCCTGCGGCTGCGACGCGGCGAGGGCAAGTGGCTGCTTAAAAAGACAATGCAGCGCTATCTGCCGGGTGACATCCTCTACCGCCCCAAGCAGGGTTTCGTCACGCCAATCGCCGCCTGGTTCCGCGGACCACTGGCCGAACAGGCGCGGGCGATATCGCGCGGCACAGCGCTGGCCCGGACCGGGTGGTTCGATCAGCAGGCGATCGCCCGCGTGGCCGAAGAGCACATCGCCGGGCGGCGCGATCATGGCCGGTTGCTGTGGCAGCTGCTGATGTTGAATCGATCGTTGGCTGCGTTCGTAGCCTGAAGTTCACCAGAGCCCAAAGGAAGACGGCCCCGACTTTCGCCGGGGCCGCTTTGTCACTTCGATAAGCCGATCAATGACGGCCGAAGATCCGCTCAAGATATTCCCAGATCATCTTCGTTCTCCTGCAGGTTCAACAGGCTTTACGGCCGAGTTGCCCCTTTAGGATAACCACTTCTTAACCAAAGGCAAGAAGGAAAACTTAACCATCTGGTATTGCCTTGATAGCAAGAAATGTCTTTTCAACAATGGGTTGCGTCCAAATCCTCGTAAAATGGAGGAATCCCTGTGACCGGCACGGAACTGAGCTGACCGGAACAAGGTGTTGAATATCAACTGTTCGTTGGTGGAGTGATTCGCTCGCTGAAACTGGCCGGTAGGCCTCAGGCGGCGAGGGTCTTGCCGCCCGATTCCATGAGCGTGGCCAGCGCATCAAGCTGCATCGGCCGCGCCAGGTAGTAGCCCTGAGCCACATCGCAACCCATCACGCGGAGCAGTTCCAGGGTTTCGGGGTCCTCGATCCCTTCGGCCACGACCCGCCGGCCGAGGCCGTGGGCGAGCTCGATCGTCGATTCAACCAGCAACAGATCGCTGGCGCTGGACTGCAGAGATGCGACAAAGCGACGGTCGATCTTGATTTCCTGGCACGGAACCGAACGCAGGTATTCCAGCGTGGCGTTGCCGGTGCCGTAATCGTCGATCGACAGCTCGATCCCGTTGGCGGCGATTGCGGAGAGGTTGATGGCAACTGCGGCCTGGTCGCTGAACGGCGCGGATTCGGTCACTTCCAGCGTCAGGTTGCGGGCCGGGAAGCCGTTGCGGATCAGGATCTCGACGATCTGGCCGGGCAATTGCGGCGCTTCGAGCATGCTGGCCGAAAGGTTCACGCCCAGCCGGAACTCTGGATTGACTGCAAGCAGCGGACGGGCCGCACGGGTCGCTGCATCCAGCACGTGCAGTGTCAGGCGGGCAATGCGGTTGTGTGCTTCG
>JBKBSV010000137.1:0-3916 GCA_046291115.1 Novosphingobium sp. | reverse complement strand
GCTTTCGGCAATGTCATAGGCCGAGGCCGGGCGCAGCTGGGCAGCCAGTGCTTCAAACACTTCGGCGCGCATCCCGGTCCACCGTTCACCGGCATCGACCAGCGCCTTGGCCGCTTCCTCGACCAGGGTCTGCCCGGTCAGTTCGTGATGCTGGTGGTGATGTGCGCTGGCCATGGGGATGATATAGGCCGGGCTGACGGTGGTAAGCAACAGCGGCCCGCTCTGGCAGCGCCGACGCAGAAAATCAGCGCGTGGCCGGATCGACCAGCGTCTGGTCCAGCTGGGCCGGCGCGGCCGTGGCCGCGGGAATGACCTTGCCAGCCAGCCCATCGTCCGAGCGGATGGCCATGGTCCCGGCGAGCAGGGCGGTGCCGATGACAAAGCCGATGGCGAAGGAACGGTAAAGATCGGCTTTGAACAGGCCCATCGGGGAATCACTCTGATACGGGTTAATGCGTGGCTGCTCTCGTGCCGAAAGCGTTCTTACCGTCCAGTGAACGTCGCAGTCATCTTCCCGTCAGAGCGGTGAATCGTTGACGGGATGCGGCCAGTTGAGGCCGCTGTCCATTGCAGACTGATGCTGCCCAGCCCGGCATCAATGCCGGAAATGCCGCATCCCGGTGAAAACCATGGCCAGCCCGGCCTCGTCCGCCGCCGCGATCACTTCCTCGTCGCGGATCGATCCGCCCGGCTGGATCACGGCCGTCGCTCCGGCCTCGGCAGCGGCGAGCAGGCCGTCGGCAAACGGGAAGAAGGCGTCGGAAGCCACCGCCGAGCCGACCGTGCGGCTTTGCCCCCAGCCGAACTTCTCGGCGGCTTCGGCGGCTTTCATTGCGGCGATCCGGGACGAATCGCGGCGGTTCATCTGGCCGGCACCGATCCCGGCGGTAATCCCGTCCCTGGCATAGACGATGGCGTTCGACTTGACGTGGCGGGCCACTGTCCAGGCGAACAGGCAATCCTTCAGCTCCTGCTCGCTTGGTGCGCGCCTGGTCACCACCTTGAGGTCGGCGGCGGTAATCGCGCCATTGTCGCGGCTTTGCACCAGGAGGCCGCCGGTGATCGGCTTGATCGCAAGGCCGCCCCGGCGCGGATCTGGCAGGGTGCCGGTCAGCAGCAGGCGCAGGTTCTTCTTTTTGGCAAAGGCGGCAATCGCGGCCTCGTCGGCATCGGGCGCGACGACCACTTCGGTGAAGATCTGGCAGATCGCCTCGGCCGTCGGGCCGTCCAGCGGCACATTGACCGCCACGATCCCGCCGAAAGCCGAAACGTCATCGCATTGCAGCGCCCCGGTCCAGGCGTCGAGCAGGCTGGCCCCTTGCGCCACGCCGCAGGGGTTGGCGTGCTTGACGATCACCACTGCCGGGTCCTGGCCCTTGAACTCCGCGCACAGTTCCAGAGCGGCATCGGCATCGCTCAAATTGTTGTAGGACAGTTCCTTGCCCTGAAGCTGCCGGGCCTGGGCAATCCCGGCCTCGTGCAGACCCTTGGGGAGATAGAGCGCGGCGCGCTGGTGCGGGTTCTCGCCATAGCGCAGCTCTTCCTTGCAGACGGCGGTGATCGCCAGCATTTCCGGAAACAGCTGCTGCTGATCGGCAAACGCGAACCACTGGCTGATCATCGCGTCATAGGCGGCCGTCGCGGCAAAGGCGCGGCCGGCCAGCTTGCGGCGGAAATCGTATGTGGTCGCCCCGTTGTTGGCCTCAAGTTCGGCCAGCAGTCCGGCATAGTCGGCCGGATCGGTGACAATCGTGACATAGGCGTGGTTCTTGGCCGCCGAACGGACCATCGAAGGCCCGCCGATGTCGATGTTCTCGATCACTTCATCGCGCGCCGCGCCCTTGGCCACGGTCGCCTCGAAGGGATAGAGGTTGACCACCACCAGGTCGATCGCGTCGATCGCGTGGCTCTCCATCGCCGCCGCGTGTTCGGGATTGTCGCGCACTGCCAGCAGGCCGCCGTGGACCTTGGGGTGCAAGGTCTTGACCCGCCCGTCCATCATTTCCGGAAAGCCGGTCAGTTCCGAAATGTCCTTCACGGTCAGGCCCGCATCGCGCAGCGCCCTGGCGGTGCCGCCGGTCGAAACCAGCTCCACTCCGCGCCGGCTGAGGGCCTGGCCCAGTTCCACCAGGCCAGACTTGTCAGACACCGAAAGCAGCGCCCGGCGGATCGTTACATTGGTCACGTGAATTCTACCCCATCTTCTTCAGCAGCCAGGCGAAATTGCCGCCCCCGCGTGACACCAGCCCGGAAACGACGATCTGCTGGATCGGCTGCGGCCGCCCCTGCCCGTCGGCCCAGATGCTTTCCTCGATCGAGACCTGGCCGCCCCTGGCGCGGAACTGCCAGTAGGAGCCATCGGCCAGCGCCAGGCCGGCGCCCTGCCCGTCCTCGCTCAGCCCGACCTCGACCCCGAGGCCCAGGTGGAAGCGGATTGCAAAACCGACCTTGCCGTTCTTGCCCTTGCTGCCCGATGGCACCAGCAGGTCCTCGCCGCGCAGTTCGGTCCCGTCATCACGCAGGATCAGGATCCGGCGGTGGACCAGGCCGTAACGGCTGGCATAGCCGTTGTGGCTGGCCTCCAGCCGGGTTGCGCCGGCCAGCTTGTCACCCACCAGGGTGCGCCGGTCGATCTCGACCTCGCTCACCCCGCCGCCGATCTTGCCATTGATCAGGATCGCGGTGGAATTGGCATCGTCGAGCACCAGCGTGGAATGGGCCGCCGTGGCGCGCAGGCCCTGTTCCAGCCGCACCGGCATCAGCCCGCCGGCGCAGCCCGATCCGCCGCAATTGACCACGATCCGCTGTCCGGCGTGGCTGAATTCGAACGCCAGGGTCGAGGCACAGCCGGTCCGCGCGTGTTTGGCCAGCGGCGGCGGCGCGGCATCGAACTGGAGAATACCCTTTTGCGCCACGACCCGCTGATAGCCCCACTGCCGCACATCGCGCAGCGGGCGGGTGCGCACCCCCGTGGCGGCCACCAGCGCGGCCAGGTCCGCCGCATCGACCGCCCAGGCCCCCTGCCACGATCCCAGCGCGCCATCGCCGTGGGTCAGTGCCAGCAGCGGCGGCACCAGCAGGCCCATGATGGTTTCCAGCGCCTGGGGCGGATCGCGCCGGACCGCCTGATAACAGGCGCGCAGGCGCACCAGCAGCGAAATGACCTCGATCTGGCCGAGCGGGCTGCGCGAGAGGACCCCGCCATCATCGCCGACCACTTCGCCCAGCGCCCGGATCAACCCGGCCTCGCCAAACAGGCGGCGCGGCTTGCCATCGGGCAGCAGCAGCCCGGCCGCGACGATCCCGCACCAACCCGCCACTTCGGCCAACTGGTCTTCGGCCCGGCCGACATTCCAGTCCAGCCAGCGAGCCGTATCGCCCAGCGCGGCCAGCACCCTGGCGCGATGGGCCTTGTCCGCGCCCGACAGGATCAGCGGGGCATGGACCAGCCAGTTGAGTTCGCGCGTGCCGGCATTGGCGACAGTCCAGGCCGGGCCCTTGCCGGGGCGCGATGGCGGCTTGGGGTTGGCGGCCAGCCACGCGGCCAGGATCCGCTCGGCCACCGGGGCCACTGTTTCGCGCGGGGCGCAGGCCTCCAGATCGGCCAGCCAGGCAAAGGAATGGACCACCCGCTCCAGCGGCGGGGTCAGCCGCGCGGCCCCGGCGAAGTCAATCTGGGCAATCGGGGACTTGGCCCCGTGAACCAGGAAATGCCCGGCCCTGAGCGCGGTGCCGGCCATCTTGCTGCCCGGCAGGGGATTGCTGACCGTTGCCAGCAGACGCGGCTTGGCCGGCTTGCGAAACGGCGCGGACAAAGTCGAACCGGGAACGCCCAGCCGATAGGCCAGCCGCAGCAGCCGTTCGCCCGCGCCGATCGCGGGCGGGGCAAAATCGGCCAGCGCCAGCGCCCGGCCAG
>JBKBSV010000136.1:0-4033 GCA_046291115.1 Novosphingobium sp. | reverse complement strand
GAACCTCCACGCCCTTGCGAGCGCCGCCACCTGAAGACGGTGCGTCTACCAATTCCGCCATCTGGGCACGGAGCCTGCCGGTCATCGCTGCCGGGAGGCTGGGTAGGCGCGCGCCTTTAGCGAGCGCGGGGGGCATGTGTCAACGCAAACCTCGCGTGTTTTCTGCACGACGCCGCCATAGGCTTGCCCAAACCCTTCATTCTCCGCTTCCTTCGCATCGCGGGTCTTGCCCGCGGCGCCGCATTGCCGCATGGGCAGCGCAGATTCACGGTTAGCCAGCACGAGCACCCGAACCATGCCTACCGCCTCTCCGCTTTCCGGCCAGCTTGTCACGATCTTCGGCGGCAGCGGCTATATCGGCAATTATGTCGCCCAGAGCCTGCTCTCGCGCGGGGCACGGGTGCGCCTTGCCAGCCGTAACCCGCACAAGGGCTTCGCGCTCAAGCCGCTCGCCAATCTCGGACAGTTGCAGTTCATGCCCTGCGATATCACCCGCGAAAGCCATGTCGCCGCCGCGCTCGAGGGGGTGAGCCATGTCGTCAATCTCGTCGGCGCATTCGACGGCAAGCTCGATGCGCTGATGGGCGAGGCCCCTGGCACCATCGCCCGGATTGCGGCCGCCAATGGCGCGAAGGCGTTTGTTCACGTCAGCGCGATCGGGGCCGATGCCGCATCGCCCACCGCCTATGCCCGGGCCAAGGCGCTGGGCGAAAGCCGCGTGCTGGCTGACTTTCCCAAGGCCACCATCCTGCGGCCCTCGATCGTGTTCGGCAAGGATGACCACTTCCTCAACCTGTTCGCCGGCATGATCGAACTGCTGCCGGTGCTGCCGGTGTTCGGGCCGCAAGCCAAGCTCCAGCCGGTCTATGCCGACGATGTGGCCGAGGCGGTCGCAGTCGCGCTGGAACACCCCGAGGTGCACGGTGGCCGCACCTACGAACTGGGCGGGCCGGAGCAGCTGACGATGCTGGAGATCCACCAGCGAATTGCCGCGGCACAGGGGCGCAAGCGCACCTTCCTGGCGGTGCCTGACGGGCTTTCGGCCATCTTTGCCGCTTTGCCCGGCACCCCGATGAGCCGCGACCAGTGGACGCTGCTGAAAGCGGGCAATGTCGTTGCCGAGGGCGCGCTGGGCCTTGCCGATCTGGGAATCGTGGCCAGGCCGCTCGGCCTGTTCCTCGACAGGTGGATGCTGCGCTACCGCAAGCACGGACGCTTTGGTGCGGCCAACGCGCGGGCCAAGGCGCGGTAATCGCCCTTTGCTTTGCAAGGGATAGCGCAGTCCATCACCCTTGGCCGATGCGGCGCTCGGCAACCGTGTTGGAGACACAGGTTACACTGTCCAGAAAGCAAAAAACGCCCCGGCCAAACGGACGCTGGGCGGTGCCAGCATATTCGCCCGCCTGCTTCCCCGATCCTTGCCAGGACGGTCTGAAGCAGGCGCAAGGCCGGAGGCAAAAGGGGGTGGAGAGACCCTGTGCAGAGCCTCGCGATAACCCCGGCGCCCTGTAGTAGGAAACCCCGCCGCGTAGACGCTTCCGGGGCTGGTTCCCGACAGGTGGCCGCCCGCGCAAGCGCGGGGGAGGCGGCCCGGAAACCAACCCCTCGGTCACGCGTCTTGCGGCGCGAGCCACCGCCCCATCCCGGATCAAGTTCGGGAGGGGGAGGGATCGAAGCAAAGCGCGCCCCCGTCAGTCGACCGTCAGATGCACCGCGTAAAGCGCCTTCACGTCCGCCTCGCCGCGCGCGGCGGCCGCGGCATCATAGGCCGGGCTATCGCTCACCATCCAACCGTGGTTGGCCGGATAGACGGTGACGGTGGCGGTGACGCCCGCCGCCTTGGTTGCCTCGGCCAAGGTCACCTTGTCCTGCGGCGCCTTGGCGTCATCATCCTGCGCCACGGCGATCAGCAGGGCGGCCTGGGTCTTGCCGAGCAGCGCGTGCGGGCTCATCGGATGATCGGGCCGCACCAGCCCGCCGCCGTGGAAGCTGGCTGCGGCCAGCACGCGGGTGGGCACCGCCGCCGCCGTCCAGATGGCGAACGGCCCGCCCATGCAATAGCCTTGCGTGCCGATGCCATGTTCCTTGCTGACGCTCCCTTGCTCATCGAGCCAGCCGACAATCGCGCTCGCATCGCGCATGATCGCTTGCGGGTTGAGCTTGTCGCGCCACGGGCCGACCTTCTGGAAGCCGCCGTCGCTGATGAAGGCGGCGAAATCAGCAAATTGTTCGCCCGCGACATCGCGGTAATAGGGGTTCACCACCAGCACCGCATAGCCCGCCTGGGCCAGTTTCCGGGCGATGTTGCGCTTGGCTTCGCGGATGCTGGCAATGTCCGGCCACAGGATCACGGCGGGTGAGGCCTGCTTTGCCGGGTGGACGAAAAAGGCATCCATCGTGCCTTCGGAGGTGGCAAAGCTGACTGCGGTTTCGGCCAGATCGAACAATCGGGCGTCAACCCCGGCGTTCGCTCCACCCGGAGCGCAAGCGGCCAGCGCCGCCGCCCCGGTCAACGTGCCAAACTGGCGGCGGCTGATCGTGGCTCTGGCCCATTCGGCCAGCTTGCTTTCATCGCACATCGAAAACGCTCCTGCCCGCCCCGCCGCCGCAGGTGATAGGCAATTCGGGCAGGCATGGACAAGCCGCGAATGAGGCGGCAAGATGGGTTGCATAAGAAAACAGGACCGGACGACAACAGGGCCTGAGGATAATTGGGAGAGCGGGATCTATGAACCTCATGCGGTGGGCGGGCAGTGCTGCCCTGTTGCTGTCGGTCGGGATGCTGGCCAATTGCAGCCAGATTTTCGGCAGCGGCGAGGCTGAAGGCAGCATCACCCAAGCGATGCTGGTGGGCGCGGATGGCGATGCTGCCAACTGGATCAGCCACGGGCGCACCTATTCCGAACAGCGCTATTCCCCGCTCGACAAGGTCAACCGCGAGACTGTGGGCGATCTTGGTCTGGCGTGGTTTGCCGACATGGACACCGCGCGCGGGCAGGAGGCGACCCCGCTGGTGATCGATGGCAAGCTTTATCTCACCACTGCCTGGAGCAAGGTGAAGGCGTTTGATGCCGCCACCGGCAAGCCCTTGTGGGAATATGATCCCAAGGTGCCGGGCGAAACCGCGGTGAAGGCGTGCTGCGATGTGGTTAACCGCGGGCTGGCGACATGGGGCGACAAGCTGTTCTTCGGCACGCTCGACGGGCGGCTGGTGGCGCTCGACCGCGACACGGGCAAGGTCGTGTGGGAAAAGGTCACGGTCGATCAATCCAAAAGCTACACCATCACCGGCGCGCCGCGCGTGATCGATGGCAAGGTGATCATCGGCAATGGCGGGGCCGAATTCGGCGTGCGCGGCTATGTTGCGGCCTATGATGCCGAGGATGGCAAGGAGCTGTGGCGCTTCTACACCGTGCCCGAAGGCGGGCAGGGCGAAGATGCGCCGGCCTATCTCCAGAAGGCCGCCGAAACCTGGAACATGGATGTGCTGGGCGCCAGCGACGCGATCGGCGGCGGTGGGACGGTGTGGGATTCGATGGCCTATGATCCCGAACTCGATCTGCTTTACATCGGGGTCGGCAATGGATCCCCTTGGAACCGCGCCTATCGCAGCCCCGGCAAGGACGGGACGGGCGAGGGCGACAACCTCTACCTTTCCAGCATCGTCGCGATCCGGCCCGATACGGGCGAATATGTCTGGCACTACCAGACCACGCCGGGCGAGACTTGGGATTTCACCGCCACCCAGCACATCATGCTGGCCGACATGCAGATCGACGGGAAGCCGCGCAAGGTGCTGATGCAGGCACCCAAGAACGGCTTTTTCTACGTGATCGACCGCGAGACGGGGCAGTTCATCAGCGCCAAGCCCTATGTCAGCGTCAACTGGGCGACGGGCATCGACCCCAAGACCGGCCGTCCGATCGAAAATCCCGAAACCCGTGTCGACAAGACCGGCAAGCCCGCGCTGGTGATGCCGGGCGCGCTGGGTGGCCACAACTGGCACCCGATGGCCTTCAGTCCGCAGGAGAAC
>JBKBSV010000031.1:0-22630 GCA_046291115.1 Novosphingobium sp. | reverse complement strand
CGGACCCTTGCCAAACGGGCGATGCTGGTTTTGGGAAGGACAATCAACGGTCGCTTTTCGCGGAGATTTCATGCGCACCCTTCTGCTTGCCGCTTCGGCGCTTACCCTGACCCTTACCGCTGCTGCCCCCGCAACCCTTGCCCGGACCGATTCCGCAGCGCAAGCGGCGCGTGCGCTGGCCCCGGTGCCGCCAGGCAAGCTGACCGATGCGGCTCGCCCTACCGCCTATCGCATCGACCTGACCGTCGATCCCGCGCAGGAGCGGTTCTCCGGCAAGGTCGAGATCGACACCGTGCTCAAGCGCCCGGCGCGCTTCATCGACCTGCACGGGCGCGATCTGAAGATGGCCAGCGCGGTTGCAGTGGTCGGCGGAAAGCGGTTTCCGGCCCGCTATTTCGAGCTTGACCCGACCGGCGTTGCCCGCCTGACTTTTGGCCGCACCCTGCCGGCCGGAAAGGTGACGCTGCTGTTCGATTATGATGCGCCGTTCAATACCGGGCCTGCGGGGATGTTCCGGGTCAAGGTGGCCGACGCGTGGTATTCGTGGACCCAGTTCCAGTCGATCGATGCCCGCGCGGCCTTTCCGGGGTTTGATGAACCGGGCTTCAAGGTGCCCTTCACCGTCACTCTGCGCACACCCAAGGGGCTGACCGCGGTTACCAACGCCCCGCAGACCAGCCTGACGACTGAGAACGGCATGGACGTGCACCGCTTTGCGCCGACCCTGCCGCTGCCGACCTACCTGCTGGCTTTCATGGTCGGCCCCTTCGCCTCGGTTGGCGATACCATTGCGCCGACCCCGCAGCGCAATTGGCCGCTGCCGGTGCGGATTGTCACCACCCAGCCCAACGCGGCGAAGATGGACTTCGCGATGCGCGGCACCAAGGATATCGTCCGCATCCTGGAGGACTATTTCGGCCAGGCCTTCCCCTATCCCAAGCTTGACCAGATCAGCACCCCGATCCTGCCCGGCGCGATGGAGAATGCCGGGGCGGACCTTTACAACGATTCGATCCTGATCCTCGATGACAATGCCACGACCCGCCAGAAGCGGACCTTCGGCATGGTCGTGGCGCACGAGCTGGGGCACCAGTGGTTCGGTGACATGGTTACCCCGGCCTGGTGGGACGACATCTGGCTGAATGAAAGCTTTGCCAACTGGATGGGCTTCAAGGTCGGGCATCTGTGGCGGCCTGATCTCAACATCCAGGCCGGGGCGCTGGCCGAAGGGTTCGAGGCGATGAACACCGACGCGCTGGTGGCAGGGCGTCCGATCCGCCAGCGAATCGAGACCAATGCCCAGATCGACGAGGCCTTCGATTCGATCACCTATGGCAAGGGCGGCCACGTGGTGGCGATGATCGCCGGCTACATGGGCGATGCCAAGTTCCGCGACGGGGTGCGGGCCTACATGAAGGCGCACGAACATGGCAGCGCGACCAGCGCCGACTTCTTCGGGGCCATGGCCAAGGTGGCGGGCGATCCCCGGATCCTGCCCGCGATGCAGAGCTTTACCGATCAGCAGGGCGTGCCGCTGGTCACTTTCGCGCCTGACGGCAAGGGCGGCTATACCGTTTCGCAAAGCCGCTATGCCCGGCTCGGCACCCAGGTTCCGCCAACCCGCTGGGGCATCCCGCTGTGTGTGCGCCCGGTGGACGGGCAGCAGGCCTGCCAGCTGCTTGACGGGCCGAGCGGCAGCGTGGCCGTGGCCGGGCCGTTCGTGCCCAATGCCGGAGGCACCGGATATTACCGGTTTGAATTGCCGGCACAGGATTGGGACGCGCTGATCGCGCTGGCCGGCAAGCTGCCCGGCGGCGAGGCCCTGGCGCTTGACGATTCGCTGTTCGCCAGCTTCCAGGCCGGACGGGCCAGCCCGGCCCAGCTGATCGCCGGGGCGCGCCAGCTTTCCACCAACCCGGACAGCTATGCCAGCGCAGCGGGGATGGACAGCCTGCAATGGTTCTTCAGCGCCGGGATGCTGGATGAGGCCGGCGAGGCCGGATACCGCCGCCTGGTCAGCCAGATCTATACCCCGCGCCTCGCTGCGCTGGGTTTTGATCCCACGGCCAAGGCCTATGCCGGGGAAGATCCGGAAAAGTCGGAAATGCGGGCCGAAGCAGTCGGCAAGCTGGCCAGCGTCGCCCGCGATCCGGCGCTGCGGGGTAAGCTGGGCGATGCTGCCCGCGCCTATCTGGGCGGAGACAAGGCCGCGCTCGATCCGGCCTGGTTCCGCGCGGCCTTTGCGGTTGTGATCGATGAGGGCGGGCTGGAAGCGGCCAAGCGGGTCGCGGAACTCAGCCTTGGCTCGCAGGATCCCCTGCTGCGCCCGGCCGCGCTTGGCGCGGTGTCGGCTTCGGGGCAGCTCGACATTGCCCGCTGGCTGCTGACCGAATTCAACGATCCGCGCCTGCGCACCAGCGAAAAGCTGGGCCTGATCCGCGGCGTTGTGGGCCGGCGTGAGACGCGCGATTTCGGTTTTGACTGGCTCAAGGACAATTACGAGGCGCTCAGCTCTGGCGGCGGGGGGATCTTCTTCACCTCTGGCCTGCCTGCCCTGTTCGGCGGCTATTGCTCGGTTGCCAAGGCCGACGAGATCGGCGCTTTCCTGCGGCCCAAGCTGGCCGGCAAGACCGGGGCGCTGGCGCTGGAACGCACGGTCGAGCGGGTCCGGTCCTGCGGCGTGCTGAAGGATGCGCGCGGGGCCGAGCTTTCGGCCGAGTTTGCCAAGGTCAAGTGACGGGGTTCAGCCAAGCGGCAGCGCGATTGTCGCGCTCAGCCCGGTAATCGCACCGGCCGCATCGCGGCGGTTGGCCAGGTCCAGCCGCCCACCGTGCTGGTCGGCAATCGCCCGGGCCAGGGTCAAGCCAAGGCCGGCTCCGCCGGTCAGACTGTTGCGCGACGGCTCACCCCGGGCAAAGGGCTGGAACATCGCTTCGGTCTGGTCTTCGGGAATGCCGGGGCCAGTGTCCTCGATCCGGATCAGCACTTCGTCCCTGGCGCGTTCCACTGTTATCCGGGCCTGCTGACCATAGCGCAAGGCATTGACCGTCAGGTTGCGCACTGCGCGGCGCAGCCAGGTGGCGCGCAGCGGCAGGACGATCCGCCCGGCCGGCGCGAAGCTGACCGGTTCCCCCAGGTCCTCAAACTCGGCCGCCACCGCCCCGACCAGCGCGTTGAGTTCGGTCGGTTCGACCGGATCGCTCGGCCGGCCGACCCGCGCCAGACTGAGGATATCGTCAAGGCTGCGAGTAATGTCCTCGATCGTGGCGGCCATGCGGGCGCGCTCGCCTTCGTCTTCGACACTTTCGATCCGCACCCGCAGCGCGGCCAGCGGGGTTTTCAGATCATGCCCGATCGCCCCCAGCATCACATCCTTTTCGTCCAGCATCGCGGTGATGCGGTTTTCCAATGCGTTGTGGGCCAGGATCAGACGGCGCACGTCGTCCGGCCCCTGCGGGTCGAGTTGCCCATGGCTGTCGCGGTGGGCGGCAAACTGCTCGACCCGCCCGGTCAGCGCGGCGAGCGGCCGGGTGATCCGCCCGACGATCAGCGCAATTGCGCCGACCATCAGGCCATAGAGCAGCAGGGTCTGGCCGATCAGGGTGAACAGCAGGGCGGGCTGGTTGCGGGGCACCGGCACCCGCACGGTCAGCCAGCGCTTTGCCTGGGGCAGCTCGACCGTGGCGACCAGCAGGTGATCGGGCCGGGCGGGTTCGCGGCCCAGAATCGCCGCGCGGCGTTGCAGCCGCTGGATCAGCCGGGGATCGTCGCTGAGCGGGCGGGCTGCCACGATGACTTCGCCCAGCACCAGCCCCTGGCTTTCCATGATTTCGCGCAGGTCGGCCTCGGCCTGGCCGATCCGGCGGGTGGTGATGATCGGCGGGCGGGTTTCGCTCCGTTCGACCCGGAGCTGCCGCTCCTCATCCGGGCGCCCGCCGCGCCGCCGGGGTTGCAGCGTGGTCAGCCCTTCCTCGCGCGCGGCGGAAAACAGCCGCAGCGCGGCGGTGTGCAGCAGGGCGGCCTCCCGCCGTTCAGCCTGGGTGCGATAAAGCAGGGCCGCGCTGATCCCCTGGGCAACCAGCAGCGCCAGGGCGATGGCCAGCAGCAGCTGTCCCTGCAGGCTGCGCGGCCAGAGCCGACCCGCCAGCTTCATCAACTGGTCCCGGCCGGTTCGCGCCGGACATCGGCGGCCAGCATGTAGCCGCCGCCCCAGACGGTCTGGATCAGCACCGGGTTGCGGCTGTCAGCCTCGATCTTGCGGCGCAGGCGGCTGATCTGGTTGTCAACTGCGCGGTCAAACAGGTGGGCCTCGCGGCCCTGGACCATGTCGAGCAGGCGGTCCCGGTCCAGCACCTGGCGGGGATGCTCGGCAAAGGCCATCAGCAGGCGGAACTCGGCCGAGGAGATCGCCACCACCACGCCTTCGGGATCGGTCAGGCGGCGCTTGAGCGGATCGAGCCGCCAGCCATCGAAGACCAGCACTTCATTCTCGCTCGGCGTGGCCCCGCCCTTGGCCGCGCGGCGCAGGACCGAGCGGATCCGGGCGACCAGTTCGCGCGGTTCGAACGGCTTGGTGACGTAATCGTCGGCGCCGATCTCCAGCCCGACGATGCGGTCGGTCGATTCGCTCCGCGCGGTCAGCAGGATCGTCGGGATCCCCGCGCTTTCCGCCAGGTGGCGGCACAGCGACAAGCCGTCCTCGCCCGGCATCATGATGTCGAGCAGGACCAGGTGAGGGGGCTCATCACGGATCGCGCTGCGCGCTTCGGCCGCGCTGGCGGCCTGGCGGACGACAAACCCCTGGCGGACGAGATAGTCCGCCAGAGGCTCGCGCAGGGCAGCTTCGTCATCGACCAGGAGCAGGCGGACCTGTTCGCTCTGATCCATCGGGTGGCGGGCCCTTGCCGGTTCAGTTGGCGGGCGGCGCGGCGCGGCCGGCGCCGTGCTTGCCGCGCATTTCGCGCATCTTGGCGGCCTGGGCCTTGCGCTCATCGGGGCTGATCTGGCCGTCCTTGTTGGTGTCGGCCATGTCGAAGTGCTTGCCGTGGGCGGCGAGGAACTCGTCGCGGGTGATCGCGCCGTCCTTGTTGGCATCGGCCATGCGCAGCAGCATCATGCCGCGCTTGCCGCCGCGCCTGCCGATCCGGCCTTCGCCGTGCCTGCGCTCGCCGCCCTGCCGGGCCTGATCATCGCGGGCCTGGCCATCGCGGGCCTTCTGGGCCGCGGCAAATTCGTCGCGGCTGACCGCGCCGTCCTTGTTGGCATCAAGCCGTTCGAACATCCGGGCGCGGCGTGCGCCGCGATCGGCCTGGTCGATCCTGCCGTCGTTGTTGGCGTCCATCCGGGCGAACATTTCCCCGGCCTTGGCCTGGGCCTCGGCCCTGGTCATGGTCCTGTCGCCCTGCGGGTCGGGGCGCTGGACGGCGGGCTGGGCCACGGCGGCATCGGCCAGACCGGTGGTCAGCAGGGCGAGAGCGAGAACAGTCTTCTTCATTTCGCGAACTCCTTGTCGCAGCAAACAGGAAGAAGCCGCCGGTCGGGGAGAGGGGGGAGGGGCGAATCTGGCCCGGCCCGGCGGCTTCGTGTGATCCTGTCTAGGCCCAAGCTGTCGCGCGATTATGCCACCTGGCAAGCACTTTGTATCAAATTGTCGCGCCTTCGAGCTGCTGTTCATCGGCCGGAAAGCGCGGCCTTGCGGAACAGGCCTGTTCCATCAGAAAGGCGTTGCACTTGTTTCCGTCCGGGTCGCGGAAATAGGCGGCATAGAACCCGTCGCCGCGCGGACCGGGCGGGCCTTCGCAGGTGCCGCCGTTTTCCAGCGCGATCGCGTAAAGCCGGTCGACCTGGTCCTTGTCGCCCGCCTCGAAGGCCACCATCACGCCGTTGCCGACACTGGCGGGATTGCCGTCAAACGGCTTGGTCGCCGCGATCCCGCAGCCACCGCCCGGCGTGCCCCAGGCGATGAAGGTTTCAAACTCCATCATCCGCCCGGTGCCCATCTCGGCAGCAATCGCATCGTAGAACTTCGCCGCACGGGCCAGATCGTTGGTGCCGACGGTTACATAGCCGATCATTGTCCTGCTTCCTTCATCCGATTCGTTGCAGAACAATACAGGAACAAAGAATTCCTACAAGGGCGCGCAGGCGGCCTTCAGCCAGGCCAGGTCCGCGCCTTCGAGCTGGGGCGAAAGGATCGCTTCGACCCGCGCGTGATAGTCGTTCCACCAGGCAATCTCATCGGCGGTGAGCAGGCCGCGATCAACCAGCGTGCGGTCGATCGGCGCCCAGGTCAGGTTCTCGAACCCGAAGTATTCGCCCTCCTGCCCGGCAATCTCGCGCGGTTCGACCAGCACCAGATTCTCGATCCGGATGCCGTAATCGCCGGCCTTGTAATAGCCCGGCTCGTTGGACAGGATCATCCCGGGCAGCAGTTCCTGAAGGGTCCCGGCCTGGCCCCCGGCCGGCTTGGCAATCCGCTGCGGCCCTTCGTGGACCGACAGGAAGCTGCCGACCCCGTGGCCGGTGCCGTGGGCATAGTCGACGCCGGCCTGCCACAGCGCATGGCGGGCCAGGATATCGAGCTGGCAACCGACCGTGCCACGCGGAAATACCGCCCGGGCCAGCGCAATGTGGCCCTTGAGCACGCGGGTGAAACGGTCCTTGTGCTCCGCTGTCGGCTCACCCGGGCCGACCCAGACGGTGCGGGTGATGTCGGTCGTGCCATCAAGGTACTGCCCGCCGGAATCGACCAGGTAGATCGAATTGGGGGCAATCGGGATGTTCGATTCCTCGTCCACCCGGTAGTGCGGGCTGGCGGCGTGCGGACCAGCGGCGGAAATCGTGTCGAACGACAGGTCGCGCAGCAGCGGGCTTTCCGCGCGCAGAGCCTGCAATTTGGCCGCGGCGGAAAGTTCCGTCTCGCCGCCCTTGGGGGCTTCGACGCTCAGCCAGTGAAGGAACCGGGCGATCGCCGCGCCGTCGCGGGCCTGTGCCGCGCGCTGCCCGGCCTGTTCGACCGGGTTCTTCTGCGCCTTGGGCAGAATGGTGGGATCGGTCAGCTCGATCACGCTGGCCCCGACCCCTTCCAGCACCCCGAACACGGCCTGGACAGTCCGTTCCGGATCGACCGCGACCTTCTTGCCCGACAGCGAGCGAAGCTGCGGCACGAAGGCCTCGCGCGGGCGGATCGTCACCGCATTGCCAAGGTGGGCGCGCAGTTCCGGCGTGACCTTTTCCTCGGCGATGAACAGTTCTGCCGTGCCATCGGCATGGGCCAGCACGAACGACAGCGCGACCGGCGTGTGATCGACATCGGAGCCGCGGATGTTGAGCAGCCAGGCCACGCTGTCGAGCGCGGAGATCACCGCCGCGTCCAGCCCGCGCGCGGTCAGCCATTCGGCCACAGCGCTGCGCTTGGCCTCGCTCGATTGCCCGGCAAGGTCAGCCGGGTGAATCAGCGCAACCGCGGGCGAGGGGGCGGGCTGGTCGGCCCAGACCGCATCGATGGGATTGCCATCGACCGGCTCCAGCGAAGCACCCTTGCCGCGCAGGGCATGACCCACCGCATCAACCCACGGCTTGCCGTGCAACCACGGATCGAATCCGATTTTCCCGCCCGCCGGGGCATTGGCCGCCAGCCACTCGGCAACGCTTGTGCTCGGGACCGACTGGTATTCGTAAAGTCGCCCGTCGACCTGCTCGCGCACTTGCAGGGTATAGCGCCCGTCAACGAAGATCGCGGCCTTTTCGGCCAGCACCACCGCGGTTCCGGCCGATCCGCCAAAGCCGGTCAGCCAGCCGAGCCGCTGGGCATAGCCGCCGACATATTCGCTCATGTGCTCGTCCGAAATCGGGATCACGAAGCCATCAAGGCCGCGTGCCTTCAGTTCCTTGCGCAGCGCATCAAGGCGCGCTTCGTGGGTGTTCATCAGCATTGCTTGCAGTCCTTCTGCCCTCACCATAGAGCGTGGGCATGGCTCTTACCACTCCCCCCGTTGCCGCCAAGAAACCCCGCAGCGCTACCGATCACGGCATCACCCTGACCGACGATTACGCCTGGCTGCGCGATCCCCATTATCCGCAGGTCTGCGATCCCGAAATACTGGCTCACCTCCAGGCCGAGAACGCCTGGTTCGAACATCGCATGGCCGGGCAGCAGGGCCGGATCGACGCCCTGTTCAAGGAGATGCGCGCCCGGATCAAGGAGGCCGACAAGTCGGTCCCGCACAAGGACGGCGATTACCTCTACTGGATCGAGTTCGAGGAAGGGGCCGAATACAAGAAGTGGTGGCGCCGCCCGGTTGCCGGGGGTGATGACCAGCTGATCCTTGACGAAGTGGCCCTCGCGGCCGGCAAGGACTACTTCCGGCTGGAAGCGCTGTCGGTATCGCGCGATGGCCGCCTGCTGGCCTGGTCGAGTGACGACAACGGCTCTGAACGCTACACCGCCCGGATCACCGACCTTGCCACCGGTGAACTGCTGGGCGACGTGATCGAAGGCACGCTTGGCCCGCTGGTCTGGGTCGCGGGCGACAGGGGCCTGGTCTATACCCCGGCGAACGAACAGTGGCGGACCGACCGGGTGATGCTGCACTGGCTGGGCCAGCCGGTCAGCGGCGATGTCGAGCTGTACCGGGAACGGGACGAAGGCTTTCGCTCCAGCGCGGGACTGTCGGCCAATGAGCAATGGCTGATCCTGTCCGCCGGGGACCATGAAACCAGCGAAGTGCGGCTGGTTCCGGCGGATGATCCGCTGGCTGCGCCGCTGCTGGTAAGGGCGCGGCAGACCGGAGTCGAATACGATGTCGATGAGCGCGGCGGCACGCTCTACATCCACACCAACGACACTCACGAGAACTTTCGCCTGGCCACCGCGCCGCTGTCCGATCCGGGGAACTGGACCACGCTGATTGCGGGTAGCGAAGACTTTTACCTGACAGGGTTTGCCCTGTTCCGCGATTTCTTCGTGATCGAGGGCCGGGTCCGCGGGCTCGATCGGATCGAGGTGCGGTACTACGACGATCCTGCCCGGATCGAGCCGATCCAGTTTCTCGAAGCGAGCTTTTCCGCCGGGCTTGGCGACAATCGCGAATGGGCGGTGGACAAGCTGCGGCTGTCCTATGAATCGATGGTCAGCCCGGCCAGCGTGGTCGAATACGATGTCGCCAGTCGGACCATGACCACGCTCAAGGTCCAGGAAATCCCCTCGGGCTATGATCCTTCTCTTTATGCCACCGAGCGGCTGGAAATTGCCGCGCGCGACGGCACGGCCATTCCGGTTTCGATCGTCTACCGCAAGGACCGCAAAGCGGGCGGGCCGCTGCACCTCTATGGCTACGGCGCCTATGGCATCGCCATCGATCCCGGCTTTTCGACCACGCGGCTCAGCCTTGTCGATCGGGGCTTTGCCTATGCCATCGCCCATATCCGGGGCGGGGACGATCTGGGCCGGGCCTGGTACAAGGCCGGCAAGCTGGAGCGGCGGACCAACACCTTCAGCGATTTTGTCGATGTCGCGCGCGGCCTGATCGCGCGCGGATATACCCAGGCTGGCCGGATCTCCATTTCCGGCGGCTCTGCCGGGGGCGAACTGATGGGTGCGGTGATCAATTCCGATCCGGACTTGTGGGGCGCGGTGGTGGCCGATGTGCCGTTTGTCGATGTGCTCAACACGATGCTCGATCCCACCTTGCCGCTGACTCCGGGCGAATGGCCTGAATGGGGCAATCCGATCACGGACCGGTGCGCGTTCGAACTGATCCGGTCCTATTCGCCCTACGATCAGGTCAAAGCGCAAGGATATCCGCCGCTGCTGGTCACCGCCGGGCTCAACGATCCGCGCGTGACCTATTGGGAGCCGGCCAAATGGGTGGCCCGGCTGCGGGAGCTGAAGACCGACCAGAACGAACTGCTGCTCAAGATCAACCTGGGCGCGGGCCACGGCGGCAAGAGCGGGCGGTTCGAAAGCCTGAAAGAAACCGCAGAGGAGTTTGCCTTCATCCTGTGGCAGCTGGGGATCGAGGAATGACGAGCCGCTATACCCTCAGCTTTACCGCGCAGGCCCAGCACATCGACGAACTGGGCCATGTCAACAACGCGGTCTGGGTTGACTGGATCCAGCAGATCGCCACCGCGCACTGGTCGGCGGTGGCCGCGCCGGATCACCAGGCGGCCTATATCTGGGTCGTGACCCGGCACGAGATCGACTATCGCGGCAACATTGGCGAGGGTGAGAGCGTGACCGCCGAGACCTTCATCCCCAGCGCGCCGACCGGAGCGCGGTTTGACCGCCGGGTCGATTTTCGCGGGGCTGACGGCAAGCTGCTGGTCAGCGCCAGAACCACCTGGGCGATGATCGACCGCGCGAGCGGGCGATTGGCGCGGGTGCGGGACGATGTGACCGCGCCGTTCCGGCCGTTCGCGGACGAGGCGGAGGCAAGGGCTTAGGCCGCTTCGGTCCCCGGCCGCTGCGCGATGTGATCGGCGAAGACAGTCATCCGCTCGGACACCATCCGGTTCCGTCCGGCGCGTTTGGCCTGATAGAGCAGACCGTCGGCGCGGGCATAGATGGCGGCAAAGGTTGCGTTCGGCATCACCGTGACCGGAATTTCCACCACGCCCATCGAGGCGGTGACCGGCCGGTCCAGCCCCGGAATGTCGCGGGCAATCCGGGTGGTTATCGCCCGGCGGATCCGTTCGGCCCGCTGCACCGCACCCTTGCCGCGCAGCAGCAGCATGAACTCCTCGCCGCCCATCCGCATTGCGATCACGTCGCGGTCATCGGGCAGGGCCGCAGCTACGGCTTGCAGCACGTGATCGCCGACGGTGTGACCGAACCGGTCGTTGACCGACTTGAAGTGATCGAGGTCGATCAGCGCCAGGGTGGTGAACCCGTCGCTGCGCAGCGCCATGAAACGCGCTTCGATCGAGCGGCGGTTGCGCAGGCCGGTCAGGGGGTCGCGCTCGGCCAGCTGGGCCAGCTCGCTGACCCGCTGCTGCTGGTCGTCGCGGTCGCGGCGCAGCTGGATGAAGCGGTCGGCGATGGCGATCGAGCCGATCAGCACTTCCAGCCCGATCGCAATGCGCTGGGCGATGAACAGGGCCTCCGGTTCCTGCTGCCCGCCCAGCAGGGCATCGCCGATCTGCCAGATGCCGGTGGCGATCAGCGGCAGCCATGAGGCCTGCAGAATGCGCACTGCGCGGCTGCCGCAGCGATAGGCGACGCTCGTGGTCCAGGCGACAACGCCCAACACGACCAGCCAGTTGGCGAGATAGATGCGGGTCGCGATGCTTTGCAACCAGTCGATCGTGGCGATATACCAGGCCCCGTTGAGCACCAGCCCCAGCGCGGCCCAGCGCAGCGCCGAACGGTGCCGGTCGTCCAGCATCGGCCGTTCGATGAACTCGCCGGCCATCATGATCGCGCTGGCCGCACCGCCGCAGAAGGTCAGCGGGATCAGCAGCGAGAGCGAACCAACCGGCAGCGGTAAAATCAACAGGGTCAGGCCCGAAGTGACCAGGCTGTGTGTCAGCATGAACGTCACCACGACCACATGCCACAGCAGGAACCGGTCAGGCAGCGCGCGATACAGCGCCAGATTGAAGAACAGCGGCACCAGCAGCACCCCGCACAGCACCGCGATCCAGATCTGGCGCGGCGCAAGCGACGGCTCCGCCTCGGCGTGGAGGCGGGCATTGGCAGTCAGCGCCGGCAAAGTCGGGCCGATCATGGTCACGACCACCTGCCGGGCCGGGTTGCCGGCTTCGGGCAGGGTAACCTGTAACCCCATGTGTCGGTGTGGAGTGAAGTCTCGCATGAACATCATGTGCTGGTGGGCCTTGCCGTCCGGAGCGACGATGTCGAACCGCATCGCCTCGAAGCGGGCAAGCCGGCTGGTCAGCTGGGCCGGAACCTTGCCGTCCGGGCCAAGGTCAAAGCGCAGCAGCACCCGGCGGCTGTCAGCCCCGGGACGGCTGCCGTCGCAGATCCAGCCCGGTCCGCCGGCCAGCAAGGCATTGGCTTCGGCCCTGGTTTCGGCTTGGGCATGGCAAGCCGGCGCGATACCTTCGCTGGCCGGGGTCTTGGCCAGGCCTGGGCCAACGAACCCCGGTGTCACCAGCGCCAGCAGCATCGCACCCAGCAGCCGCAGGGCGGCACGCGCGAACGGCAAGGGCAAGGCAATGTTACGGGCCATCCCGCCAGAGCTAGGCGACCGGCAATGACTTTTTGTATTCGCACGTGGTTAACGGGCCGGAAACCCGCCTGTTTTCAGGAGGATTCGGCCCTCAACCGGGACGCAGCGGCAGAGACAGGGTGAAGCAGGCTCCGCGATCGCTGTCGGCCAGTTCCAGATTGCCGCCGCACCCTTCGGCCAGCGCGCGGGCGATCGGCAGGCCAAGGCCCGTGCCGCCGGTGTCGCGCTTGCTGGTGAAAAACGGGTCGAACACCCGAACCCGGTCCCCCTCCGGCACGCCGGGGCCATCGTCGTGCAGCGCGATCCGGGCCATGTCGTCGTGCCTGCGCGCGGTGATCGTCAGCCGTGTCGCCCCGGCCTGGCGCGCGTTCTCGATCAGCGTTTCCAGCACGGTTTCGAGCGCGCCCTCCTCCATCGCCAGCCAGGGCAGCGCCTCAGGCAGGGTCATGGCGATAGCGAACTGCGCTCTGCCATGGGCATCGGCCAGCCGCGCCAGCACGGCCTCCAGATCGCTGCGGGCATCGCCGCCCTGCTTGCCCATATCGGCCTTGGCCAGTTCCATCAGCCGGCTGACCAGCCGCGACAGGCGCTCTGCATCGCCCGCCATGTTGGACAGGAAGCGGGCCCGTTCGGTCTCGCTCATCTCCGCGCCGTGATCCTGCAGCAGCTCGATCCCGCCCCGGATCCCGGCCAGTGGCGTCTTGAACTCGTGGCTGAGGCTGGCGGCGAAATCGCGCAGGTAGCGCCCGCGCCGCTCGATCGCCTCGGTCATGGCGGCAAAGTCGCTGTAGAGGCCCTGGACCTCGCGCACTTCCAGCGTCGGGCGGCGCAGCGAGGTGCTGTGCCCCTGGGCCAGGGCCCGGGTCGCGGCTGACAGGCGTTCCAGCGGGGCAACGATGGTGCGGGCCAGGATCGCCGCAACCAGCACCAGCAGAACAAAGATTGCGGCCACCCCGAAAACGATCTTGCTCCAGTCCTCCCACATCCCCCGGAACAGCGCCGATGGACTGCGCGAAACCAGCACCACGCCGACTACCTTGCCGCCAACCGTGATCGCGCGGGCATGGTGCAGCCTGAGGTCGGTCGCGCGGCTCAGCCAGCTGACCAGATAGCTGTGCCGGTAACTGGAATTGGCCCGCATCACCGTCTGCGATCCGCCGGCCAGCGCAGCGCGGACCTCGATCAGTCCGCCCAGCGAACGCCCGGTCTGCGGCCCGGATACGATCGTGCCATCGGCATCAAGCAGCAGGATCGAGGCCAGCGTCGCCGCCTTGGTTTCCGCCACCGCCGGGGCGATCCGCCGCGCGGCTTCCAGCGCGGCGGGATCGGGCGGCGCGGTTGCGGCCACGGGCTCGGGCCGTTCGGGCAGGATCTCGCTGCTGCGCAGGTCGATCCCGGTGGTCAATGCCGCCTCATAAGGATCGACGCTGCTGATCCGGTCCGGCGGGCCAGCGCCGCCGGGCGACGCGGCCACCGGCGGCGCGCCGGGCCACAGCAGCGCGGCGGTGGCGGCAATCGCGGCGGCCTGGGCGCTGACTTCGGCCTCGGTCCGGCGGACCAGCGCGTTTTCATAGACGCGCAGGCTCAGCGCTGCGACACCGGGCAGGGCCGCGGCAAACAGCAGCACCGCCAGCAACAGCCAGCGCAGCCGCAACACCGGCCAGAGCCGCGCGGACAGGCGGCGCAGGCGGTCGATCAGCGCCAGGCTACCCGCCCCCTGCGCACGGTCCAAGCCGGTAGCCGACCCCGGCCCGCGTCTCGATCACGTCGCTGCCCCCGGCCGCGGCGAACTTGCGCCTGAGGTTGCGGATGTGGCTGTCGATCGTCCGGTCGGTAATGGCAAAGCCGGGGCCGTGGAGCTGGTTGATCAGCTGGTCGCGGCTGAGGATCCGGCCCGGCGCCAGCGCGAGCGCTTTCAGCAGGGTGAATTCGCTGACCGTCAGCGTCACTTCGGCCGCATCCCAATGCGCGGTCCAGGCCTCGGGATCGAGCCGCAGCCGGCCCTTGGCGATCCGGGCGGCGCTATCAGCCGGGGCAGCGGGCTTGGGCGCGCTGCGGCGCAGTATCGCGTTGGCCCTGGCCACTACTTCGCGCGGGGAAAACGGCTTGGTGACATAGTCGTCCGCGCCCAGTTCGATCCCCAGCACCCGGTCGAACTCGTCATCCCGGCTGGACAGGAACAGCACCGGCACTTCGCCCTGGCTGCGCAGGCGGCGGCACACTTCCAGCCCGTCCATCCGCGGCATGTTGATGTCCAGCACCACCAGATCGGGCACTGTCTTGGCCACTTCGGCCAGCGCCGCCTCGCCATCGCCCGCCTCGGCCACGGCAAAGCCGGCCTTGTCGAACGCGAAGGCGAGGAGCTGGCGGATGTGCGGATCGTCATCGACCAGAAGGACGCGGCGGGTCATGGCGGGCATTGTCACTGTTCTTTCGGTCCAGTCAACTTGGGCGGGGCGGAGACCGTGATCGACGCGGCTGGAGCCGCCGCGGCGGGGGCTGCGGCCGGTTCGGCTGGCACCGGCACCGGATAGCCGCGATAGCACGGCTCGGCATCGAGGACCGGCTGGTCGGCCTTTGGCCCCAGCAGGGCGCGCGCCTTCGCAATCCGGTGGTTAGCGCGCAGGCTCCATTCGCCCCTATCGCGCTCTGCCTCCATCCGCTGCAGCAGGCGGCTGCGCAGCGCGGCGGCATCGCGGCCGAGCCGGCTGTCGCCCTGCTGCAGCTCGAGCTGCGTCAGCGCAACCAGCGCGCTTTCGCCCAGTTCGTTCAGGTAGCACAGGTCCAGCGCGGCCCCGGTCCCGTCGATCTCGCGCGCGTGGCGCACGTTCCAATTGGCGGCGATTGCGCCCAGATCGACGAAGCAGACCGCGAACAGCACCGCCCCGCTGGTGGCCAGGTTGGCATTGATCAGCCAGGCGCCACTCTTTTCCCGCAGCATGCGCCACAGCACCAGCACCAGCCCGGCCGCCACCAGCACCATCCACAGCAGCGCGGCAAGGCGCAGCACGGTCAGGTCATAGGATTCGACATAGTCTGAGGTCCGCAGCATCGCGCTGCTGACCAGGAACAGGTTCTGGCCGATCCACAGCATGACCAGCCGGCGCACCCAGGGGTGGGTGGCGGTCTGCGATCCGGGGCGCAGCGCCACCAGCACGAAGGCCGCTGCGAGCAGCGCGGTGACGACCAGCGGATAGGCCCCGCGGTGGGCATATTGTGCCAAGGTCATGCCGCCCGGCAGCTTGACCCCGCCCCACAGGAAGGCGCTGTCCATCAGGTTCTGCATGGCAAACAGCGCATTGAACATCACCAGCGAGAGCAGGACCGAGGCCAGCGAAACGCCCGGGATCGCCCTGTCGCCGCGGCCGTCGATCGTGCCGAGCAGAAAGCGCGGCGGACGCGGGCGCAGCACGCCCCAGGTCAGCCAGGCGAGGAACCCGGCCATGATCAGGCGGACAAAGGTGTCCTCGTCCATGCCCGGCAACGACAGGCCATCCAGCCAGCCTTCGATCATCGGGTTGGCCATGGCAAACAGCGCCAGGATCACCGCCGATCCGGCCAGCGGCAGGACCAGCGTCTTCGCGGCGAGGCGCAGCCCGGCCGAATGCACCGGGCGGCGGTGGCGGGCCCGGTTCAGGCGCAGCACGTCGATCAGCGGGCCAAACAGCGATCTTGCGCCGTGGACCAGCAACCGCTGGAACCAGCGCCAGCCATCATCGAAGGTGGCGGTGCCGGGCATCAGCGTCGCCACCCCGATCGCCAGCCAGAACAGCACGAAGGCCAGCGGGCCGGGATCGATCACGAAGGCCGTGGTGGCCAGCGCGGCCAGGGCCAGTGCCAACAGCGCGCGCCGATCCTGCCGCACGGCCGGGCGGGTCAGTGCCAGCGCAGCCATGATCGCCAGGCCGACCAAGCCGATTGCCCCGCCGGATTGGCCGGCGCTGAAGAACAACCAGTCGGCATAGGCAGTCACCCCAAGCACGCCAGCCAGTTTCAGCCAGAACCCGCCCCGCCAGCGATCTCCAGATCTCTGCATCTTCAGCCCCCTTGTGCATTGCCCAGCCCTTGTCGCGCTGGTGGATGGGCCTGGTGGGGACAGGCAGTGGGGATTGCTTCACCGTGCCGTGCAAAGCCGGTGCAGGGCCGCCAACGCAAAACGGCCGACCTGCGGGTGCAGGCCGGCCGTTTTCTGGTTGGTCTGGGCTGCCTCAGAAGTCGAAGCTGACCCGGCCGTAGAGGAACCGGCCGCTGAAGCCGAACGGCGACTGCGACGAATAGGGCAGGAAGCTGTTGTTGAGGCCAAAGTTATAGCTGCCGACTATGCCGTAAGGCAGGCGATCGGGGTATTCGTCGAACAGGTTGTTGGCCCCCAGTGCCACCTGCATCGCATCGAACGGCTTGAAGCGCAGTTCAAGGTCGGCAACCCACTTCGGGCTGAGCGTGATGTCGCCGGGTTCGCTGCCCTTGGCAATCGTGATGTCCAGGCTCGGCCCGGGCAGGAACACTTCGCCATAGCGGTTGGCGCGGAAGGTCAGCCCGAACTTGCCGACTTCCCAATCAAGGCCGACGTTGAGCTTGTTGGCGGGCTGGCCATCGGTCAGGCGGAACGATTCCGGCCGCGCGAACAGGCGTGTCGCGGTGAAGCCAGAGAAGGTCCGACGATCGGTGATATCGGTGTTGTTGATATTGTATCCGACCGTCAGGGTCAGCTTGCCGGCCCCGAAATCGGGCACCCGGTAGCTGCCGACCACGTCCAGGCCCTGGGTGCGGGTATCGATGCCGTTGATGAAGAACCGCGCTGAAGTGCCGACCACCCCCGCAGCATTGAGGATCGCCAAAACGTCAGCCCCGGTGAGGTTTTCGGTCAGGGTGATCCGGTCATTGATCTTGATATTGTAATAGTCGATCGTCAGGCTCAGCCCCGGCACCATGTTGAAGGCCACGCCGCCGCCGAAGTTGACCGACTTTTCGGGCTTGAGCGGCTCAGCGCCCAGCGCCCGCGCAATCGGCGAGCCGACCGGGAAGGTCCCGATCTCGATCAGGTTGCCGTTCACGTTGTTGGTCGAGGTGGTCGAGAAATACTGCTGGGCCATCCCCGGTGCGCGGAAGCCGGTCGAGATCGACCCGCGCAGCGCCAGGCCCTTGACCGGCTCGATCCGCGCGGCGAACTTGCCGTTCAGCGTGTCGCCAAAGTCCGAGAAGTGTTCGTACCGGCCCGCCACCTGAACATTGATCATGTCGCTGAGGTCGGAATCGAGCTCGATATAGCCGGCAAAGCTGTCACGCGACTTGTCGATCGCGGTCGAGGGCGCAAAGCCGGGGAACACCTGGGAGCCCGGCGCGGCACCGTTCGAGAAGGTGTAGGGACCGGCCACATAGCTGGCCGGCTCGCCGGGCACGATCTTGTAATTCTCATTGCGCCATTCGAAACCGGCCGCGAGCGAGGTGTCGCCGAGCCCCAGGCTGACATCGCGCTGCACGTCGAGATTGACCGAGGTCTGGCCCGAACGCAGTCCCCCGGCATTGAACTTGCGCGGGCTGACAATGCCGCCCAGCGAGGTGTTGAAGCTGTTTTCGATACTGTAATCAAGGCGGTTGGAGCCATAGTTGACTGACAGGTCAACATTCCAGCCGGAGACCTCGCCGCGCAGGCCCACCGCGGCGGACACGTCGGTGATCGTGCTGGCGATCAGCGGCAGGAAGCCATCGGGGTAATAGGGCTGGCCGCCGTTGGCCCAGTCGGCGTTGCGCCGATCAAGCGCGCGGCGATAGAACCCGGCGCCGTTGGCATCGCGCACGCCATAGCTGCCGAAGCTGTAAAGCTCGAAGCCATTGCCCAGATCGGCCCCGGCGTTGATGAAGAAGTTCAGGTCCTTGGACTCGCCATCGCCAAAGCGGTGCAGATAGCGGCTGATCGTGGTTTCACGCGGGTCGCCCTGGCCGGCATACTGGCGGCGCAGGTCCGGACCGGACCGGTTGGTGGGCGAACGATCACGGTATTCGCTGGTCCAGTTGAGATAGCCGCTATCGCCGATCGGCAGGCTCAGGCTGGTGGCGAAGGTGTAGGTATCGCCATCGCGGCGGGTGCGCTCCTTGCCGGTGAACGTGATGACCGGGTTTTCGGAAGTGGATGCGGTCAACGTGGGGGCAACGCTGGCCACTTCAGCTACGCCCTTCATGGTGGTGACATATTTGCCGAAGCTGGCCCGGGCCTTGTTGCCGCGCTTGCGCAGCTGGATGTTGATCACCCCGGCAATCGCATCGGAACCGTATTGCGATGACGCGCCATCGCGCAGCACTTCGATCCGCTCGATCGCCAGCGCCGGAATGGTGTTCATGTCGACCCCGGCCGAACCGCGACCGACCGAGCCGTTGAGGTTAAGCAGCGAGGACAGGTGGCGGCGCTTGCCGTTGACCAGCACCAGCACTTGGTCCGGCGCCAGACCGCGCAGGGTTGCCGGGCGGAGCGAGTCCGTCCCGTCCGTCAGCGACGGCTGGGGAAAGTTGAACGAAGGCACCAGGTTGTTGAGCAGGCGGTTGGTTTCGGTCGAGCCGCTGCTGAGCAGCGCTTCGCTGCTGATCACGTCGATCGGAACGGCGCTGTCGGCCACGGTCCGGTCGGTCCGGCGGGTCCCGGTGACGATGATGGCTGGGCCGTCATCGCGTGCACTTGCCCGATCTTCGCCGGCGCTTTGGGCAAAGGCCGGTGCAGCGGAAAGGGCAAGGGCCATGGCGCTGACGGCGCTGCCCAGACGGATTGCACTACGCATAGTCATTTTGAACGTTCCCTGTTGATTGACCCGGCTTTTTCAAACCTGATGCGCGGGAAATTAGGGTCGGCATCCCGCAAGCTGCAATCGAGCTATGATGGTTCCGGCAATTACCGGCCGTTCCTGTGTCGGATCAGCAACAGTCTGCTATGAAATCATGGTTTCTGGCCTTTATCAGCATGCTCCAAATCGCGAAAAAGCAAGATTCGGTCGCGGCCAGGTCTACCCGGACAGGATCGTGGCCGGCGTTACAGGGCCTGAGCGGCGGCATGGGCGCTGGCCCAGGCCCACTGGAAATTGTATCCTCCCAGCCAGCCGGTCACATCCACCGCTTCGCCGATCGCGTAGAGGCCGGGGACTTTCCTTGCTTCCATCGTCTGGCCGGACAGTTCGGCCGTGCTGATTCCCCCGGCGGTGACTTCGGCCTTGGCAAAGCCCTCGCTGCCGGTTGGCGTAAAGCGCCAGTCATGCAGTCGCTGCTCGGCAGCGCGCAGGGCTTTGTCGGACTGCCCCGCCAGCTCGCCGGCTATTCCCAGCCGGTCGGCCAGCGTGGTGGCCAGCCGTTCGGGCAGCGGCAGCACCCGGCGCAGCGCGCTGCGCGGCTTTGCGCGCTTGGCCTCCAGCAGCCAGCCCGGTGGCTGATCGGGCAGGTAATCGATCCGCACCTCCTCGCCGCGCTGCCAGTAGGAACTGACTTGCAGGATCGCCGGGCCGGAAAGACCCCGGTGGGTGAACAGCGCCGCCTCGCGGAAGGCGGCCGCGCCGCACTTCGCGATCACTTCGCTTGCCACGCCGGACAGTTCGGCAAACAGCACGTCCTTGCCGCTTAGCCTCAGCGGAACCAGCGCCGGGCGCGGCTGAACCACCTTGAGGCCGAACTGGCGGGCCAGCTCGTAAGCGAACGTGCTCGCGCCGAGCTGGGGGATCGAAGGCCCGCCAGTGGCGATGACCAGCTTGGGCGCGGTGGCCCCGCCGACGTGGAACTGCCCGTCGCGGTGCTCGACCGGGCCCGTCTCGGTGCCCAGCCGCAGGGTGACGCCGCCCCGCGCGCATTCCTCCCGCAGCAAGGCGACGATCTGTTTCGCAGAGCCGTCGCAGAACAGCTGGCCCAGCTTCTTCTCGTGCCAGGCGATGCCGTAACTCTCGACCAGCTTGAGGAAATCCGCCGGGGTGTAGCGCGCCAGCGCTGACTTGGCGAAATGCGGATTGGCAGAGATATAGCGGTCCGGCGCGGTGTGCAGGTTGGTGAAATTGCATCGCCCGCCGCCTGAGATCAGGATCTTGCGGCCTGGCTCGTCATTGTGATCGTGCAGCAGCACCCGCCGCCCGTGTTGACCGGCCTTGGCGGCGCAGAACAGCCCGGCGGCCCCCGCGCCGAGGACGATGGCATCGAACCGGTTCAAGCCCCGCCGACCAGCCTGGCCGCCAGTGCCTCGGCCACCCTGATCCCGTCAACTGCGGCGGACAGGATACCGCCGGCATAGCCCGCGCCTTCGCCGGCCGGGTAGAGCCCGGCGGTGTTGACCGACTGGAAATCGGCCCCGCGCCTGATCCGGATCGGGCTGGACGTGCGCGTCTCCACTCCGGTCATTACCGCGTCGGGATGGTCGTAGCCCGGCACCTGCCGTCCGAACACGGGCAGCGCCTCGCGCAGGGCCTCGATCACGAACGGGGGCAGGACTTCGGCCAGATCAGTTGGTTTCACGCCGGGCTTGTAGCTCGGCTGGACCACGCCGAAAGCGGTCGATGGGCGTCCGGCCAGCAGGTCCTCCACCCGCTGCCCCGGCGCGTGATAGTTGGAGCCGCCGGCGACAAAGGCCGCCTCTTCCAGCTGGCGTTGCAGCCGCACCCCGGCCAGCGGATCGCCGGGGAAGTCGCGCTCGGGACTGATGTCCACCACCAGGCCCGAATTGGCGTTGAACTCGGCCCGCGAATACTGGCTCATGCCGTTGGTGACGACCCGGCCTTCTTCGCTGGTAGCGGCCACCACGCGCCCGCCGGGGCACATGCAGAACGAATAGACCGAGCGGCCGTTGCTGGCCTGGTGCGAGATCGAATAGGCCGCTGCGCCCAGGATCGGGTTGCCGGCATTGGGGCCGAACCGGGCCTTGTCGATCCAGCTTTGCGGATGCTCGATCCGCACGCCGATGGCAAAGGGCTTGGCCTCCACATAGACGCCGCGCTGGTGCAGCGTGAAGAAGGTGTCGCGGGCCGAATGGCCAACCGCCAGGATCACGTGCTGGGCCGGCAGGAACTCGCCGGTGGAAAGGTGCAGGCCCATGAGCTGTCCGTCCTCAATCGCGAAGTCTTCCACCCGCGTGCCGAAACGGTATTCGCCGCCCAGGCTCTCGATCGTCTCGCGGATGCTCATCACCATGGTGACCAGACGGAACGTGCCGACATGGGGATGGGCTTCGGTCAGGATATCTTCCGGCGCCCCGGCCTTGACGAATTCGGTCAGCACCTTGCGGCCCAGGTGGCGCGGGTCCTTGATCCGGGAATAGAGCTTGCCATCGGAAAAGGTGCCTGCCCCGCCTTCGCCGAACTGGGCATTGGATTCGGTTTGCAGCTCGGCCCGGCGCCACAGGCCCCAGGTGTCCTTGGTCCGGTCGCGCACCGCCTTGCCGCGTTCGATGATGATGGGTTTGAAGCCCATCTGCGCCAGGGTCAGCGCCGCCAGCAGGCCGCAGGGGCCGGCCCCGATCACCACCGGGCGCGGACCGCGCCAACCCTCCGGCGCCATGACCGGAGCCTTGTAGGAAAGGTCGGGTGTGGGCTTGACATGCGGATCGTCGCGGTGCCGCGCCAGCACCGCATCTTCATCCCGCACCACGGCATCGATCGTGTAGATCAGCTTGATCGCGGTTTTCTTGCGCGCATCGTTGCCGCGCCGGAACACGGTGAAGCGGACCAGATCCTCTTGCGGGATGCCCAGCCTGGCCAGCACCGCTGCTTCCAGCGCGGGCGGTTCATGGCTGAGCGGCAGGGCAAGATCGGTCAGGCGGATCATCCTGCAGCCTTTCGCCGGGACGAGGCGCAAAGGCAAGCGTTCACGCCGCCGCTTACGCTGCCTGGCCACCACCGGATCGGTGCAGAGCTGGAGCTGGCCGCTGAAGGGTGGCGATGCGTTGGCCTTTCGAGCTATCCCCTGTGCCCGGCTGGCCATGTGCAGCCCAGGCGTGCCGGATGCGGCCTGGCGGTCAGAGCGGGTTGCCGTCCCTGTCGCGGTAGATATCCCGCCGGCCGACGTGGTTGGCCGGGCCGACAAAGCCGTCTGCCTCCATCCGCTCCACCCATTTGGCTGCGGTGTTGTAACCCACCCCCATTTGCCGCTGAAGCCACGAGGCCGAAGCTTTCTGGCTTTCGAACACGATCTGGCAGGCCTGGCGGTATCTGCGCTCTTCCGGGCTGTCCGATGCCGTGGCGTCCAGATCGGCAAACCCGAAGCCGCCGTCTTCCGGTTCTTCCGTGACGGAATCGACGTATTCCGGCTTGCCCTGGCTGCGCCAGAAATCGGCGATCCGTTCCACTTCCTCGTCCGAAACGAACGGCCCGTGGACCCGTTTGATCGGATCGGTATTGGGTTTGTAGAGCATGTCGCCCTTGCCCAACAGCTGCTCTGCGCCCTGTTCGCCCAGGATGGTGCGGCTGTCGATCCGGCTGGTC
>JBKBSV010000030.1:2784-22966 GCA_046291115.1 Novosphingobium sp. | reverse complement strand
CCTGGGTCTTGCCGGTCCCGGCCGAGGCCGACAGCCACACGACTTCACCCGGATCGACCGCCGGTTGCTGCTGCTCCGACAAGCGATAGAGCTTGCTCATTCCGCCTCGCCTTCGCGCCCCTGCCATTCGTCCAGCCGCATCAGCTGGTCATAATCGTTGTAGCCGCTGATGTCGGGACTGAGCGACGCCACAAACGGCTCATCGCCCTTGATCCACTGCGCAATCGCTTCGGTCAGATAGCGTTTGGTCTCGCTCAGGAACTCGGCGCGGGGGATGCCGCTGCGTTTGCCGTTTTCGGGGATCGGCTCGGAAACAAACCCGAACTCGTTACCGTCATTGCCCGGCTTGTCGCGCTTGGAGAATGACCAGTATTCAAACCCGTCGGGCGTGCCGTCCACGTTCTTGAACCCGCGCGCCGCCGCAATCAGCCCCAGTGTGCCAAGCTGCAGCGCGAAACCGTCCTGTACCCGCTTGCCGGACGGCGGCCTGCCAGTCTTGTAATCGACCATCACCAGCATCCCGTCCGCGCGCCGGTCAATCCGGTCGGCCCGGCCGTAGACGCGAACGCCGTCCAGCACCATTTCGCCCTTGATCTCGCTGGCCAGTACGACCCGGCCTTGTGCCTTGGCGCGGGAGATTTCGGCATCAATCCATTCCAGCCCCCGCGACAGGCGCGGCCACCACAGCCGTGCGGTGACCGGGTGGGCCTGCATGGCTGCCAGTTCAGCCTGGGCCATTGCGATCAGTTCGCCCGGCCCGCCCCCAGCCTTGTGCCAGCGTTCCATCACCGCGTGGACCACTGTACCCTGCCAGGCTGCGCTGGGCACCGCATCCAATGGATCGAGCCGCTTCAGCCGCAGGATCGCGCTGGCATAAAACTGATAGGGATCGCTCCGCAGCCGGTCGATCGCGGTGACCGACAGCGCCACGTCGCGCTGCTGCACGCTCGGCTTAGGCCTGGGCCGCGGATAGCGCGGTGCCTGGACGGCATGGTCGATCGTCCGCGCCAGCTGCAGCGCCTCGGTCTCGCGGTGGTCCTTGGCCAGATCGCCCAGCATCGCTTCGACCCGCAGAACGAAACGGCTGGGAATTACCGGGCCTCCTTCGTCACGCTGCGACCAGCTCAGCACGACCTCTGGCGCGCCAAGCGCACCGGCGAGGTCATGCGCGGCAAGGCCGATGCGGAATTCGCCAGCCGGAACGCCCAGCGCGCGCAGCACCGCCGGGGGCAGCAGCGGTTCCGGGCTTGGCGCAGCCGGCCAGCTGCCCTCGGTCAGGCCCGCACAGATCACCAGATCGGCCCGGCTCATCCGCGCTTCCAGCAAGCCGTAGATCGCCACGCGGGGATGCTTGCCCCACGGCGGGCGGACAGAGACCCGGTCCATCGCATCGCGCAGCACCCGCATCAGGTCCCTTGGGGCCAGATGGGTGCCGACCTCGACGGCGGCCGCGCGCAATTCCTCCAGCCAGGCGGCCAACGCGCGACCATCGGCCTCTCCCCACAGGGGCGGCCCGCACAGCGCCTCGCCCGCGGCCGAGAGGCGATCCAGCGCCACGGCGAGCGGCACTTGCTCTGGCAGGTCTAGCAGCGGGGCCAACACCGGTTCTAATGCGTCCCACCATGCCGCAATATCCTCGCCACGGCCGCGCTGGGCCAGCTTGGCAATCGCGGCCCGGATCGGCCCGAATCCCGGCTGCGGACGCGGGCCGCGCAGCGCCAGATCAAGCGCGCGGGCATTATCCAGCCAGCGCGCCCGCCCCTCGCCCGCACCGACCAGCGGATGAATCAGCAAAGCCAGCAGCGGGACCGGCGCCGCCTGGCTGGCGGCCAGTTCGGCCAGCAGCAGCAGCACCCGCCCAGCCTGGGTCTGGGGCAGCGGCGTACCGGCGGTATCGTCGGCCTCAACGTTCCAGCGCTTGAGGTGCGCCACGACGCGGCCCGCCAGCCCGCGATCGGGCGTGATCAGGGCAATGCGCTTTTCCGGTTCATCCAGCGCGCGACGGATCAGGATGGCAATGGCCTGCGCTTCCTCGCCGGGATGAGCGCACTCCATCAGGCGAACACCAGACAGACGGCGCTGCTCTGCTTTCAGATTGACCCACCCGGCGCTGCCTTCTGGCGGCAGGAACAGGTTGGAAATCGCCTTGCTGCGCGCAGGCGGTGCGGCGCTCAGACCGGCGCGATGCCATGTATCGACCTCATCCCGGCTCACCCCCATCCGGCCCAGCAGCAGCTTGAGATGATACTGCGGATGGGCCAGCGCATCACGCGCACCGAACGGCGGGCCACCCGGTTCATCCGGAATGCCGGCATTGCCCAGCGAATCCCACACGGCCGCATCCAGAAAAAGGTCAAGATCGGGCAGGATCACCGCCCCGCCCGGCAATTCGGACACCACCTTCAGCAGCCGCGCCAATGCAGGTGACGCGCTGGTTATTCCCGCCGCGACAATCGGCTGATCGGGCGGACTTTGGCGCCAGCGCTGCGCCGCGTGTTCGAACAGCAGGTTGCGGCGGACCGGGGCATCAACCTCGCCCCGCTTAGCCAGTTCGTCCAGCCACTGCGCCTGCACGCGCGCAAACGTGCGGGTCGAGGCCTGCCAATGTCCGGCAAGGTCACCGACGATCCCGGCCACCGTCTCATCGAGGAGATCGCCCAGCTCGATCCCTTCCACGGCCAGCCGGTCCATTGTCCGCCCGGTTTCGAAAGCGAGCCGCAGCAGGCCCGGAGCCTTGGGCGGTTCTCTGCCGTGTTCTGGCCGGCCCATTTCGGCCTTGAGCAGTTCCGCCAGCCGCAGCCAGCGCCGCACCGGATCGGCTGCCGGCGGCACCTCTGCCCCCGCTCCGAGGGGATCGAGCAGCGGACCCAGCGTTTCATCAAGATCAAGATCGCCCACCACGGCCATGCGCGGCAGCAGCATTCCCCCACCAGCGAGGCGGACGAAGGCTTCGGTCACGATCCGCACCGCGCGGCGGTTGGGCAGCAGCAGGGTCAGGCGGGCAAGGCCAAGGTCCTTGTCGGCATAGCGCGGGATCAATCCTGCGACCAGAGCATCGGCAAAGCCGCGGTGCGCGGCAATCGAATAGACCCGGGGACCCGGCCGCTCAGGCATCACCGGCCAGTGCCGCCAGGTGCGCCTCGGCCGGGGCAATCGCCTGCGGGGTGCCGAGATCGAACCACTCCCCGGCATGGACCGTGCCGAAAAGCCGCCGTTCGGCGATTGCCCGGTCCCATAGCAGATTGGTTGAAAACGGCCCATCCGGCGCATCGCGCAGCAGGCGGTGCGCGGCAATCTGCGCGCCGATGAAGATATAAGGCGCGCTATCCTCATCCTTGCCCCGGCGACGCAGGCGGCCATCGCGTTCAAGGTGGAAATCACCCTTGCCATGGTGCTGGTGGGCGCGCTCCTTCGGCACCAGCAACAACAGGGCATCCATCCGCGCCGGATCCCAGGCATCGGACAGATCAAACAGGGTATTGTGCGGCCCGTCGATCCAGATGTTGTCGCTGTTCACGCAAAAGAACGGATCGGGCAGCAGCCCAGCGCGCCAAGCCTTGACCATACCGCCGCCGGTTTCCAGCAGCTCGTTACGCTCATCCGAAAAGACCACGGTCGGATCGGTGCGCCCGGTCAGATAGACCTCGATCTGTTCGGGCAGGTAATGGACGTTGACCACCGCGCGGGCGATCCCGGCATCGGCCAGGTGATCGATCATGTGATCGATCAGCTTCTTGCCGGCCACTTCGATCAGCGGCTTGGGGGTGGTGGCGGTCAGCGGCAGCATCCGCTTGCCCAGCCCGGCGGCCAGGACCATCGCCGTATCGCTGACCAGCGGCACGCAGCTCATAGCTCGAACCGGCCCCCGCCGGCGGCACGGTATTCGGCCGGGATGTTGGCATCGAACCAGGCCGCGACCGGTTCCAGCGCCGGATGGGTCAGATCGCGTTCCAGCAGCGCCCAGACGCGGGGGATGTAATCGAGGTAGCGCGGCTTGCCATCCCGCTTCCACAGCCGCACGAAAATGCCGATGATCTTGGCGTTCCGCTGCGCGCCGAGCCGGGCATAGTCGGCCAGAAAGTCCGGCCCGCCCCCGGTCCTTTCAACGTAATAATCGAACATCGCGATCTCCAGCTCTGGCGAGACATCGCGGCGGGCATCCTGCAACAGCGAGACCAGATCGTAGGCCTTGTGCCCGTTAAGCGCATCCTGAAAATCGAGCAGGCCCTGGCTGCCCAGCGAGCCGAGCAGCATGATGTTTTCGGCATGGTAATCGCGCAGCACGCACACGCCCTGTCGCTGGCGCGGCAACAGTTCGCCCAGCACCTTTTCCCAGGCGGCGTTATAACCAGCCGCATCGACATAGAGCCCGCGGTTAGGACAATACCAATCGGTAAACAGCCGGACTTCGCGCATGTATTCGCTCAGCGAATAGTCGAGGAACGGCCCCGCCGGCAGGCGGTGCAACTCAACCAGCGCGTCAATCGCAGCGCGGTAAACCTCGGTCTCGTCGGCCGGCCAGGCATCGACATATTCGCGCATCCTGACTTTGCCGAAATCTTCCAGCAAGACCAGCCCGGCGGCGGCATCTTCGGCCAGGATGCGCGGTGCGCGCAGGCCGTTGGCATCCAGCCACTTTGCCGCGCGCAGGAATGGACGCGGATCCTCGTGCGGGGGCGGCGCGTGCATCAGCATCGCGGTTTTTTCACCGGCCCGGCGCAGGCGGAAATAGCGCCGGAACGAAGCATCGCCCGGCAGCGGCTCGACTACGGCATCGCCCCAACCGGCGGCAGCAAGGAAGGGTTCGATTCCGGCGGGGAGATGGTCGCTCATGGCAACCGCCCTAGCCAATCCGCCCCCGGCTCGACAATCGCAATCCGTCCCCTTTCCGCAGTTTCCAGACGGATCGAAAGGCAGCCTGGTTCATCGGCAAAACCGCCCGCCATTTCTGGCCATTCGGCCAGCAGCGCCGCGCCGTGGCGGTAATCGTCCAGTCCCAGCTCCTCAGCCTCATCCGGATCCTGCAACCGGTAGAAATCGGCGTGAACCAAGGGCAGCCGCACGGCAGGCGGATCATAGGTCTCGATAATCGCAAAGCTGGGCGAAGGCACTTCGCCCTGGTGTCCCAGCGCGGCGATGATCGCCCGGGCCAGCGTAGTCTTGCCCGCGCCCAGCCCGCCAGACAGCGCCACCACGTCGCCGACCCGCAAGGCCGCCGCAATACGCGCGCCAAAAGCTTCCATCGCGGCCAGATCAGGCAGATCAACCGTCACGGCAGTTCCACGATCGCCGCGGTCCCCTGCCCCGGTTCAGAGATCAGTTCCAGCGTGCCCCCGTGCGCCCCGATCAGCTGGCGGGCCAGCGGCAGACCCAGACCCTGACGGCGCTCCACGCTTTTGCCGTCGGCGCTGACCTTGATCCCTTCAAGCGCGCAAGCCAGCGACGCCGCATCCATTCCCGCGCCGTTATCGGAGATGACGATCCGCGCCTTGCCCTTGTGCGCGCTCAGTTCCACCAGCACGCGCCCGCCGGCTGGTGTGGCGGCAATGGCATTGTCGATCAGGTGGCCGATCGCCCGGCCCAATCGCCGCCGATCCCCCTCGATCCGCCCCGCGCTCTTGTCGCCGCGCAGATCGAGCGTGAGGCCCGCCGCCTTGATCCGGTTGGCCCGGTCCTCGACCAGCGCGGTGACGAATGCAAAAAGGTCGATTTGCTCGCGCGCCAGCGGCAGCATCCCGGCTTCGCTTTGCGACAGGTCGAGCACGCTTTCGATCTGCTCGCCCAGCCGCGCCACCGATTGCAGGATCGCGGCGACATATTCCTTGCCGCTTTCGCTCAGTTCGCCGCCCAGCCCGGCTTCAAGCAGTTCGGCAAACCCGCCGATCGAAGTCAGCGGCGTGCGGAATTCATAGCTCATGTTGGCAAGGAACCGGGTCTTCATCGCATCAGCCTCTTCCAGCGCGGCGTTGCGCTGGCGCAGGGCTTCCTCCGCCTTTTGCGAATCGGTGATGTCGAGCACGGTCAACAGGCCGTTCCCATCGGGCAGCGGCACCCCGGCAAATTCCAGCGTGCGCCCATCAGCCAACACCGCGCGGCCACCGGTCCGCTTGCGGTCGAGCGTGGCGGCACGGACCACATCGCCGACCACCTTGACCCGCACCGGCTTTGCCAAATGCCGGGCCAGCTGTTCCAGCAGGCTTTCGATCCGCGGGTGCTGGTCCAGGAACGCCTCTTCCAGGCCCCAATCGGCGGCAAAGCGCCGGTTCCACAGCTGCAGGCGGCCATCAGGAGCAAACACCGCCACCGATTCAAACAGGCTGTCGAACGTGGCGGTGCGGGTGCGCAGCAGGGTATCGCGGGCAGCGGAAAGCTGCAATTGCTCGGTCCGGTCCTCGGCGATCAGGATCAGCCCGCCATCGGGCAATGGCTGGGCAACGATCCGCACATGGGTGCCATCACCCAGAACCCACGATTCCTCTTGCACCGTATCGGCCGTAAACCAGTCGGTCCGCTCGCGCCGCCAGGCCGGAAAATCGCGCGCCTCTGGCACCCGGCCGGCATCACGGGCCATGTCGAGCCATCGTTCGAACTGCGGTGGATCGAGCATGATCGATCCCTTGAGTGCAAAGATCCGCTGGAACGGCAGGTTGGCAAAGACAAGGCGCCGTCTGGCATCGAACTGGGCGACCCCGGCGGAAAGCTGATCAAGCATCGCCCGCTGCGCCTCGCCAAAGGCACGCAAGGTGCGCGACAGCTCCTCCATTTCCTCGATATCGACAGCGTATCCGGCAATCCCGTCCTGCCCCAGCGGCAGATCGGACACCCGCAGCGCGCGGCGCATGCCGTCGATCGTGGCAGAGACCACCCGCTCAATCGGCAATTGCTGCGCGGCGGCCTGCAAGGCAACCTGCCGGGCGGTCAGGCCATCGACACTTTCGATCAGCTCCAGCCCCTCGGCCACCACGGCGCGGGGATCGTCGCCGCCAACAGCCCGGACATAGGCCTGGTTGACCAGTTGCAGATCGCCTTCCGGCCCGCGGAACCACATCGGCATCGGCGCGGCATCGATCAGGCCGACCAGCGCGGCAAAATCAGCCCGTGCCCGCGCCGCCTCGTCGCGTAGCCGGACCAGCTCGCTTTCGCTGTCGGAAAAGTCGAACACCCAGACCAGCGCCGCCCCGCCGGGCGAGATCTGCGGATCGGCCAGGTGTCCGCGCAGCGCCAGGCTGCGCTTCGAGCCGCGCGGCGTGGCAACCATCCGGAATGGCGCAGCGGTGCGCTGGCAGCGGCGCACCGCCGCGGTCAGTTCTTCCAGTTTTTCGGTCGTCAGCCCGCCTCCGCCGCCATCGATCCGCCCGCCATCCAGCTCGGTCAGGAACTGCGGAACCTGGTCCAGCCCCAGCCAACCGGCCAGCCGCTGCGGTGCCTCGATCCGGCCATCGGCCCTGACCAGCAGCGGCAGCGCCGGGCTTTCATCGACCATCCGCGCCAGCCGCCGGGCAAGACGCTGGCCGGCCTCGGCCCGCCGCTCGCGCCGCCGCGCGGCAACCAGCGCGATCGCCGCCGCGATGGTCCAGCCGGCCAGAAGCAGCCCGATCAGGGCCAGCGCGGTGGGGGTGAAAGTCATGCCTTCCAGCTATGCGCGACCGGCCCGGAACGCAAGCGGGCCGCCCACGTTATGGTGGACGGCCCGGCTTGCCACAGCCCGGACCAGGTGCGGGACCGGGCGCGGCCTAATAGCGGTAGTGATCCGGCTTGAACGGACCGGCCTGCGGCACACCGATATACTTGGCCTGCTTTTCGGTAAGCTTGGTCAACTGGACGCCCAGCTTTTCCAGGTGCAGCGCGGCGACCTTCTCATCGAGATGCTTGGGCAGGACATAGACTTCATTCTTGTACTGGCTGCTCTTGGTAAACAGCTCGATCTGCGCCAGCGTCTGGTTGGTGAAGCTGGCCGACATCACGAAGCTGGGGTGGCCGGTGGCACAGCCGAGATTCACCAGCCGGCCCTTGGCCAGCACGATGATCTGCTTGCCGTCGGGGAATTCGACCAGGTCGGTGCCTGGCTTCACTTCGGTCCACTTGTAGTTGTCGAGGGCGGAAATCTGAATCTCGCTGTCAAAGTGGCCGATATTGCAGACGATGCTCATCGGCTTCATCGCCTTCATGTGTTCGGCAGTGATGACGTCTTCGTTGCCGGTGGCGGTAACGAAAATGTCGCAGCGCTTGACCGCCTCTTCCATGGTGACGACTTCATAGCCTTCCATGGCGGCCTGCAGCGCGCAGATCGGGTCTATTTCGGTGATCATCACGCGGGCACCGCCCTGGCGCAGCGAAGCGGCGCTGCCCTTGCCGACATCGCCGAACCCGGCAACGCAGGCGACCTTCCCGGCCAGCATCACGTCGGTGGCGCGACGGATCGCATCGACCAGCGATTCCTTGCAGCCATAAAGATTGTCGAACTTCGACTTGGTGACGCTGTCATTCACGTTGATCGCGGGGAACGGCAGCTTGCCGTCCTTGGCGATCTGGTAGAGACGATGGACGCCGGTCGTGGTTTCTTCCGAAACGCCCTTGATATGGGCAACGGTCATGGTCAGGTAGCCCGGCTTCCTCTTGAGAAAAGCCTTGAGCGCGCGGCAGAATTCGATCTCCTCGGCATTGCTGGGCTCGAACAGCTCTTCGCCCGCTTCAACCCGCGCGCCCCACAGCGCGAACATGGTGGCATCGCCGCCATCATCAAGGATCAGGTTGGCAGTGCGACCGGTGCCATCATCCCAGTCGAAGATATTGCCGACATAGTCCCAGTAATCGGCCAGGCTTTCCCCCTTGATCGCGAAGACCGGGATGCCCGCCGCTGCAATCGCGGCTGCGGCGTGATTCTGGGTGGAAAAGATGTTGCAAGTCGCCCAGCGCACTTCAGCACCCAGCGCCACCAGCGTTTCGATCAGCACGGCAGTCTGGATCGTCATGTGCAGCGAGCCGGTGATACGCGCTCCCTTGAGCGGCTGGCTGGCGCCGAACTCCTCGCGCAGCGCCATCAGGCCGGGCATTTCGGTTTCGGCGATGCGAATTTCGGCGCGACCGAAGTCGGCAAGGCCGATGTCGGCGATGGCATAATCATGGGTCTGGGCCACGGCGGGCAACTCCTGTTTGCAGCAAAAGGGGGTGCCGCCAGGGCAGTGGGCGGCACAGATCCTGCGCCGCCCTTAGCCGCTTGCCTCGCCCGAAGCAAATATAACGATAGCTTTATATCCCCTTTTGGGGGCAACAGTCCGGCCGCGGCGACCCGGCGCAGCCGGACTGCCTCAACGCGGCAACCAGGCCAGCTGGTGCGGCGCGCGATCAAGCAGTTCATCCGCCGCGGCCACCAGCGGCGCCGCGCCGCGCATGTCGGCCAGCGATTGGGCCACCTGCTTGAGCTGACGGCAGCTGAGCCAGGGGTGCCCCTGCCCGTATTCGTTGGCCATCTGCACGCTCAGCTTGTCGAGCGCGCGGCTGGCACCCGCCGGACCGAACCGGCGGGAATAATCGGCCTTCAGCGTGTTGCTGGCGGCATTGAGCGTGGCGATGTGGTTGGCGGTAAAGCGGCCGTAGTCCGGCTGGAAATTATCCGCCGTGGTGCGGCAGCGCAGGCCCGTGACCATCAGCATGATATCCAGTTTGCGGATCATTTCGGCCTCGCGCAGGCCGGGATTGGCCGTAGCGGGAGAAAAGGTGAGCAACGACATTGCGGCAATCCCTGCCGCGACCCTTTTGGCAATGTGCATGAACAGTCTCCGTACGGGGCCTGATCCCCGCATTCCGGAGCTTCGCCGATCGGGTTTACCCAATCTTAAAGCGGGCCAGTAAAGCCAAATTAAGCATGATCGCCTGCCTTGTGCCGCGCTGCCCCGCGCCTATATGTTGCGAGAGTTTCGCAAAGACCCCACCCAAGGAGACAAGCAATGACGATCGCAGTTGGTGACAAGCTGCCCGACGTGAAACTGGTCAAGGCCACCGAAGCCGGCCCCGAAGCAGTGCAGAGCGCCGATTACTTTGCCGGCAAGCGCGTGGCGCTGTTCTCGGTGCCGGGTGCCTTCACCCCGACCTGTTCGGCCAAGCACCTGCCGGGCTTTGTGGCAAAGGCGGCTGATCTGAAGGCCAAGGGGATCGACGAGATCGTCTGCACCGCCGTCAACGATCCGTTCGTGATGGGAGCCTGGGGCAAGGCCAGCGGCAGCGCCGATGTGACCATGCTGGCCGATGGCAATGGCGACTTCGCCGAAGCGCTGGGCCTGGTGATGGACGGCAGCGCCTTTGGCCTGGGCAAGCGCGGGCAGCGCTTCTCGATGGTGATCAACGACGGCACGGTCGAGCAGCTGCACATCGAGGGTCCTGGCGAATTCAAGGTCAGCAGCGCCGAGTACATGCTCGATCAGCTCTGATCCGATGGACTGGGGGCAGCTCGCGATCAAGGCGCTGGTATCTGGCGCAGTGATTGCCGCTGCCTCAGAACTGGCCCGCCGCAGCCCCGGCTGGGGCGGGCTGATCGCCAGCCTGCCGCTGGTTTCGACCCCGGCGATGATCTGGCTGTGGCGCGACACCGGCGATGGCGCCAGGGTGGCCGAGAGGGTGGCCGAGATGGCCCTTTCCTCCAGCCTCTATGGCTGGCCTCGCTTCCGGCCTTCGCCCTGATTGCGCTGCTGCTGTGCAAGGGCATCGCTTTTCCGGTTGGGTTGATGGCTTTCATCCTGACCGGATGGCTGGGCTATTGGCTGATGCAGACATTGGGCCGGCGCTGGGGCTGGCCGGTTTAGCCGGGGATCGCGTAGGTCACCGTAGCCTGACCAAGCACCACCGCTTCGCTGTCCTGCCAGAGCCGGACATCGACCGTCGCCAGCCGCTTGCCCAGCTTGAGCAGCAGCGCATCGGCCTGGACCGCCCTGGCCTCTACCGCGCGCAGGAAGCTGTAGTTGAGAGTGCTGGTCACCGCCATCGCCACCGGGCCGATATGGGCCAGGATCACGGCATAGGCGGCGCGGTCGGCCAGGGCCATCTGGGTCGGGCCAGAGACGATCCCGCCGGGGCGCAGCGCCAGCGCCGCCTGCGGCAGCGTCAGCCGCACCCGGCCCGGCTCGATTGCGTCGATCCGGGCGTGCTGTTCTTCCGCCACGGCGGGGAAAGCCTCGCGGAAGAATGCCTCGAGCGCTTCCACGCTCATCACCGGCTGCGGGGCCATGCCCGTCAGTAGCCCATCAGGCTTAGCACTTCCTTGCGGCTGCGCTCGTCATTGAGAAAGCAACCCATCATCCGGCTGGTCACCATGCCGACCCCTGGCGTTCGCACACCGCGCCCGGTCATGCAGCCGTGCTGCGCTTCGATCACCACGGCCACGCCCTGCGGCTGGAGATTGTCCCAGATGCATTGCGCCACTTCGGCGGTCAGCCGTTCCTGGATTTGCAGGCGGCGGGCAAAGCCGTGCAGGACCCGCGCCAGCTTGGATATCCCCACCACCCGGTTACGCGGCATGTAAGCGATCGCGGCCTTGCCGATGATCGGGGCCATGTGGTGTTCGCAGTGCGACTGGAACGGAATGTCCTTCAGCAGCACAAGTTCGTCATAGCCGCCGACTTCGGCAAACTGGCGCGAGAGGTGATAGGCCGGGTCTTCCTCGTAGCCCTGGCAATATTCCTTCCACGCGCGGGCGACGCGAGCAGGCGTATCAAGCAAGCCTTCGCGCGCTGGATCATCACCCGACCAGCGGATCAGGGTGCGGATCGCCTCCTGCACTTCCTCTGGCACCGGCAGCTTGGCCAGCGGTCCTTCATCACCGCCATCGTGATCACAAGACATCGACGTACTCCCTATCGCGGCTTCAGCAGCCTTCCGCCCCGGCGGAACAGGCCGCGCCGCGTGCTGAACGGTTCGAACAGTTCTTCCGGACGTTCCGGATCGAACAGCGCGCTATCGGCCACCGCTTTCTCTGCTTCGGTCAACGGGCGCAAGGCAAAAGGTTCAAGCCGCTTGCCATGCCGCGGCGCGTTCTCGATCAGGGCGATCATCGACGGATCGCGCTCCAGCCGCTGCTCCACCTCCTCGCGCGGCAGCCCGGTGTGTTCGGCCAGCAGCGTGATCCGCAGTTTCCGGATCACCGGCGCGGCATGATCGTTACCCGGCCGCGCGGCATCGATGAACAGATCGCATTCGCTGTCCAGCCCCATCGAGCGGTTGTTCATGTTGGCCGAACCGACCCGGATGATCTCGTCATCGACGATCATCATCTTGGAATGGACATAGATCGGGGTTCCGGCGGCATTGCGCGGGCAGAAGATGCGGAACCGCCTGGCATGATCGCGGTTGGCAATGGCATGGACCAGCCGCACCCGCGCGCCGTCCATCGCGGCCTGTTCCAGCCAGCCGTCGGCGCTGTCCGGGTTTATCACGATCACTTCGGGCGGATCGGGTTCGGCCATTTTCTCGGCAATCGCCTCGGCCACCGCACGCGAGGCGAAGTACTGACTTTCGGCATAGATGAAGCGCCGGGCGCGGCGGATATGCTCAACAAACAGCGCCTCGATCTCGCGCACTTCGCCCAGCCCGCCCCAGGCGCTGTGGGTTCGGGCAATGCCCACCTCGACATCGCGGAATTCGGCCTTGAGCATCGGCGGCCAGGCGGTTTCGGCTTGCTTGGCGCAAGGCAGCAGCGGCGCCGCTCCGGCCGTCACCCAACGTTCCCGGCCCAGCTCGGCCAGAGCCTCGGCAACCTCGCCCTCGACCAGCATCGACAGGTCATGCCAAGGCCCATAGAGCCGCGTGCCATAAGGACGGCGGCGGCGCGGGTCTTCCTCCAGATGTTCGGGCGTGTCCCAACGGTCGCTGGTCATGTCGATCCCGCCGCAGACCGCGAAGGTATCATCAATGACGATCAACTTCTGGTGGTGGCTGCACCCCAGCGGGTGGGCGGAATCGAACTTGAAGTCGATCGCCGGATTGAAGAACCAGCGGATCAGGTCAAGGATCATCGAACCGCGGAAGATGAACCGTATCGCGCCGAAGTTCCATTTGAGCACCCGCACCTGCAACCCCCTGGTGCGCCGCACCAGCCACAGCACGAAAGGCCCCAGCCGCGCCGGTTGCACGTCCTGATCGGGCAGGTTGTAGAGCTTGCGCCCCGGCCCCAGCCGCACCCGCGTATCGAAATCCCAGCCGATCATCAGGATCCGCTGGCGCGCGCGCATCATGGCTTGCTGCATCAGGATGAAATAGGCGGCTGCGTCGATCACCACGTGGGCCCTGCTGGCCCTGGCGAAACGCCAGACCGATGGGCTTTGCGGCAGGGCAGGATCGGCGGGTGCCATACTGCGGACTTACCTTGCGTCATGGCCCGCGTCACGCCCCGCTTGCAGATTGCCACCCGCAGGGCTTTGCCCCTATAGGCCCGGGCCATGACCCCGGAAATCCTCACCCCCTACGCCGACCGCACGCCCGAACAGCTGGAGGCGGCCTATCCCGCCCGCAATCTGCCCGAAGGCGCGGCCGTCACCCGCTTCGGCCCCAGCCCCACCGGCTTTGTCCACATCGGCGGCCTTTACACCGCGCTGATCTCGCGGCGGTTGGCGCGGCAGACCGGCGGCGTGTTCTTCCTGCGGATCGAGGATACCGACAAGAAGCGCGAGGTGGCCGGCGCGGAAGATCTGATCGTTTCCTCGCTCCACGACTGGGGGCTGGAAGCCGATGAAGGCAATTTTGCCCACGGCGAAGTGCGCGGCGCCTATGGTCCCTACCGTCAGAGCGAGCGCAGGGCGATTTACCAGTCGGTTGTCCGCCGTCTGCTGGAACAGGGCCATGCCTATCCCTGCTTTGCCACGGCCGAAGAATTGCAGGCCCTGCGCGAACAGCAGCAGGCGCTGAAGGTCCCGCCGGGCTATTACGGCAAATGGGCCATCTGGCGCGACAAGGACCCGGCCGAGGCTGAAGCAGCCCTTGGCGCCGGCAAGCCGTTCGTGATCCGCCTGCGCAGCCCGGCCAGCGGGCCGGACAAGATCACCCTGCCCGACGTCGTGCGCGGCGAACTGGTGCTTGATACCAACCGCCAGGATGCCGTGCTGCTCAAGGCCGACGGGATGCCGACTTATCACCTGGCCCACGTGGTCGACGATCACCTGATGCGCACCACGCATGTCATCCGCGGGCATGAATGGCTGAGCTCCTATCCGCTGCATGCCCAGATCTTCGACCTGCTCGGCTGGGAGCGGCCGCACTTTGCCCATATCTCGCCGATCGAGAAGATGGACGGCTCCTCGCGCCGCAAGCTGTCGAAACGCAAGGATCCAGAGGCATCGGTCGAATACTACCTTGCGCAGGGCTATCCCCGCGATGCGGTGATCGAATACCTGATCAATCTGGCCGATGGCCGGTTCGAAGACTGGCGCAAGGAAAACCCGGCCGCCGATGCCCTGACCTATCCGCTGGAGCTTGACCGGATGAACCGCTCCGGAGCGCTGTTTGATGGCGACAAGCTCGATTCGATCTCCCGCGAGCTGATCGGCGCGATGGATGATGCCGCCGTCTATGCCGCGGTTTCCGAGTGGGCGCAGCGCCACGATCCGGCCTTCGCTCTGCTGCTCGATGCCGATCCGGCCTATTCGACCGCGATCCTGGGAATCGAGCGCCACGGCGAGCGGGTGCGCAAGGACATTGCCCATTGGTCCCAGGTTCCGGGCGATATCTCCTGCTTCTACGACGCGGCATTCGGCGTGCTGGAACCGCAGGCACGCGAACTGCTCGCCAGCCTTGAGCCGGCCCCGCCAGCCGCGCTGCTGGTCGAGATTTCAGCCGGATACGATCCTTCCCTGAGCCGTGACGAATGGCTGGAATGGCTGCGCACCATCGGCGAACGGCACGGTTATGCCCAGTCGATGAAGATTTACAAGGCAAACAAGGACGCCTGGCGCGGCCACTTCGGCGATCTGGCTGCCGCGCTGCGGATCGTGCTGACGGCCCGGCGTAACACCCCCGACCTGTTCGAGATCATGCAGGTGATGGGCGCGCAGCGCGTTCGCACCCGGATCGACGCGGCGGCCGGCTGGCTTTGATTTCCCGACCGGACCTGCAAACTCCATGAAGGGCTCTCCGCAAGGAGGGCCCTTTTTCGTTGGAGCAGCAGTTTCGGTGAAACTGCACTGCGGGAAACAAAAAAGGCCCACCTTGCGGTGAGCCTCTTTTGGGTAATGGCGCGCCCGGAACGATTCGAACGTCCGACCCTCAGATTCGTAGTCTGATGCTCTATCCAGCTGAGCTACGGGCGCGTTGGAGAGGCGCTATTAGGAGCGCGGGGCAGGCTTGGCAAGCGGCTAATTTGCCTTTTTTGAAAGGTCCCGCACGGCGCGCGCCAACGGCACATCGAGCGGCGGCATCGGCAGTTCCGGCAAGGCCGCCGGATCGAACCAGCCGATCGCGGCGGCATCGAGGCACTGGGGATTGCCCTGCCACGCCCGGCACAGGAACAGCAGCAGCAGGACTGGCTCTCCCGGCAGCGCGGCAAAGCTGAACGGGGTCAATGCCTCCGGATCGACCCGGATACCCAGTTCCTCTGCCAGCTCGCGGCAGAGCGCTTGTTCCAGCCCTTCCCCGGCCTCCACCTTGCCGCCGGGAAATTCCCAAAGGCCACCATGCTGCGCGCCGGTGCGGCGCTGCTGCATCAGCACGCGGCCATCGGGTGCAATCAGGGCGGCGGCCACCACCGGAACCAGTGTCGGGATATTTTTCATGTTAGGAGCCGGCTTAAACCAATTCTTAGGGACGAACCCCGTATTTCGAAAAAAATCTGCCGAAACTGGGGATGCGGACCGATGAAGAGTGTGATCAAGCGGCTGATCGGTAACGATGCCGGCGCAACCGCGATCGAATATGGCCTGATCCTCAGCCTGATGGTGCTGGTGATGATCAGCGCGCTCGACTCCTTCGCCGACGGCAGCATCGCGATGTGGGACAATGTGTCCAGCCAGACCGCCGCGGCAATTTCTGGGTCGGGAAGTTAAACATTTTTCAAGAGTTTCCCCTTAGCCCGGCAATTGCTCGATCCGGGTGACAGGGAAAGAGCCGGGTAAATAGACTGCCAACAGGAGACTGAAAATGAAGTTCATCAAGAAGCTGTTCCGTGAAGAAGCTGGTGCGACCGCCATCGAATATGGCCTGATCGCTGCTCTGATCGCCGTTGCCGCCATCACCGCGATGCAGGGCCTGGGCAACGAACTGCAGACCACCTTCAACACCACCTCGTCGGCCATGCAGGGCGCCAACGCCTAATCGCAGCCGCAAGGTACCAAACAGACGGGGCGGCAGGGCAACCTGCCGCCCTTTCTTGTTGTCTGAGATCCGCCGACATCAGTAGGTAATCAGCTTGACGCGCTGGCCCGGCGCCAAAGTGGCACCAGCGTTCAACCCGTTCAGCACCAGGAAACGGTCCAGCGGCGCATCGCTATAGGCCATGCGTCCGGCCAGCGACTGCACGGTGTCACCTTTCTTTACAGTCACCACCACCAGCTTGCGCGGTTTGACCGCCGCCGCCTCGGCCGCGCTGATCCGCCGCATCGAGGCAAACATCGGATCGAACACGCCGGTCTGTCCCGCCTGGGCCATGGTCAGGAAATGCAGGGCATTGGCTGTCCCCATCTGATAGGCAAATACGGTCACGTCGATCGCGCCGCCGCCCTGCTGTGCGACCCGGGCCGTCGCATAGGCAGCGGGAATGCCGTTCACAGTGGTGCGTTGCACCGCGCCGGGCGAGATGGTGATCCGGTTCTGCTGGCCCAGGGCGGCGAAGACCGAACGGACATAGCCATCGAGATCGCCATTGAACGGAGCCGCCGTCAGCTGCCCCTTGCCCGACTGCCCGTTGATCGAAACCGCGCGGGTTCCGTTCATCAGGAAGAACCCCTGGGGTGCCTGAAAAGCAAACTTATCGACCGGATGGACGAACTTGCCGCCTTCCACGATCCCCTGAACAGGATCGTCCCCATAAAGCAGCCCGTTGATATTGTTCAGGAAGGTGTCGCGATTCGTGACACCCTTGGCCGTCGCCCCGGCCAGGCGGGCGGTGGTCGAAACGCGCTTGGCGGGATCGGGGTGAGTCGAGGCCCATTCCGGCACCCGGTTCGCGCCCGCGCCCATCAGCCGCGCCGACAGGGCGTTCTGATTCGCCAGGCTGGCAAGCACGGTCGACATTGCCCGCGGATCGTATCCGGCGCGGCGCAAATACTCGATTCCCAGCTTGTCGGCCTCATTCTCCTGTCCGCGCGAATACTTCAGCGTCAGGATCTGCGATCCCTGCAGGAAGCCCTGCTGCAGGATCTGCGCGGCCTGGCTGTTGCCAAGCAGGGCCCCTGCCAGGACGGCCCCCAGAATTCCCACCACCTGGTTGCGGGTAGCGGCATTCTGCCGCCTGGCCGAATGGCGCGCGGCGACGTGGCCAACCTCGTGCCCCAGCACGCCGGCCAGTTCGGCCTCGCTGTTCATCAGGGCGACCAGCTGCCGGGTGGTGTAAATATAGCCGCCGGGAATGGCGAAGGCGTTGTCGACCGAGGAATTGAGCAGGGTCACGGTGAAATCGCCCTGCGCATTCGACAGGCCGGACTGGACCGCGATCTTCTTGCCGATCGATTCGATGTAGAGCGCCTGCGGCCCAGTCATCCCGCCGCCGAATTCGGCCAGCAGTTGCGGGTGATATTCAGCCCCTTGCGCCTTCTCCTTGGCACTGATCGCCTGGACCGCGCCGGTGGTGGACTGGGCCGTGACCCCGCCCAGCGGCACGGCGGCACAAGCCACGGCGGCGGCAGTCGCAAACAGGCGGTGGATTTTCGGGCTGAGCGGCATGGCAGGGACCCTCCAGTCGGTATTAATCAATATAGGGCTAGGCCCTTGGCAAGCGATTGAAAAGCCCTGTTATCGCAAGCCGCGCCCGGATCAGCCTTCGCCGATCCGCAGGAACCGGTCCTCGCGCATGGCGCGCAGCTTGTCGGCCGGCAGCTTGCCCAGCGTATCAAGCTCCTCGCTCACCGCCTTGGCCAGCGACTGTGCGGTCAGCGCGGGATCGCGGTGCGCCCCGCCGACCGGCTCCTTGACGATCCGGTCAATCACGCCCAGCGAAAGCAGGTCCTGGGCCGTAACCTTCATCGCCTCGGCAGCCTCTGCGGCTTTCTCGTTGGTACGCCACAGGATCGAGGCACAGCCTTCCGGGCTGATCACCGAATAGACCGCGTGTTCCAGCATCAGCACGCGTTCGGCGCTGGCCAGCGCGACCGCGCCGCCCGATCCGCCCTCGCCCACAATCACCGCGACCATCGGCACCGGCAGGCCCAGGCAGGCCTCGATCGAGCGGGCGATCGCCTCGGCCTGGCCGCGTTCTTCCGCTTCGACCCCCGGGAACGCACCAGAGGTATCGACCAGCGTCACCACCGGCAGACCGAACCGTCCGGCCAGATCCATCAGGCGGACCGCCTTGCGATAGCCTTCGGGTTTACCCATGCCGAAATTGTGCTTGATCCGGCTCTGGGTGTCGTTGCCTTTTTCATGCCCGATCAGCATCACCCGGCGCTCGCCCAACTTCGCGAAACCGCCGATGATCGCCTGATCGTCGCCGAAATAACGGTCTCCGCCCAATGGCATGAAATCGCTGAAAGCGCTGGCGACATAATCGCAGAAGTGCGGGCGCATCGGGTGGCGGGCGACCTGGGTCTTCTGCCATGGGGTCAGCGCCTTGTAGGTTGCCGCGAGCAGGTCCGCGCTTTTCATTTCAAGGCGGCGGATTTCGGCGGCCAGATCGACATCGCCTTCCTGCGCGGTCTGGCGCAGTTCGGCAATCCGGGCTTCAAGCGCGGCCACCGGCTTTTCAAATTCAAGATAGGAAATCATGCCCTCGCGCTAGCCCTGCCCGGCCTTGAGGGCAAGGGGATGCCGCGCATTGACCAGTGCAACCAGCCGCGCTGCATCGACATGGGTATAGATCTGGGTCGTCGAAATGTCGGCATGGCCGAGCAAGGTCTGAAGCACCCGCAGGTCCGCCCCGCCTTCCAGCAGGTGCGTGGCAAAGGCATGGCGCAGCACGTGCGGGCTGACTTTTTCCGGATCGATCCCGGCCCGCGCAGCCAGCGCCCGTAGCAGCTGAAACAGGCGGATCCGGGTCAGGTGTCCGCTGCGCCCGGTTGAGGGAAACAGCGCCTTGCCCCTGTCCGGCCGCAGCGCCAGCCAGCGCGACAACGCACTTCGCGCCCGGCTGCTGACCGGGACCATCCGCTGCTGTCCGCCCTTGCCCGTCACGGTCAGGAACGGCGCATCGCGCGGCACGGCGGAAAGCGGCAGCGAGACCAGTTCGCTTGCGCGCAGGCCGGATCCATAAAGCAATTCCAGCAGCACCAGCATCCGCACCGCCTCGGCCTTGTCCCCGGCCGCTTCCTCCTCGGCCCGGGCGAACAAGGCCTCGACCTCGGCGTGGGACAGCAGCCGCGGCAGCGGCCGGCGTGCGCGCGGGCGCGGCAGGGCGGGCGATGGATCGTCCCCCCGCCAGCCTTCATCAAGCAGGAACCCGTAGAACTGCCGCAGGGCCGAACATTTGCGCGACAGGCTGGACGGCGCCAGCCCGGCCCAGGCCGCACCGAGCGAGGCCAGCGCTGCATTGTCCGCCGTGACCAGATCGCCGATCGCTTCTTCTGCCCCTTCCAGATCGCGGCGATAGGCCGCCAGGGTATTGGCAGCCGCGCCGCGCTCTGCGGCGAGCATGGCCAGGAAGGACTCGATCGCGGCGGCTATGGCTCAACCCCGCGCCACCGCTTCGGCCGCGATCATCCGCGCCTCGGCGCTCAGGCCGACGCGGTTCAGCGCGGCCACGATGTGGTAGAGGTGCAGCGGGGTCATCTGCTCCCACTTGCTGCCCTGCATCCCCACGCCCGCCAGCAGCACGACCAGCCCGGCATTGTTGGCATCAGCGGCCTGGTCGATCAGACGGGTCCAGTTGGTCTTGCGGTCCAGATCGACACCAAGCTTGCCGGCAAAGTTCGCCCGGGTGGCATCGTCAACCCGGCCAAGGCCGGCCAGGCCGGCCAGCAGGAAGGCGCTCTTGCGGTAAGAGTCGTTGGGGTCGTTGCCGTAGAAGCTGTCCAGCGTGCCGCCATCGACCGGAGTGCCCCGCCCCGGTGCCACCAGC
>JBKBSV010000030.1:0-2774 GCA_046291115.1 Novosphingobium sp. | reverse complement strand
CCCAGGCCAGCGATCCGGCATCGACCTGCCCGGCCCACTTCAGGGCATTGGCATCCAGCCCGGCGGCCAGCATCGAGGCGATCAGATCGGGCGCATCACTGGCAAATTCGGCCGAAACCGGCATCCGCGCGGCGGCATAGGCGGTCAGCACCTGGCGCGAGTAGCGCACCTCGGCATCGGGCGCACCGTCCCACAGGCTGCGCATCGCGGCCATCCGCGCAGACGGGCTTTCTCCGACATAGGCGGTACGCAAGCTGGCGGCGGCAGTGGCCCAATCGCCCTTGATCTCGCTCTGGCCATAGATCTGGCTGTAAAGGTCCACCATTGCCGCGCTTGACAGGATGCCCGCTGCCGCAGCCCGGTCCGCCCCGGCCGCGCGGGATTCGAGCCCCAGCATCGGCGCGGTTGCGGCGGCCCACGCATAGCGCACCGGCGCAGCGCGCATCAGTTCCGCCGGGGGTTCCAGCCCGACCGCGATGGCCAGACCGTAGCGCCAGGGATTCATGTCGCTGACCCCGTCCCATTCGATCTTCACCGCGCGGCGGGTCTTCCCGGCCGCGCCGGCATATTTCTGGGCAAGCAGCAGGTCGATCCTGGGCCAGGCGTTCTCCGATAGCAGCCGGTCGAGCTGGGCCATGCCGGCCGCCCCGTCCCCCTGGAACGAGGCGCAAATCGCGCGCAGCGTGCGCCAATCGGCATCCTTGCGCGCACCGCCCTGCACCGCCACCACCGGGCAAATCCCGGTAAAATCGGCGGTAAAAGCATAGGCATCGATCGCCGCATTGGTCAGCGAATCGGAATAATTGCCGGCATCGACATCCTGCACCAGCGCCCTGGCCAGCTGGCCTTCACCCATCCGCACCAGCAATGCGGCGCGCCAACCGGCAAAGTCCGCCGGTTTCATCCCCGCCGGGGCATCCAGCCGCGAGGCAAGGCCGCGGCGCAGCAGGATATGCCCCCAGCGCGAAACGAGCCGCCCCTTGTTGCCGGTCAGCACGGCCTCGACCAGGTGGCGATCCTGCTTGCCAAGCGAAGCAGCGGGAAAGCCGCCCTCGTCCTCGGCCAGCACGCCGACCTGCTTCATCGCGCGACGGGCGGCGGGCGGCATGTCGAACTTGGGCTTCAGGCCAAGCAGCTCGTCAAGCTGGTCCGGCGTCATCGCTTCCAGCTCTTTCAGCGTCGGAATCGGGCGGCCGTTGGGCAGGGTCTTGGGCGCGGCCTTGGGCGTCGCCGCGCCCTCGGTGGCAGGCACCGGCTGAACCACGGGTGTCGCCCCCGGTGCCGGGGCCGGCGCGGGCGCAGGCGTTGCCGGGCGCGCCTTGGGCCGTTCAAAGCCTGGCGGCAGCAGCGATTCGGGCGAACTCTGGGCCATGGCCAGGACCGAGGTAAGCGCCATGGTCAGCCCGGCGGTGTAAAGGGCGACGCGCTTCACTGCGCATCTCCCGGAAGCATCGCGGGCGCGGTCAGCGGGGCGAGCGGACGCTCTCCGCCATCGACCCAGGCCCAGACCAGCCCGGCAGCCAGCAAAACCGCCGCCGCCACCATCATTACCGATTTGCGCCTGTTCAGGGCCACGCGACCTCTCCGCCGGGAAACTTGCACTGCCGGTTAGCCTATCTATAGGCGGGGCCGCAATGGAACATGAAGACTCCACGCTTTCTGCCGCCGAAATCGGGGCATTGGCCCGGCGCATTGATCGCCCGGTGGTGCTGGTCGGGATGATGGGCGTGGGCAAGACTTCGATCGGGCGCCGGCTGGCCGCCGTGCTGCACATGCCCTTTGTCGATGCCGACGAGGAAATCGAGCAGGCCGCGCAGATGACCATCAGCGAAATCTTCGCCCAGTTCGGCGAAGACTATTTCCGCGATGGCGAGCGGCGGGTGATCGCCCGCCTGATCGACGGCCCCGGCACCCGCCGGATCATCGCCACCGGCGGCGGCGCCTTCGTCAATCCCGCCACCCGTGCGCTGATCCTCGACAAGGCGATTGCCGTCTGGCTGGACAGCGATGTCGAAGTGCTGGTGGAACGGGTCGGCCGCAAGGACACGCGCCCCCTGCTGCGTCAGGGCGACCCGCGCGAGATCCTGACCCGGCTGAAGGCCGAGCGCGAACCGGCCTATGCCCAGGCCCCGATCCACGTCAAAAGTGGCTTTGGCCCGCAAAGCCGCACGGTCGGCAAGGTGCTGAAAGGAATAAGCGAATGGCTGTGATCCCGGTCGATATCGCGGGCAGCCCCTATGAAGTGCGGATCGGCACCGGCCTGCTCGCCGCTCTGGGCCAGCAGTGCCAGGGCCACCTGCGCAAGCGCCGGGTGCCAGTGATCACCGACAAGCGGGTCCATGCCGCCTGGGGCGCGGTGGTAGAAAATGCGCTGCACGAGGCCGGGCATGAAGCGGTCTGGCGGATCCTGCCGCCGGGTGAGGCCAGCAAGAGCTGGGAGCAACTCGCCGCCACGGTCGACTGGCTGCTGGCCGAGGAAGTGGAGCGCGGCGACAGCGTGCTGGCGCTGGGCGGCGGAGTGATCGGCGATCTGACCGGGTTTGCCGCCGCGATCCTCAAGCGCGGCTGCAAGTTCATCCAGCTGCCGACCACGCTTCTCGCCCAGGTCGATTCGAGCGTCGGCGGCAAGACCGCGATCAATACCCCGGCCGGCAAGAACCTGGTCGGCGCGTTCCATCAACCCGCGCTGGTGCTGGCTGATCTGGCCGTGCTCGACACCTTGCCCCGGCGCGAGCTGCTGGCGGGCTATGCCGAAGTGGTGAAGTATGGCCTGC
>JBKBSV010000135.1:0-4122 GCA_046291115.1 Novosphingobium sp. | reverse complement strand
CACACCGGGCCGCTCGCGCGCGACGCGCCGCGCGGTCGAGCCGGATCCGGTGAACACGGTGATCGCGCTGATCGGCACGGTATCGGCAATGGTCATGCAGGCATGGCTGAGCGCGTCGGCGGTGGTCGGCTCGGCCGGGGTGTCAAGGAACCGGACCCGGCCGATATAGGCCTCGTCTTCCTCTACCTGCTTCGCGATCCGGTGCATGATGGTGACGGCTTCTTCGGGCCATTCACCGGCGGCAGTTTCCGCGCTGAGCATGACCGCATCGGCCCCGTCATAGACCGCGTTGGCGACGTCGCTGACTTCGGCGCGGGTCGGCGCCGGGTTTTCGATCATCGATTCGAGCATCTGCGTCGCCACGATCACCGGCTTGCCCGCCGTGCGCGCCTTGTTGACGATCTTCTTCTGCAGCGGGGGCACTTCCTGAGGTTCCAGTTCCACCCCGAGATCACCGCGCGCGACCATGATCCCGTCCGCCAGCTCGATGATATCGTCGAGCCGCCGCACCGCCATCGGCTTCTCGATCTTGGCGCACAGGGCGGTGCCCGCCGTGCCGATCAGCTTGCGCGCCTCGGCCAGGTCTTCCGGGCGCTGGACGAACGACAGGCCGATCCAGTCCGCCCCGTGATTGACCGCGAAAGCAAGATCCTTGCGGTCCTTTTCGGTCAGCGCCGGGATCGGCACTTCGGCGTCAGGCACGTTGACGCCCTTGCGGTCGGAGATCACTCCGCCAACTTCCGCCGAACACAGGATCGCGTCCGCATCAGCCCGGATCACCCGCAGGCGGATCTTGCCATCGTTGATCAGCAGGCGCTGGCCCTTTTCGAGCAGGCCGAACAGTTCGGGGTGGGGCAGACAGACCCGGCTTTCGTCACCCGGCTCCGGATTGCGGTCGAGCACGAAATGGCCCGAGTGGCGGATCGTCGCCTTGCCATCCCGGAACGTTCCCACGCGCAGCTTGGGACCCTGCAGGTCGCAGAACACCGCGATCGGCCGGGCGAATTCCTTCTCCAGCGCGCGGATTGCCGTGATTGTCTCGGCATGGACCGCGTGCTCGCCGTGGCTCATGTTGACCCGGAATGCGTCGGCTCCGGCAAGGAACAGGCGCCGCAGCACGTCCGGATCGCGCGTGGCGGGGCCAGTGGTGGCGAGGATCTTGACCTTGCGGCCGCGGGGGCCGACCTTGCGCGTGTCGCTCTTCTGCATGGGCACACGCTATGGCATGAGCGGGCGGCAACTCAAGGACAGGTTTCGATGGATACGAATGCGCCAGACCCCCTCGACCAACTCGATGATGCCGCAGCGGCGGCCGCGTTCCGGCGGCTGGTGCGCCACCTGCGCCACCGCCACGATGCCCAGAACATCGATCTGATGGGGCTCGCCGGGTTCTGCCGCAACTGTCTGGCCGACTGGATCAGGGAGGCCGGGTTCACCGGTGACAAGAACGCGGCGCGCGAACTGATTTACGGCATGCCGATGGCCGAATGGAAGGCACGGTTCCAGCGCGAGGCAACCCCCGAACAAATCGCAGCAATGGAAGCAAGTGTCGCGAAGAACCGCTAATCGGGAAGTTCCAGCCGGTAGAGCTCGACTGAGCCAAAGTCCTTAGGCAACGTCTGCCGCCCGATCGCGGAGAAGGCGCAATCCTCACACCCGTCGATCAGCAATGCGGCGGCAAAGTTCTCGGTGCAGTAGACCCCGCCGACCGGGGTGACCGGCTCGATCCGCGCGGTGCGGTTGACCTCGCTGCCGTACCACAGCCGGTTGCCCGTGATCCGATCGGTCCCGACCCAGATCGGGCCGTAGTGCACTCCGATCCGCATCCCGGCGACTTCACCCGCAGGGATCAGCGATCCTGGCAGGTCGCGTAGCCGCGCTTGCAGCTGCAGCGCGATGCGTGCGGCAATGATCGGCTCGTCGACGATCGCATAGATCGCATCGCCCCAGGTGTTGCGGAACTCGACATGGTCACCATAGCTGTTCAGCACTTCGGCGATCCGGCCCATCACCACGTCCATGAACTGCGGCAGGTCGCGCTCGCCGAGCCGGGAAAAGCCCTTGTAGTCGGCAAACAGGATCGAGCGGACTTCGCGCTTGGTGCCTCTGCCGATCACCGGTTTGGGCGGGAACGTCAGGTCGCGCGGGACCGGGCCGGCCGGGATGGCGACCGTTTCCCGCCCCAGCCCCCGCCAAAGCTCGATATCCGCCCGCGTTCCGGCACGGCCAGTGGTCGAGAACGAACGGAATGTGTCGGACACGACGGCCAGCTGAATGGCGTCGCTGCCGCTGTCCCGTGCCCGCAGTGCCGCCAGCCCCATCGCCAGCCGGGTGTTGTAGGCAAACTGGTTGTCGTCCCCGACGTAGGTGCCCGGGGTAGCGAAATGAACTGCGGCCGCGCGTTCGTGACAGGCCTGATAGCGCGGCAGCCACTCTGATCCGCCGCACAGCACCGATTCGGAAATAAAATCGTCCTCGGCAAACGGCAGTACGACATTCAGCTCGCCGCCGCGCCGCAGCACGGCTTCGGCGATCAGGATGTCGGCGCCGCACGCCAGCGGGCCGAAGGCAGTTCGGATATCGTGCTCCGCCACGGCATGGTCGATCCGCCTGATCAGCCCGGCTTCGGCGGCGCTGCCGCTGTTGAACATATGGCCGCAGTAGACTGCGACCATGCCAGGGTTATTGGCCATAGCGGCGTTCGGCCCGGGTGAGCAGCTCGACATTGGCGCGTTCGATTGCGGTCAGCGCGACTTCGTCTGCCGTCGGCCGGTACCAGGCGAACTGGCTGAAATAGCGCGCCAGCTCCTGGTTCCTGAACCGGCGCCCCTTGCGGGCATAGATTTCGTTGCGGGCGATCCGCAAAGTCGCCGGGCCAAGCTGCGAAATGTCCGCTTCGGTCAGCCGGCGGGTGCTCGAATCGGGAAAGGTGAAGTCACCAGCGGTGAGTTCTGGCGACGGACTGTCTTCCCACTCCGGTTCGGGGACTTCTGGTGCAGGTGGGGCTGCCGCCACTTGTGCGGGCGTGGCTGCAGGAACCGGCTCGCCATCGAGCACGATCCGCGAGCGGGCGACATAGCCGGTGGTGCCATCATCCAGCTGGATTTGCCACCAGGTTCCCGGCTGCTGGAACGTGCGGAACCGCTCGCCCACAGCGATCCGCCCGATCACCGAGGCGCTGGTCGTACCGGCGGCGCGGACATTGGTATAGCCGTCGGGATCGCTTACTGTTGCGCCGAGATTGAACGAGGGCGAGGCGTCTGTCCCCTGCTGGCGCTCGGGTTCCGGCGGACCGACCGGCTTTGACCCCCAGCCGCCCAGAATCCATGCCCCGGCAACAACCAGCAGCAGTGCTGCCACTGCGCCGCCTGCGAACAGCGGCCAGCGTGATGGAGCGGCAGGTGCCGCGGCATGATCGCGCACAGGTGGGTCATGCCGTGGACGCGGCGGAACGGGCAGCGGCGCAGGGCCTGCGCCATCCCTGGCTCCGCACAGGTCATTCAAGCTCGCCTTGACCTTGCGCCAGCCGGGATGATCCGGCTCGCCCTGCCAGTCACCGATTTCGGCGAACTGGATCTGGTTGAACGGCAGTGGCGGCATCACGTCGCCCAGCGCGGTCTGGACCAGCTTCTTCTGATTGCGGGCCATGTCCGCTTCAGCCCGGACCCATTCGCTTTTTGCCGCTGTGTGCGACCATACCACGACCGCGGCCTTGGCCTGCGCGATCTTCTCGGTGATGACATCGCCGTAGCTCAGGTGCGGGGGCAGCTCCTTGTCCCACCACACGTTGTAGCCTTCGGCCTCGATCGCCTGCGCCAACAGCGCCACCTGGCCCTGATCGGCTCGCGAGTAGGATATGAACACATCGACCATTGGCGCTCCCCCGGTCCAGCCGCTCAGCTACGATACCGTCGGCATTTCCGGTTGCAAGCGCGCCGGTCGGGAAAAGCTGGCGGCCGGCCTTTTGCCGGGCTGCCCATCCGGCTAAGCGCGCTCAACCCGATTCACCCCTGATTCTATGGAGTATCCCATGGCTGAAGCCACCGATGACCGCCTGCGCCTGCTGATCGAGCGCATCGAACGCCTCGAGGAAGAAAAGAAAGGCATCGCCGATGACATCCG
>JBKBSV010000029.1:0-23579 GCA_046291115.1 Novosphingobium sp. | reverse complement strand
CCCTGCGCCAGTCCATAAGACAGGTAGGACAGCGCCTTGCGGTGCGTCAGGCTCTCAAAATAGAACGCAGGATCGGGCGTCAGCTGAAACGGACGGCCAGTCAGACCATAGAAATCGTCGAACATTCTTCTCTTCCTTCCGTGCCGTTCAGAATGAATACCGGACGCCGACCATGCCCTGGGCGGTCCAGACATCATCCAGCAGTTCGCGATCGACCCCCTGGACACCCACGGCAACCGTTGCCGAAAGGCGCCCGGTCAGCGTGCGATAGTAAGCCGCTGTTGCCCCCAGTGCCGAGACATCGCCAGAGACACCATCTCCACTTTGGTACCAACTGGCCCAGACATTGGTGCCGAAGCTGGACTGCCGGTCAATCCGGCCGTTGAGATAGGCACCCAGCCAGACGTTCTCGTCGATCACGCCATTCGCCCCGGCGAGGACCGTGCCGGGTGCAGCGATGAACTTGCGGCGATCGTATCCAGCGCCAATCCCGTATTGCAGACGCGGGCCGGAAACGCCGATGCTGGCCATCACCCCGCGCCCGCGAAACACCGAGGAACTGACCGAGGCCAGCGCGCCGTTGAGACACGAAGCCTGGCCCGTGCCGACCGACCCGGTTCCGGCCACGCAGCCGCCCAGATCGCCGGTCAGCGGATTGCGGGTTGCATCGAACTGGGTCGGCAGGCCGGCCAGGCGGTTGTTGAGCAGCCCGCCAAAGCCGGAAATGCTGTCATAGGCCGACACGTTCACGCTGGTCCGCGCATTGGGCGCATAGGCGAAGCTGCCGTAGTAGCTGGTCGACCCATAACGGCGGCCGACATGGGCTTCCAGCGCGGTGCGCTTGCTGGGTCGCCAGATCACCCCGGCATCCCAGGTCAGGCCTTCGCTTTCGTAAGCGATCTGGCGCGGCTGGCTCTTGTCAGTGACATAGCGGCCATCGGGGCCAATCACCGGCTGTCCGGTACCCGGATCGCGCACCGCATCGCGGTTCGATACAGTCACGTCCTCATACCCGATCCCCGCCACCAGGGCGAGATCGGAACCGACTGGCAGGACCACATCGCCGCGCACATTCTTGTCATCGATCCGCTGATCAAGATTGGAGACATCTTCGCGGTTCCAGCCTGCACCGACGCCGATCCCGATCGGCAGGACCGTGCCCGGCTTGACCCCGGCATGGACCATGGCGTTATGGACCGTGCCTTCGTCATAGACGTCGGCCGGGTTCTGTCCCGGCGCGGTGACCAGCGCACCCGGACTTTCCACCCGGCTGTAACCGAAACGGTAATGGCCGGTGACATCCAGATCGCCGATCCGCGAGCGCAGCGCCGGTCCGATGTAAAGCCCATAGACCTGCGAGGTTGAATTGCTCTCGCGCCCGGCCACGGTCGAGCCGTTGTTTTCAACGCTGAGCCGCGCGGCCATGGCTCCGCCTTCCAGCGTCAGACTGCGCGGCACGATGCCGACACTGGCGCGGGCAACCCCGCTGACCACATCACTATCGGCCACGCGGGTGCTGCCATAACCGAAGCGCCGCTCGTAACGCACCGAAACCGAGCCCTGGCTGTTGCGACCGATGACATTGGCATCGATTCCGGCAGCGAGAACCGAATAGGTCAGAACCTCGTCGCCCGGAGATAGCTCGGCCGAAACGACCTGCTGCGCCTCGATATAAGGCACGACGGTGACCTTCCTGTTGCGCACGCCGATGCCGGGGGCAAGGCTGTCGCCGTTGTCGGCATGGTCATCGTCAACGGCGGCTCCGTCCGGGCCGGTGACATCATCATAGCCGAGCAGCTGGGCTTGGGCCGGTGCGCCTGCGGCAAGGCAGGCGGAAAGGGCGACGAAAGTCTTGAGAAGGTGGGACTTCATGGTCATCCCCCATATCCATAATAGGAGCCGAAGCGGCGACCGCTGGGGCTGAAGTGAACGGCATTGAGCAGAAGCTGGATGTTCGGACAGCCCGACAGCAGCGAGACGGCATCTTCGAGCGCCCCCTGCCCGGTCCGGTCGGCCCGAGCGACCAGCACCGCCTGTCCGACATGCTTGGCCAGCTCTGCGGCAGGAGAGGCGGCCAGGGCCGGCGGCGAATCAAAAATCACGATCCGGTGCGGCGCACCCTGGGTCAGCCGTTCCAGCACGGCGGCGGTGCGCGAACTGGCGAGGTATTCGCTGTCGGAGGTCGTGGCACTGCCGGCCGGCAAGACCCACAGACCGGAAATGTCGGTGCCAATCACGCAATCGGCCACATCGATGTCCGGCGTAGACAAGGTATCCATCAATCCCGGCCCACCTGGCAGACCCAGCATGGAAAGCACCGATGGCTTGGCGAAGTCGGCATCAACCAGCAGCACTTCGCTTTCCTTCTCGGCCGCAATCGCCAGGGCGAGATTGACCGAGGTGAAGCTCTTGCCCTCGCCCGGATGGGGCGAGCAGACCAAAATCCGCTGGGCGGCTGGTCCCATGCCCTGCTGGGCCAACTGACCGGCATTGTAGAGCAGCTGGCGCTTGATGATCCGCATCTCCTCCAACAGCGCGGTAACGCTGCCTTCGGGCACGATGAGGCCCTGATCGCGCAGATGCTGGCGGTTGACCGGGTGCTTCTCTCCCCGGAACCGCACCGGCACCGCAACCGGAGCAGGCACGTTGATGCTGACTGCACCCGGCGCCGCGACCACTTCGGGCACGACCACCTCAGGTGCGGAGGCGGCGGCCGCGACCGGATCGGGCGCGGGCTGCGGCGCGGCCGAAGCGGCGGGCGGTTCGACCACCGACGTCACTTCGGCATCCTCGACCACTTCACTGGCGCGGCGATAACGGCGGCGCTTGGCCACCGGCGGCACCAGCTCTTCCGGGATCGGCGCCGGGGCCAGCTTGACCAGGTCGTAATTGCGTACGACCCGTTCGATCAGGCTGGGGCTCTTCGCGCCGTCTTCCGGCAGGGGGATCTTGGTCTGATCGGTCATTGCACTCCCCCTCAGGCGACCATGCTGCGCTGGACAAGTTCAAGCGCAAGCAGCAGGACGAAGACCCCGCCCAATGCGCCCGTAGCGGCATAGAAATAGCGCAGCCTTTTGCGCCGCAGCGCGCGGCCGGTCTCGGTCAGCGTCGTGCTGACTGCGCCGAGCACGGGCAGGCCCATGGTCTGCTCCAGCTTGGCGGTAGTGGCGAACGTGGAACGCAGCTGACCGACCGCGAAAGCCATGGCAACGCCGGCCCCCAGGCCCACGATCAAGACGCCCAGCAGCAGGACCGGGCGGTTGGGTGCAACCGGGCTGCGCGGGGTGGTCGGCGGATCGATCACCTGGAACTTGATCGAGTTATGCTCGGTTTCGACCTGACCGCGCAGGCGCAACTCCTCCCGGTCCTGCAGCAGTTTGTCGTACTGCTGCTTGAGCACGTCGTAATCGCGGTTGATCCGCTGCTGTTCAGCCAGGGTTTCCGGATTGGTGAATTGCTGGGCGGTCAGCTGGTTGAGTTCGGACTGAACCGAAGCACGGCGTGCGGTAAGCGCCTGGACATTGGCCTGCCGCTCGGCCTTGATCGATTCGAGCGAGGCATAGGCCGGGTTCGGAATGCCACTTCCACCGCCTTCGCCGGCCGCGGCCTGCTTCAGCATGCTCACCTGATTGCGCGCGGCAATCACGTCCGGATGGTTTTCGGTCAGCCCGCGGGCACGAAGCGCGGCAAGCTGCGCCTGGGCATCGGCCAATGCGCCGCGCGCTCCGCCGACCTGCCCGGTCGCGGGCAGAGTGCGCGGTGTGCCGGCCAACTGACCATTGATCCCGGCCAGCGCGCTTTGCGCCGCAGCAAGATCGGCATCGATCCCGCGCAGTTCCGAACGCAGCGATTCGATCCGCTGGATCGGCGAAGTCCCGCCCTTGGCAAGCGAAGGATTGGCCGCTTCAAAGGCCAGCCGCTTCTGTTCGGCCGCTTCCAGTTCCTTCTGCCGCTGGGCCAGCTGCTGATCCATGAATTCCAGAGAGGTTGACATTTCGCCGCGGTTCCCGGCCAGGTTTTCCTCGCGGAAGATGTCGATCAGCTTCTGGGCGATGGCCTGTGCGATCTTGGCATTGACCGCGTCCGAATTGCCGCCGTCGCCATAAGTGACGGTGATTTCGAACAGGTTTTCCTTGGTGCTTTCGATCTTGATCCGCTTGGCCAGCGAAAGGACCGCACCTTCCATCTGCTTGGGATCGGTGATCTCTGCGCCGATCGGCGTGCCGCGGATGACCTTTTCCAGATTTACCGCGCTGGTCAGCGTCTGCTGGACCCGCTCGATATCGCGCTTGTTGCTGGTCGGCACGCCGGTGACATCGGACAGGACATCTTCCAGCTTGACGTAGATCCTGGCTTTCGATTCATAGCTGTTCGGGATCAGCCCGACCAGCAGCCAGCCCAGCAGGCAGACACCCCAGGCAACGCCCAGGGCCAGCCAGCGGCGGTGCCAGACGGAATAGATCGCGGATCGGATTTCGTCGTAGATATTGTTCATTGCCCGGCCCCGGAGCGTCCTTTCCTCAGAACGCGCTTTCGGGGATGATGATGACATCGCCCGGCATCAGCATCACATTGGCACGGCTATCACCCTTCTTGAGCAGATCGCCCAGGCGAATCGAATACTCCTTCTGGCGGCCCGAGGCCTTGTCAAAGCGGATCAGCTTGGCGCGGTTGCCGGCGGCATATTCCGACAGGCCGCCGACCGCGATCATCGCATCGAGCAGGGTCATGTTGGCGCGGTAGGGCAGCGAGGCCGGCTTCTCGGTGGCGCCGACAACCCGGACCTGCTGGCTGTAGGTGCCGGCAAACTTGTTGACGATGACCGAAACCAGCGGATCCTGGATATATTGCGAAAGCTGCAAGGTGATATCGTCGGCCAGCATCTTCGGGGTTTTGCCCACCGCCGGCATGTCGGTGATCAGCGGGGTGGTGATCCGCCCGTCGGGCCGCACCTGGACTTTCGCGCCAAGTTCCGGGTTGCGCCAGACAAAGATGGTCAGCTCGTCCAGCGGGCCGATAATATAGTCCTCGCCCGGTCCTTCCTGCATCGCCACGAACGAGGCCGGCGGCAGCTGCGGGCCGTTTGCGCCCCCGGCGCAGCCGGTCAGCATCAGGCTCAGCATGGCGCTGCCGGCAAGCAGGTGCGAAAAACGGTTGATCGGCATCGGACAGTCCCTTTTCAGGTGCCGCGCCGCGCTTCGGGCTTGTCTGACCCGATTAGCGACCCGGCTATTCACTGTCCGCTATCGGTAAAAAGGGTGAATATTGCGTTAGCCCTATGTGCAGAAACGGTGTGCACAAGGCGCCAGTCCCGAAACGGGACAAGGGCAAAGAGGCTTGTTAAACCAACATTTCCAGCGCCGGACCATGGCCCAGGAACTGCGCCGGACTGGCGCTGGCGCCATAGGCTCCGGCGCAGAACACAGCCACCAGATCGCCCACATCGGCGCGAGGGAACCCGCCCTTGTCGGCCAGCCGGTCAAGTGGAGTGCACAGGCAGCCGACCACGCTGGCTTCCTCCTCGACCGGGGCGGCAAAGCGGCTGGCGATGGCAACCGGGTAATTGCGGCGGACCACGGTCCCGAAATTGCCAGAAGCGGCCAACTGGTGGTGCAGCCCGCCATCGACGATCAGAAACACTTCACCATGGCTGACCTTGCGATCAACGATCCGGGTAAGATAGACTCCAGCCTCCCCGACCATGAACCGACCCAGTTCAATGCAGAAACGGGTTTGCGCCAGGCTTTGCGGCAAAGTTTCAAAGGCTTCGCCCAGCGCTGCGCCAATTGCCGCCAGATCGACCGGGCTGTCTCCGGGGAAATAGGGTATGCCGAACCCGCCGCCAAGGTTGCAATGCGGCAGCGTTGCCCCGCTTTCCTCGGCCAGCCGCGCGGCCAGTTTCAAGGTCTGGGCCTGGGTGTCGATGATCGCCGCGGCATCCAGGGCCTGACTGCCGGCAAAGATGTGGAACCCGCGCCATTCCGCTCCGCTGGCCAGGATCCGACGGGCCAGCGCAGGAACGCGATGGGCATCGATACCGAACTGCTTGGCCCCGCCGCCCATTTTCATGCCCGATCCCTTGAGGTCGAAATCGGGGTTGACCCGGATCGCCAGGCGCGGCGTCACACCAATCCGTGCGGCAATGGCCAGCGCGCGATCAGCCTCGCCTTCGGATTCAAGGTTCAATGTCGTCCCGGCAGCGATCGCCGCTTCCAGTTCGCCATCGCGCTTGCCGGGGCCGGCAAAACTGATCAGCCGCGGATCGATCCCCGCCGCGCGGACCAGCGCCAGTTCCCCGCCAGAGGCAATGTCGAACCCATCGATCAGTTCAGACATAACCTGAAGAATTGACCGATAAGGATTTGCCTTAACGGCATAATGTAGCGCCAGTCGTTGCGGCATGGCAGTGCGCAGATCGGCCACCCGGCGGCGCACAAGCTCGGCCGAATAGACAAACAGCGGCGTATCACCCGCTTCTGCCACCAAATCGGATGCCTTGCGCCCACCGATCGCCAATTCACCATCGATAGTGCCATATCCGGCGGGAATCGGGCCAAGCGGTTTCATGCGGCAAGTTCCTGGTACAGCCCCGCCCGGTCGATCTTGCCGTTGGGCGAAATCGGCATGGCATCACGCCAGTGAATGACCTTGGGCTGCATGAAATTGGGCAAATCCTTCAGTAGGATGCGTGGCAATTCTGCCACGGCATCCAAAGCCCCGGGGGCAGCGCGGACAATCAGGTGCACGGCATGGCCAAGCCGCTCGTCCGGAATGCCGAGTGCGACCGCCTCGGCCACCAGCCCGGTGGCCAGGGCGGCATCCTCGATCTCCTGCGGGCTGATCCGGTTGCCCGCGCTCTTGATCATGGCATCGCGCCGCCCGACGAAATAGAGCAGGCCATCGCCATCGCGCCTGACCCGATCGCCCGACCACACCGCCACACCGCCATACCGCGATGCCGCCGGGGCCGGTTTGAACCGTTCCGCCGTGCGCGCGGCATCCTGCCAGTACCCTTGCGCCACCAGCGGGCCGCAGTGGACCAGCTCGCCCTCCTCGCCGTCGGCCGCGACCTGGCCGTCATCGCCGATGACCAGAACTTCCGCATGGGGAATGGCCTTGCCCATCGAGGTGGGATGGCTGTCGATCAACGCGGGATCGAGAAAGGTCGAGCGGAAGGCTTCGGTCAGGCCGTACATCGCGAACAGCCGCGCCTGGGGGAACAGGCCGCGCAGACGGCGGACCAGATCGACGGTCAGGGCACCGCCGGAATTGGTCAGGCGGCGCAGCTTGCCTGCGGTTTCGGGCGGCCAATCAAGCTCTGCCAGTTGCACCCACAGCGGCGGCACGGCAGCCAAGGTTGTGATACCGTGGCGTTCAATCGCTTTTACCACATCGCGCGGGGTGAGATAGTCGAGCGGCACTACCCCGCCGCCGGCAAACCAGGTCGAAAGCAGCTGGTTCTGCCCGTAATCGAACGAAAGTGGCAGCACCGCCAAAGTCACATCGTTGGCAGCCAGGCCCAGGTAAGAAGCAACGCTTTCCGCCCCCAGCCACATGTTGGCATGGCTCAGCATCACCCCCTTGGGCTTGCCGGTGGAACCGCTGGTATAGAGGATTGCGGCAAGATCATCGGGATTGGCGTTGCCGGGTTCCAGCGGCACAGCATTTGCCGCCAGGGCCAGTGCCTCGGCCTCTCCCCATGCGCGGCAAGCATCGGGGCAATCGCCCGGTTCCAGCCCGGCCAGCCGCGCGGGCGTGGCAATCAGCAGACGCGCGCCGCTGTCGGCCAGGATGTGGGCAACCTGCGCCCGTTTGAGCAGCGGATTGATCGGCACATGGACCAGCCCGGCCCGCGCCGCAGCCAGCGGCATCAGGCAGGCCAGCTCGCCCTTGGCCGCCCAGGTGGCGATCCGCGCACCCGGCTCTCCTACTTCGGCTTTCAGCCATCCGGCCAGCCGAGCGACACGATCCCTTAAGTCCTTGAAGCTAAGAGGGCCTTCGCGCAGCACCAGCGCCGTCGCCGCATCGGCCCCGCGCAGGGCAAGATGATCGAGCGGCCGGATCGGGGTTCGCTGGGCAGGGGACACGGGGCTTTCAGGCTCCACAGATGGGAAACTGGCGGGTTGATTTCGGTCGTCTATCACGATGATCTTAAGGAAATGCAAGGCGATGCGGCGTTAATGGCGCTGCTTGACGCCCCGCAGGCCCGCGCCCCGTTCGACCGCTTCGAATGGTGGCAGGGATTGGTGGATCATTGCGATATCCTGCCACTGATCGCGGTCGCGCGCGACGGCAAGCACCGCGCCGTCCTGCCATTGATGCGCCAGCAGCAGCGGATCCATGCCCTGAAGGTCTGGTACACGTTCCGCGTCGTGCCGTTGATCTCCGAGAGAGCCGACCCGCAAGCCATGCTGGATGCCCTTGCCGATGGCCTGATCGGCAAAGCCCCGCACCTGGTGCTGGAGCCGCTCGCCGACGAGGACGGACTGGCAACCCGGCTCGACGCCGCCCTGCGCAAGGCCGGCTGGATCACTTTCATGACGCCGTGCGATGTCAACCACGTGCTGGAAGTGGGCGGGCGCAGCTATGCCGAGTACCTCGCCACGCGGCCCGGCCCCTTGCGCACCACGCTGAAACGCAAGGCCGGCAAGGTTGCGGTCGAGCTGACTTCTCGGTTCGATTGCGCGCTATGGGCCGAATATGAAGCGGTATATGCCGCCAGCTGGAAACCGGAAGAAGGCTGCCCCGCCTTCCTGCGTACATTCGCTGAGCAGGAGGGCGCCGCCGGCCGCTTGCGCATGGCCGTGGCCCGCGTGGATGGCCGGGCCGTTGCCGCACAGTTCTGGACCGTGGAGCGCGGGACCGCCTTCATTCACAAGCTGGCTCACACGCTGGACAGCAAATCGCTGTCCCCCGGTACCACCCTGTCCGCCGCGCTGTTCGAGCAGGTGATCGACCGCGACCGGGTGCGCCTGGTCGATTTCGGAACCGGTGACGACGGCTACAAGCGCGACTGGATGGAACAGGTCCGGCCGCGCTTCCGGATCGAGGCATTCCGCCCGCTCCGGCCGGGAAACTGGCCGCCCATCGCCAAGGCGGCCTTGCGCGCCATGCTGCGGCGCGGCTAGAGGCTGATGAAACCATGAATGGAATTACGATGCATTCTGCTACCGATCGCAAACTGCGCCAGATCCTCGAGGACGTGCTGGGCCTCAAGCCCGGCCAGGCCGATGGTTTTACCGCCGATACCGGCCTGTTCGGCGAATTGCCCGAACTGGATTCGATGGCCGTGGCCGGTCTGCTGACCGAGATGGAAGATCGTTTCGACATCGTGATCGACGAAGACGAGATCGATGGCGAGATTTTCGCCACCTATGGCGCCCTGCTCGATTTCGCGGAAGCCAAGCAAGAGGCCGCGTGAAGGCCGAAACCTACCCCTGCCCCCTGCCCGGCGGCGCGGCAGCAAGCGAGCTGGCGCTGACCTTCGATCATGGCCGGGCGGCGCGCGTGCTGATCGCCCCGGCCCTGTTCGACGAGGCCAACCGGATGCGCCGGTTCACGGTGGAAGTGATGCGCCGGCTGGACCGCGCGGGGATCGACAGTTTCCTGCCCGATCTTCCGGGCTGTAATGAGAGCGAGCAGAATCTCGCCCAGGTCGAGCCGGAAGACTGGCGCATGGCACTTGAAGCAGCCGCGCGGCATTTTAACGCCACGCACGTGCTGGCGATCCGCGGCGGCGGACTGTTGGTGCCGCCAAAGCTGCCTGGCTGGCACTATGCCCCGGTCAAGGGCGCCAGCCTGATCAAGACCATGCTGCGCGCCCGAATCATCGCCGCGCGCGAGCTCGGCCGCGAGGAAAGCGCCGCCGAACTGATGGAGCAAGGCCGCACCAGCGGGATCGAACTGGCCGGCTGGCCACTGTCTGCCGAGATGCTGCGCCAGCTCGATCAGCTGGTCCCGCCCCGGCATGATGATCTTGTGGCGATCGATCATGAAACGGTGGGCGGCAGTGCCCTGTGGCTGCGCGCCGAACCGGATGAAGACCCGGTCCAGGCCGATGCCCTGGCCACGATCCTGACGATGGCCCTGACGGCATGACCCGGCGGCATTTCACCTTTGCCTGCGCAGGCGTGGAACTGGCCGGATCGCTCGATACCGCCGCTGCGACCACCGGCCTGCTGCTGGTCAGTGGCGGCAACGAGCTGCGCTCAGGCCCCTGGGGCAGCCAGGCGCAGCTTGCGGCAAAGATCGCCACGGCCGGCTTCCCGGTGCTGCGCTTCGACCGGCGCGGCGTGGGTGACAGCGAGGGCCAAAATCTGGGTTTCACCACCAGTGCGCCTGATATCGCCGCCGCCATCCACGCTTTTCGCGCCCATCTGCCACGGCTGAAGAAGATCGTGGCATACGGCAATTGCGATGCGGCCAGCGCCCTGATGCTGGCTGGCGGCGCGGGCTGCGATGCGCTGGTCCTGGCCAATCCCTGGACCTTCGATCCCGAGCCCGAACCGGAGCCGGGGGCCGAACCGCCGCCGCCCGTGGCCGAAACCGCCCCCACCCCGATGCCGCCATCGGCGCTGCGAAATTATTATCTGCGCCGGCTGTTCAATCCTGCAGCGCTAAAGCGGTTGTTCACCGGCAAGGTCAGAGTGGCCAACATGGCGGTGAGCCTGGCCCAGGCTGCCGCATCTGACGAGCCGCCCGGCCCGCTGGCTTGCGCCATGACCGCAGGACTGGCCCGGTTTGCCGGCCCGGTAACGATCCTCTTGGCCGAGAATGACCGCACCGCCCAGGCTTTCAAGGCCGTATGGAACAAGGCCGACCCGTGTCTTCGGACTTGTCCTGGGGCCGGCCACAGTTTTGTCGAGCCGCAAGCCCGGATCTGGTTGCAGGGCCAGATCCTGGCGGCACTGCGATCAGTCTAGGCTTTCGTCGCTGCGAAGTCGCGTTCGGCGAGGAAACGTTCGGCATCGAGCGCGGCCATGCAACCCGTGCCGGCCGCCGTCACCGCCTGGCGATACGTGTGATCCATCACGTCGCCGCAAGCGAACACGCCGGGGATCGCGGTCCTCGGCGTGCCGGGTTCGACCACGATGTAGCCGCCAGCGTCAAGGTCCAGCTTGCCCTTGAACAACCCGGTTGCCGGAGCATGACCGATCGCGACGAAGGCCCCGTCGGTCGGCTCGACACTGCTCTCCCCGGTTACCGTATCGGTCAGCGCCACGCCGGTCAGGCCGGTATCACCGCCAATGAAATGATCGACCGCCTTGTTCCACAGCACCTTGATGTTGGGATGGGCCAGCAGCCGGTCCTGCAGGATCTTTTCCGCGCGCAGCGAATCGCGGCGGTGGATCAGGGTCACGTCGGGGGAATGGTTGGTAAGGTAAAGCGCTTCCTCCACCGCGGTATTACCGCCGCCGATCACCACCACCTTCTTGCCGCGATAGAAGAACCCGTCGCAAGTGGCGCAGGCGGAGACCCCCTTGCCGCTCAGCTCCTGCTCGCCCGGCACGCCCAGCCACTTGGCCTGGGCGCCGGTGGCGATCACCAGCGTGTCGCCTTCATAGACATCGCCGCTATCGCCGATCGCACGGAACGGATGGCCGGATAGGTCCACCTCGACAATCGTGTCCCAGATCGTGCGGGTGCCGACATGTTCGGCCTGGGCCTGCATTTCCTGCATCAGCCAGGGCCCCTGGATCACGTCGCGAAAGCCAGGATAGTTCTCAACATCGGTGGTGATGGTCAGCTGTCCGCCCGGTTGCAGCCCCTGCACCACGATCGGTTCCATCCCGGCCCGCGCGCCATAGATGGCGGCGGTGAAACCCGCCGGGCCAGAGCCGATGATCAACATTCGCGTGGTGTGAGTGGCCATGAATTCCTCCATTGCCGGTGCAGATAGGCAGCACGGCGCGCCAAGGCCAGAGGTGTGGCGGTGAATTTCCCCCGGATTGACGCAGGCGCGGCTTCGGCGCAAAGCCGCACGCCATGACCCGCCACGGACCGACCTCAAACAGCTTCATCTCGCAGCGCCTGCGGCTGCATTACGTCGATTGGGGCAATCCCGATGCCCCGCCGCTTATCCTTCAGCATGGCGGGCGCGACCATTGCCGCAGCTGGGACTGGGTGGCCGAGGAACTCGCCCAAGACTGGCACGTCATTGCCCCGGATCTGCGTGGCCATGGCGACAGCGCCTGGGCACCGGACGGCAATTACGAGATGCCGGCCTTCGTCTATGATTTTGCCCAGCTGGTTCACACTCTGGGCTATGATCAGGTCACGATCATTGCTCATTCCCTGGGCGGCAACATCGCCACCCGCTTTACCGGCCTGTATCCGGAAAAGGTCCGCAAGCTGGTCAACATCGAAGGGCTCGGCCCGTCCCCCAAGGTCCGGGCGGAACGCGAGGCGCAAGGCTATGCCAACCGGTTCCGTCGCTGGATCGAAGAGCGCCGCGCTGCCGCCGGGCGGATGCCGCGCCGCTATCCTTCGATCGAGGCGGCATTTGCCCGCATGAAAGAGGAAAACGCGTTCCTGACCGACGAGCAGGCCCGGCACCTGACCATCCACGGCGCCAACCGCAACGAGGACGGAACCTTCAGCTGGAAGTTCGATCCCTATCTGAACAACTGGCCGTTCGAGGATGTCCCCCAGGACCGGACCGACGAGCTGTGGGGGGCGATCACCTGCCCATTGCTGCTGCTCTACGGCCTCGATTCCTGGGCCAGCAGCCCGGCGACGGACGGACGGCTTGCAGCGTTCCATGCCGAAACCAAACTGGTCGAGTTCGAAAACGCCGGCCACTGGCTGCACCATGACCAGTTTGACCGGTTCATGGCCGAAGTGAAAGCGTTCCTCTAGCCCTCAAGGTAACGGACGCGCAGGGCTTCGCGCCGCGCTGCATCGACCCCCAGCACCTCGGCCAGATAGGAATCGATCGTGCCGTGGCGGTCTTCCACCGCTTTCAGCGCGGTGACGAGGTAGTCCTCCTCCACGCCCATCAGGGTGCGGATGGTCTGATCGTCGATATTGCCGTGCCGTTCGCGGATCTGCACCGCACCTGCGGCAATCCGCGCCTCGATATTGCCGGCCCGCTGGGTCAGCAGGTAATCGGCCAGAATTGCATCGCGCGCTACGCCCAGCACATGCTGGGCCATGGCGACGGCAAAGCCGGTGCGGTCCTTGCCGGCCACGCAGTGCACCAGGCTGGGACCTTCGGCGCGTTCCAGCACATCAAAATAGGCGCGCAGCATCGGCACGAGGTTAGGCCGGAAGGCAATCCCTTCATAAAGCCGCATCATCGCCGCGCGTGCCTCGGCCGCGCTGAGCACGCCGTCAGCCGCCTCGGTATGCAAGGCGAGGCCAGCCGTTTCATCCGGATGGCTAAGCACTTGCGCGGCAAAATCGGGATGGCGGCGGCAGGGCTTGGCCTCGCGCTCGCTCGGTCCGCGCAAATCGATCACGGTGGTGATGCCAAGGGCCTGGATTCGCTCCAGATCGGCATCGCTGGCATCGCCATGCTGGGCCGAGCGCCATAAAAGTCCGGTCTTCACCCGCCCCCCATCGGCCGCGTCATAGCCGCCATAATCGCGGAAGTTGTGAACACCATCGAGCTTGAGAACACGGGAATCAGCCATGACCATGGCGATTGGCAGCTTGGCGCAAGCCGCGCAACGCATTTGATCCGGCAGTTCGGCAACTGGACCGCCAGCCCTGGCCGGGCTAGGCAAGGCGCGATGATCCGCAGCCCCCCTCTGCTGGCCCTGGCCCTGGCGGCAATGCCCCTTGGCGCGACCCCGCGCGGCGAAGCGGTCCACGCGGTGCTGATTGATCTGCAGACCGCGGACATGCGCGTCGCCGCGATCGGCTGGCGCTTGCTGACTGCCAACGCCAGCCGCTGCCCCCGGCAGATGCCGGGCACCGGGCTGGTCCTTCACGGACTGGACCAATATCCCCCCGGCCCCGCGCGCGAAGCGGCTCTGGCGCTTCAGCCGGGTCTAGGTAAACTGACAGTGCTGGGTGTGGTTCCTGGCAGTCCGGCAGCCGCGGCGGGACTGGCTGCGGGCGATGCGATCGAGAGTATCGGCGGCCAGCCCCTCTCCGCCCTGCCTCTCAACAGCAGCCATGCCAGTGCGCTGCGCGATGCGGCAGAGCGCGAATTGGCCGGGCTTCCTCCCGCCGCACCCGTGGTGCTGGGCGTGCGGCGCGGAGCAGAGCAGCGCAGCGTGACGCTTGCCGCGGTTCCAGCCTGCCGCAGCCGCCTCGAAGTCGTGGCGGGCGAGGCCCTGCGAGCCCGATCCGACGGCGAACTGATCCAGATCGGCCAGGGCTTTGCGGCCAGTCTCAGCGATGACGGGCTGGCGCTCGTGCTGGCTCACGAACTGGCCCATACCGTGCTGGACCACCACCGCGGGGCGAAGGCCGGCGCAACCACCCTGGCGCGGCGCGAGCGCAAGGCCATGAGCCGGCGGCTTGAGGATGAGGCCGACCTGCTCAGCCTTGAACTGCTCTCAGGCGCTGGCTGGGATCCCGCGATCGCGCCGCGTTTCCTGCGCCAGCAGGCCAAGGCGCTGGATCGGTTCGCCAGTGGCGGGGTGCACCGCAAGGCCGCCGATCGGGCCGAGCGGATGGAGCGCGCACTGGCCGGAGCAAGTCCCGATGCCGGATGAGCAAACCGAACGCCAGGTGGGACGGCTGGCGCGCTGGCCCCGGCTTCAGGCCCTGCACGCGCTGGTCCGGCGAACCCTGATCCCGGCGGAGCGGACCATGCATCGCCTGCGCGGCCAGCGCGCAGATGAACTGCTGCAACCCTGGCCAGTGACCGCGCCCGATCGCCACCCCGCCCTGTTCGCCCTGGCGGCCGAGCGGCTGGCGGGAATGGCTGAGCCGCGGATCCTGTCTTTCGGTTGTTCCACCGGCGAGGAACCGATTACCCTTGCACGTTACCTGCCGCAGGCGCGGATCGATGGGCTTGACATCAATCCGCGCAATGTGGCGCAGGCCCGGCGCAAGGTCGCTGCGGCCGGCCTCACCCGGATCACCATTGCCGAAGCGGGATCGCCGCCCACCGCGGCCGCGCTTTACGATGCCGTGTTCTGCCTCTCGGTCCTGCGGCATGGTGAGCTTGACGCCTATCAGCCGGAGCGCTGCACTGCGATCCTCCCTTTTCGCCGCTTTGCCGAAACCGTCGCCGCGTTCGACAAGGGGCTGAAGCCGGGCGGCTACCTGTTCCTGTGGGGCTGCAACTTCTGCTTTGCCGATACGGCAACGGCCGCAAGTTACGATCCGGTCCCCACCCCGGCCATGGCCGCGCAGCACGGGGTGTTCTATGGCCCGGATGACCTGCGATTGCCAATCGCCTTCACCCGCCAATTCGTGTTTCGCAAGCGCGGCGGAAACGGTCAGGATGCGGGAAGTGGATGGTAGCGGAGGAGGGACTCGAACCCCCGACACGCGGATTATGATTCCGCTGCTCTAACCAGCTGAGCTACTCCGCCATGCCATCATGGCCTACCGCCATTGCGGGGGCAGGCGGCGCAAATAGGGCGGAGGTTCGCCTGGGTCAAGCGCTCTCTTTGCCCCTGAACGACCATGTCGCCACAGCTTCCCAATGCGGATTGCGGTAGATGTGCAGACCCAGCCCGGTGAAGGCAAAGCGCCGGTGCGGCAGCTGCCCCGCCAGGTCCCGCTGCAGCGCCAGTGCCTCGGCCCGGCCAACCTTGTTCTGAATGGTGATGTGCAGACGCTTGCCGCCCTGGTCCTGCCGGGTCAGCATGGCCCAGAAACGCTCGGCAATCCGCTCGCGAATGGCCAGCAGGCTGGCTGAGCGCAGCGCGATCGCGGTTCCCCCGCCAAGGTCCATCAACCCGGCCATCTCAGCTTTCGGCGCGGCATAGGCGCCTGCCATCTGTGCCAGGAAAGCCGGCAATTCGTCGCGCAGCGATGGCGCGCAGGAATGGAACAGGGTGACGTGGGCCTTCAGCCAATTACGCTCTGGCGGAAAGTGCGCGCGGCGCAAGCCATCTGCCCAGGCCAGCACGTCTGCCGGCAGTTCGCCGGTCACGATATACGGTGCGGGCGGTGGAGCGAGGGGGGGAGAGTGTGCCACCGCCCGCACCTAACCCGATCGGGCGGATTAAGCCACAGGCCTGGGCCCTTCTTTATGCTCCCGCCGCAAAGCTGCCCAACCGGCAATTCCGTTCAGCGTGATCGCCGGTTCCGATAAAATGTGCTTGCCTGGCCTCGCGAACCTTCACATCCTTGCCCCAGTAGAGGAGGAGACCTGAACCATGCATCGCACCGCCCTGCGCGCCGCCACGCTCGCCTTCCTGCTTGGGTCGACCGCTGCCCTGGCACAGACCGCCACCTCCGCCGCCGATCCGGCGCTTGAGCCCAAGCCGGCCAGCGCGGCGACGATTGCCGCGCAGCAGGCCGTGGCGAAGTCGCTGCCGGCCGAAGATGGCCGCGATGCGGAGTTTGCCAAGCGCGGGTTCGTGGCGACGCGCGAGGATCCACTGATCCGCAACCAGCAAGGCCAACCGGTGTGGAACCTTGCCGCCTACGACTTTGTTGAAGGTTCTGCCCCAGCCACCGTCAACCCGTCGCTGTGGCGCGAGATGAAGCTGCTGCGCCAGCACGGCCTCTATCAGGTTAGCGAGGGGATCTGGCAGGTGCGCGGGTTCGACGTTTCGAACATGACGATCATCGCCGGCAAGACCGGCTGGATCCTGATCGATCCGCTGACCACGCGCGAAACCGCAGCAGCGGCGCTGGAACTGGTCAATGCCAAGCTGGGCCCCCGCCCGGTGGTGGCCGTAATTTACAGTCACAGCCACGGCGACCATTACGGCGGGGTACGCGGCGTGGTGAGCGAGGCCGATGTCAAGGCCGGCAAGGTCGCGATCATCGCGCCAGAGCATTTCATGAAGGAAACCTCCTCTGAAAGCGTGATGGCCGGTGCTGCCATGGGCCGCCGCGCGGCTTACCAGTTCGGCACCATTCTGAAGCCCGGCCCGCAAGGCCAGATGGGTTCGGGGGTCGGCCCGGGGCTGCCGGCGGGCGAAATCACCCTGATCCCGCCAACCGACACCGTGTTCAAAACTGGCGAGACCCGAACGGTCGATGGCATCGATCTGGAATTCCAGATCGTTTCAGGCAGCGAGGCGCCAAGCGAATTCAACGTCTACATCGTGCCCAGCAGGGTGTTCCTCTCCGTTGAAATGAGCACTTGCTCGTTTCACAACATCCTGACCCCGCGCGGGGCAAAGGTCCGCGATGCACATGCCTGGGCGGGCTTTCTGGATGAGGCTTTGCAGCTCTATGGCCCGCGCAGCGACGTGATCATTTCCAGCCATTGCTGGCCGCGCTTCGGCACCGGAGAGGTTCAGGCCATGCTGGCCGGCCAGCGCGACAACTACCGCTATCTCCACGATCAGACTGTGCGGCGGATGAACCGGGGCCTGACCCAGACCGAAATCGCCGAAGACCTGGTGCAGCCCGCAGAACTGGCCAGCCAGTGGTACAACCGTGGCTATTACGGGACCTACAGTCACAATTCCAAGGCCGTCTATCAGTGGTACCTGGGCTGGTACGATGGCAATCCCGCCAATCTCCATCCCTGGCCGCCGCAGGAGCGGGCCAAGCGCTACGTCGCGGCCATGGGCGGGCCCAAGAAGGTGCTCGCCGAAGCCCGGAAGGCGATGGCCAAGGGCGATTACCGCTGGGCATCGGACCTGCTGAACCAGCTGGTCTTTGCCGATCCGGCCAACAAGCAGGTCCGCGCCCTGCTGGCGGACAGCTATGAACAACAAGGCTACCAGGCCGAAAGCGCGATCTGGCGCAACCAGTTCCTGATGGCAGCAACCGACCTGCGCAAGGGCTACAGCCCGCAGCCGATCCAGGCCCAGGGCGTGGACATGATCTCGGCGATCCCGACGCAGCTGCTGCTCGATAGCGTGGCGACCCGTTATGATCCGGCCAAGCTGGTCGGAGGTCCGGTCCTGATCAACCTGGTCATCACCGACACCAAGGAGAATGTCGGGGTGGAGGTGGGCCAATCGGTGCTGATCGCCCGGGTCGGGACACCCGCCGGTATGCCGGCAGCGACAATCACCGGACCGCGCCAGGCGATGCTCGCCCTGTTCTTCCTGAAAATGCCGCTGAGCCAGCTCACGGCCATGGGCGTCAAGGTCGAAGGCGATGCAGCGGCAGTCGGCCGGGTCCAGGCCGCGCTGGATGCCATCCCCGCTGGTTTCAATATCGTCGAACCCTGATCGAGAGGATGACGGAATGACCCCGCGCACCCTGGGCCGATCCGGGCTGAGCGTATCCCCGCTTGGCCTGGGCGGCATGGGCAAGACCTCGGCCTAGGGCGCCGCGCCGGATAAGGCAGCAATGATCGCCCTGCTCCGCACTGCGGTGGAGCGGGCCGTCCCTGACCGGGGCGATCGGGCCGGACACGGTGTTCGACAAGACGGGCTTCGGCGCCCACCTGCCGTGCCTTCAGCAGGACGCGATGGCGGCCAATGCCGCGCTGGTCGATCTGCGCAAAGGGATTGCCGCGCCGCTGGTCACCATCGACCGGGCATCGACCGGGCCAGCCGCACGGTCAAAATCGTGCGGGCGACTTATCTGCCGGCGATGGAGGCGATGACCGGGCGCTGACCGGTCAGAAGTCGCCGCGCTGCTTGCGGATCGTGTACCACTTCTCGACGTTGGTGTTGTGCTCTTGCAAGGTGCGGGCAAAGGCGTGTCCGCCGGTGCCGTCGGCTACCATGTAGAGCACGTCGGTGCTGGCCGGGTTGAGCACCGCGGCAATCGATTCGCGGCCCGGATTGGTGATTGGCCCCTTGGGCAAGCCGGTCATCGTGTAAGTGTTATAATCGTTGACCGCGTTGATTTCGGATTGGCGGATGCGCCGGCCCAGCGGTTTGCCTCTGGTGATGGGGTAAATGATCGTCGGGTCGGCCTGCAGCAGCATGCCGGTGCGGATCCGGTTGGAATAAAGCCCCGCCACCATCGTGCGCTCGCTCGGCTTGCCGGTCTCCTTCTCGACGATCGAGGCGAGGACAACGGCTTCCTGGGGCGTGCGGACAACGGTGTTGGCCCCGCGCTTTTCCCATTCCTCGGCCAGCGCGCGCTGCATTGCCGCCTGCATCCGGCTGAGCACCGCCTGGCGGCTTTCGCCGCGCTGGATTTCATAGGTATCGGGCAGGACCGATCCTTCGGGCGGCACCGCGATCTCTCCGGTCAGCAACGGATTGGCCATCAGCCGCTCATAGACCATGATCGAGGGCATGCCTTCGGGGATCGTGACGAAGCGGCGCAACACTTCATCCCCGGCGATCCGGCCCAGCACGGTCGCCATCGACGCGCCCCTGGGGATCATGAACTCCCCGGCCTTGATGCTGGAGCCTGCGCCGAAAATGCGCGCCCGCAGCTTGAACGCCGAGGCCGAGGCGATCACCCCTTCCCGTTCCAGCTTGGCGGCAACGCCCGACAGGCTCGACCCGTCGGGAACGGTGAATGCGGTATCCTGCGCAAGCGGGCCGGATGCATACCACCCGCCGACAAACCAAGCGCCCACGCCCAGCAGCAGCACCACCGCCGCCAGCAGCGGCGTGCGGCGCCAGCGCCAACCCAGCATCAGTCGACCGCCTTGACGATCACGCTGGCATTGGTGCCGCCGAACCCGAACGAGTTGTTGAGCGCGGCGCGCACGGTGCGCTTCTTCGCCACCTTGGGCACCAGATCGACGCCTTCGGTGCCTTCGTCCGGATTATCGAGGTTGAGCGTCGGCGGCACGACCTGGTCGCGAATCGCCAGGATGCAGAAGATCGTCTCTACCGCGCCCGCGCCGCCCAGCAGGTGGCCGATGGCGGACTTGGTGCTGCTCATCGAAGCGCCCGACAGGTCATCACCCAGCACCCGCTTGACCGCGCCCAGTTCGATCGTGTCGGCCATGGTCGAAGTGCCGTGGGCATTGACGTAATCGATATCGCCCGGCCCCATTCCGGCCTTCTTCAGCGCCATGCGCATTGCCAGTTCCGCGCCCTTGCCTTCGGGATGCGGGGCGGTGACGTGATAGGCATCGCCCGACATGCCATAGCCGACCACTTCGGCATAGATCTTCGCGCCACGGGCCTTGGCGTGCTCGTATTCTTCCAGCACGACCACCCCGGCACCTTCGCCCATGACGAACCCATCGCGGTCCTTGTCATAGGGGCGGCTCGCCTCGGTCGGGCGGTCGTTGAAACTGCAATTGAGCGCGCGGGCCTGGGCAAAGCCGGCCACGCCGAGCGGGTTGATGGTGCTTTCTGCCCCACCTGCCAGCATCACGTCGGCATCACCGTCCCTGATCATCCGCGCGGCATCGCCGATCGAGTGCGCTCCGGTCGAGCAGGCAGTCACCACCGCGTGGTTCGGGCCCATCAGGCCGTACTTGATCGAAACCTGGCCGGAAATCAGATTAATCAGGCGACCGTGGACAAAATGCGGGGAAACACGCCCCGGTCCCTTTTCGTGCAGGACGATGGATTCGCTTTCAATCCCCGGCAGACCGCCGATGCCCGAACCGATCGAGCAGCCAGTGCGCAGCTTGAGGTCGTCATCCATGTCGGCCAGGCCGGCGTCTTCCAACGCCTGGCCGGCGGCATCGATGCCATAGACGATGAACGGATCGACCTGGCGCTGGATCTTGTGATCGACGCGCTTCATCGGATCAAAGCCGTATTCGTGGTCCGGCCCCTTCACCTCGCAAGCGATGTGGCACTTCTGGTCGGACGTATCGAACCGGGTGATCCGCCCGGCCCCGCTCTTGCCCGCGATCAGGTTGGCCCAAGTCGTCTCGACATCGCCCCCAAGCGGGGTAACCAGACCAAGACCGGTGACGACAACACGCCGCATTACAGTTCTCCAAACCCTTCAAATGACAACAGGCCCAGCCCTTTGCGGGCCGAGCCTGTCAAAGACCGTGAACCGGGTCAATCGGCATCGGTGGAAGCCGGAAAGCGCCGGTCGGCCCGCTCTGCCAAAGGCAATCAGCCCTTGTTGTCGTTGATGTACTTGATCGCGTCGGCGACAGTGCTGATCTTTTCAGCCGCATCGTCGGGGATTTCGACGCCGAATTCTTCTTCGAAAGCCATCACCAGCTCGACAATGTCGAGCGAATCGGCGCCCAGATCGTCGATGAAGCTGGCATCTTCGGTAACCTTGTCAGCCTCGACGCCGAGGTGCTCGACAACGATCTTCTTAACGCGGTCGGCGGTGTCGCTCATGGATATGTCCCTTCGTGAACGGCAGATTAAACAGTGTTCGGTTGCGCCCTAGAGAACGGCGCGGCGGCTGGCAAGGGGGTGCACCGATTCCTCAACCGCTGCACCTGCCCGCTCAGCCCTTGGGCGGCTCCACCACGCGGATGTGCAGTTCGCGCAGCTGTTTGGCCTCAGGAACGCAGGGCGCCCCCATCAGCAGGTCCTCGGCGCGCTGGTTCATCGGGAACAGCGTGATTTCGCGCAGGTTCTGCACCCCGCACAGCAGCATGACCATGCGGTCCACCCCCGCCGCCATCCCGCCATGCGGCGGTGCGCCATACTGGAACGCGCGGTACATCCCGCCGAACCGTTCCTCGACATCGGCCTGACTGAGGCCGACCAGTTCGAAGGCCTTGACCATCAGCTCAGGATGCTGGTTGCGGATCGAGCCCGAAGCCAGTTCATAGCCGTTGCAGACCATGTCGTACTGATAGGCCAGAATCGTCAACGGATCCTGGGTCTGCAAGGCTTCCATCCCGCCCTGCGGCATCGAGAACGGGTTGTGCGCGAAGTCGAGCTTCTTGGCGTCCTCGTCCCATTCATAGAACGGGAAGTCGACGATCCAGCAGAAGCGGAAGGCATCCTTCTCGACCAGCCCAAGCTGTTCGCCCACCCGGACGCGGGCTTGCCCTGCCAGCTTGGCGGCCTGGTCTTCCTTGCCGGCGGCAAAGAACGCGCCGTCATCCGGGCCCAGGCCCAGCGCATCCCACAGCGCGGCCATCCGGTCCTCGCCATGGTTCTTGGCGATCGGGCCGCCGAACACGCCGCCCTTGCGGGTGGCATAGCCGAGGCCAGCATGGCCTTCGCTGCGCGCCCAGTCGTTCATGTCGTCAAAGAACTTGCGGCTCTTGTCGGCAGTGTTCGGCGCCGGGATCAGGCGCACGACACCGCCGCTGCCGACGATCTTTTCAAACAGGCCAAAGCCGGACCGGGCAAAATCCGCCGTGACATCGCGGATCACCAGCGGGTTGCGCAGGTCCGGCTTGTCAGTGCCGTAATCCAGCATCGCCTTGGCGTAGGGAATCCGGGGGAATTCGCCCGCCGGGGTCACCTTGCGGCCCTCGGCAAAGGTCTCGAAGATCCCGGCCATGACCGGCTCCATCGTCTCCCACACTTCTTCCTGGGTGACGAAGCTCATTTCCAGATCGAGCTGGTAGAACTCACCCGGCAGCCGGTCGGCGCGCGGATCCTCGTCACGGAAGCAGGGGGCGATCTGGAAATAGCGATCAAAGCCTGCCACCATCAGCAGCTGCTTGTACTGCTGAGGGGCCTGCGGCAGGGCAAAGAACTTGCCCGGGTGGATCCGGCTCGGCACCAGGAAGTCGCGCGCGCCTTCCGGGCTGGAGGCGGTCAGGATCGGCGTGGTATACTCGGTAAAGCCGATTTCTTCCATCCGCCGCCGGGTTTCCCGGATGATCCGGGTGCGCTTGACGATATTGGCGTGCAGCGTCTCGCGCCGCAGATCGAGGAAGCGGTACTTCAGGCGCACGTCTTCAGGGTATTCCTGTTCCCCGGCCACCGGCAGCGGCAGATCTTCGGCGCGGCTCAGCACCGTGGCGGCACGGGCATAGACCTCGATCTCGCCGGTCGGCAGGTTCGGATTGACCGTGCTGGCGCTGCGGGCCTTGACCGTGCCTTCGATGGTGACGACCGATTCCACCCGGCATCCTTCAAGGATTGCCAGCGCCGGGCTGTCCACATCGGCCACGATCTGGGTCAGGCCGTAATGATCGCGCAGATCAACGAACAGGACGCCGCCATGGTCGCGCTTGCGATGGACCCAGCCCGACAGGCGGATCGTCTGGTGGACATCGGAAGCGCGCAAGGCGCCGCAGGTATGGGTGCGATAAATGTGCATCGAAACTCTTTCCAAGCGCCCCGCTTTGTTGCAGGGGCGAAAGCGCGGCTAACAGGCGATAGCCGCTGATTTGTCAAGCCGAGGGCCCTGCCGGGCCCACCTACAGAAAAGAACGATGAAGATACATCCTTTGATTACCACGTCCGAAGCACTCGCGGACCTGTGCGACCGGCTTTCTCAGGCCGATTTCGTGTGCGTCGACACCGAATTCATGCGCGAGAACACCTATTGGCCGGAACTCTGCCTGATCCAGATCGCCGATGCGAACGAAGCGGCGGCAATCGATCCGCTGGCCAGGGACCTTGACCTGTCGCCGCTGCTCGACCTGCTGGTCGATAACGAGGACGTGCTGAAAGTGTTCCATGCCGGCGGGCAGGACGTGGAAATCATCTACAACCTGACCGGCAAGACCC
>JBKBSV010000134.1:0-4235 GCA_046291115.1 Novosphingobium sp. | reverse complement strand
GGTGATCAGGCCATCGGCCGGGGCGATGATCAGGCTGTCGCCCAGTGGGGTCACGCGCTTGGGATCACGGAAGAAAGCGAGGATCCCCAACACCAGTGCGCCCAGCGGCCAGGCCAGCGTTTCCCAAGCGAAAAACGCCGCCGCGGCACTGAGGCCGGCCGCGATCAGCGCGAAGACCCTGCCTTCCGGATGGACGCTGGGCCACGACCAGGTCGCTTCACCCCGGCCGCGGTTGTCAAGAATGTCGCCCGGCATCACGCCACCTTCCGGACAAAGACGGTGCCGGCGGAATAGCCGGCCCCGAACGAGCAGATCACCCCGGTATCCCCGGCGGCCAGATCGGCATTGTTGAGATGAAACGCAATGATCGACCCGGCGCTGGAGGTATTGCCATAGGTGTCGAGCACGGTCGGGCTTTCATCCTCGCTCGCCTCGTGCCCCAGCACGCGCTGGGCAATCAGCCGGTTCATCCCCTGGTTGGCCTGGTGCAGCCACAGCCGCCGCAGACCCGCATGATCGATGCCAAGATCGCCCGAATGCTCGCAGATCATGGTTGCCACCATCGGCACCACGTCCTTGAACACCTTGCGGCCTTCCTGGACGAACAGCTTGTCCGGCGCGCCGATGGTTTCCGGCGTGGCGCAGTTGAGAAAGCCGAAATTGTTGCGGATGTTGTTGGAATAGACCGTCTTCAGCCGGGTACCAATGATCTGCCAGTGCGGGTGCGGCGCCATGTCCTGCGCCTCGACCAGCACGGCGGTGGCAACATCGCCAAAGATGAAGTGGCTGTCGCGGTTCTTCATGTTGTTGTGGCCGGTGCAGATTTCCGGGCTGACCACCAGGACCGAGCGGGCATTGCCGGCGCGAATGAAATCGGCCGCGGTCTGAATCGCGAAGGTTGCGCTGGAACAGGCAACGTTCATGTCGAAGGCAAAGCCCTCGATTCCGAGCGCATCCTGCATCTCGATTGCCATGGCCGGATAGGGCCGCTGCATGTTCGAGGCCGCACACAGCACCGCGTTGACATCCTTCGCATCGCGCCCGGCCCGCTCCAGCGCATCACGCGCCGCCTTGATCCCCATTTCGGCCATGACCGAGACTTCCTCGTTCGGCCGCTCCGGCCAGCGCGGAGCCATGATTTCGGGATCGATCAGCGACGCCTTGCTCAACACATGGCGGGCCTTGATGCCGCTGGCCTTCTCGATGAATTCGACCGAGCTGGGCGCCAGTTCCGCCACCGTTCCCGCCGCTATTTCCGCAGCGTGGCGGACGTTGAACCGCCTCACGTACTCGTTGAAGCTGGCAACCAGCTCTTCGTTGGTGATGGTCTCCGGAGGCGTGAACAGGCCGGTGGCAGAGATGACTGGGATGATTTCGCTCATGGCGCGCCGGTCTAGTGCGGGCGCCGCGCGATCACAAGCCGGTTCGCACTTGGCACCGCCACCGCAAGCCTCTAGCCAGAGCGCCGAAGGAGACAAGCATGAAGCGCGACTTCCCTTTTTCTCGGCCTTTTTCTCGGCCTCTCTCTCTGCCTTTTGCTCTGGTCGCCGGCCTGGCCCTGCTGACCGGTTGTTCGCCGGCAACCACAACAACACCCGCGGCCGATCCGGCAAGCGCGGTCGGGGCTGAGACCATTGCTCCGGGCTATGCCGTGCGCGGCCAGATCGCATTGCCTGATCTTGCCGAACTTTCGAAGGCCGGATACCGCACCATCATCAACAACCGCCCCGACGGCGAGGAACCCGGCCAGCCGACCTCGGCCGAAGTGGCGGCAGAGGCCGCCCGGCTGGGCCTGGCCTATCATTACATTCCCGTCGCAAAGAGCGGACCGACCGAAAACGATGCGCGCGCGCTCGCCGCAGTGTTGGGCAAAAATCCGGGGCCGACCCTGGCTTTCTGCCGCAGCGGCCGCCGGGCAGCAGCGCTCAAGAAGTTGGCTGACGGCCTGTAAGGTTGCCGACGCGGATTGGCGGGCCGAAGAAGTCTGGTGGTGGACAGGGCTAGATTCGAACTAGCGTACGCTTGCGCGGGCAGATTTACAGTCTGCTGCCTTTAACCACTCGGCCACCTGTCCACACCAGCCTGCCGGCGTCGGGCTGCCCCGATTGCGCGACCCCCATAAAGGGGCCAACCGGCCGAGGAAGCGCGCCAATGCCGAAGTGTGACTTGCCTGTCAATGGGGTGACTGGCAGGGAATGCCGATGAAACAGGATTTATCCCGATGAGCCGCCACAGCGAAGGCAAGAAGGAAAAGCCCAGGCGTGGCCGCGCCGGACGGATGCAGGGCGGGCGCGGTTCTGGCCGGGCGAGCACCGGTGCGGTGCGCCTGTGGGGCCGCCATGCGGTGGAAGCCGCGCTCAAGAACCCGCAGCGCCGCCACCGCAAGCTGTGGGCCACCCGCGAAGGCGTGGCCAGCCTGGATGGCGAACTGCCGCCCGATTTCCCGCTGGAATGGGCCGCGCCGGCCGATCTCGCCCGGCTGGTGGCGCGCGATGCGCCGCACCAGGGGCTGGTGCTGGATTGCGATGCGCTGGAAGACGTGTTCCTGGACGAGGTGATGGACAGCGATCCGGCCCGCCCGCTCGTGGTGCTCGATCAGGTCACCGATCCGCATAATGTCGGCGCGATCCTGCGATCGGCCGCTGCTTTCAACGCCGCCGCCGTGGTGACGCAGGACCGCCACGCCCCGCCCGAATCGGGCACCGTGGCCAAAAGTGCGTCGGGCGCGCTGGAAGTGGTGCCGTGGGTCCGGGTGGTGAACCTGGCCCGCGCGCTCGATGAACTGGCCGAGGCCGGATACTGGCGGATCGGCCTTGACGGCGAAGGCAAGGTCACGCTGGCCGAGGCCCTGCCCTCCGGCCCGGTCGCACTGGTGCTGGGGGCCGAAGGCGAAGGGCTGCGCCACAACATCTTGCAGCACTGCGACGTGCTGGCCCGCCTGCCGATGAGCGAGGCGATCGAAAGCCTCAACGTATCCAACGCCGCGGCGATTGCGCTTTACGCCATCGCCACCCGCACCTGACCGGGAGACTTGCCATGAACCGTCCCACCACCCTGCGCCGCCTGTCGATCGCCGGCCTGGCCGCTGCGCTCAGCCTGCTGCTGGCCGCCTGTTTCGTCACCCCCGGCAAGTTCGATGCCGCGCTTGATCTGCGCAAGGACGGGCGGTTCAGCTATTCCTACAAGGGCGAGATCTTTGTGCTGGGCCTTTCGGAGCTGGCCCGCATGGCGGACGGGACCGAGCCGGCGAACGACGAGTTCACACCCCTGCCCTGCTACGCCGACGAGGCCATGGAGAAGGAACGCACCTGCACCCGCGACGAACTCGACCAGCAGAAGGCCAACTGGGAAACCGCACGGCAGGAAGCCGCCGCCCGCCGCAAGCGCGAATCCGAACAACTGCGCACCATGCTGGGCGGGCTGGAACCCAGCGATCCCAAGGCGGCCGAAGAACTGGCCAGCCGCCTGCGCCGCCAGCATGGCTTCACCAGCGTGACCTACAAGGGCAACGGCCTTTACCTGGTCGATTTCCGCGTGTCCGGCACGCTCAGCCATGACTTTTCCTTCCCGACGATTGAAAAAATGCCCACCGTGGTGCCGTTCTTCGTGCTGAACCGCCGCAATGACGGATTGGTTCGGCTCGATTCGCCCGCGTTCGTGTCGAGCGATGGTGGGATGGGCCTGCCGTTTGGCAACATCGCCCAGATGGCAGCCGCAGACAAGGCCAAGGCCAGCCCGGAAGAGGCCGCCAAGATCCCCGATTTCCCGCAGATCGACGGCCGCCTCGTGCTGACCACCGATGGCGAGATCCTGGCCAACAACACCGACGAAGGCCCCAAGGCCGATCCCGCCGGCAAGCGCCTGGAATGGACCATCACCCCGCGCGACAAGGTCGGGCCGATGGCGCTGATCGGGCTGGGGAAGCCCTGAGCCGGTGATTGCAGCAAGGCCCTGCGGGCGCTAGGCGCAAGCCCATGGCCCATCCCGTCTCTCCGCTCGCCCGCCCCTTTCCCGCCATGCCGCCGATCGGCGGCGTCACGCTGCGGGTCGCGCGCGCCGGCTACAAGGACTGGGGGCGCTGCGATCTGACCTATGTGGAACTGGCCGAAGGCACGGCGGTGGCGGGCGTGTTCACCCGCAATGTCTGCTGTTCATCCGAAGTGGAACTGGGCCGGGCCAATGTGGCCCAGGGCCGCGCCCGGGCGCTGGTGGTCAATGCCGGCAATTCCAACGCG
>JBKBSV010000133.1:0-4256 GCA_046291115.1 Novosphingobium sp. | reverse complement strand
CAGCGGCAGGCCGCGCAGCGCACCCAGGAATGCGATCGCTTCATAGGTCTTCATTGATGGGGAGAGCCCGCGCTCTTCCGGCAGGTATCCGACCGCATGGGCAACCTCGTGCGGGCGGTCCGTGCCAAGCAGGCGGCGCACGCCCTCATCGGGATCGATGATGCCCAGGAGCATTCGCAGCGTCGTCGTCTTGCCCGCACCGTTGGGGCCGAGAATGCCGTAGATCGCGCCCTCTGGCACCAAAAGGTCGACCCCGTCCACGGCGGTGAACCCATCAAACCGCTTTACCAGCCCGCGCGCCTCGATTGCCAGCGGCCGTGTTGCCGCTTGCGGCGCGTTGCTCCCCATCGGTGGTTCCCCTAGTTTCATCAGATCGGCTCACTATGAAACGCGAATGAACAGGAGCAACAGAAAGTTTGGTTAACGCAGCTGCCACCAATTCGCTCAAGCATGATCTGGCCGCCGAGGCCGCCAGGCTGGGCTTTGCCGCCTGCGCCATCGCGCCAGCCGGAGAGGACCCGCTGCGCGCCGCGCGGCTTGAGCAGTGGCTGGACGAAGGCATGCACGGCGCGATGGAATGGATGGAGGCACGGGCCCACCATCGCCGCAGTCCGCAAGGCCTGTGGCCGGAGGCGCGCAGCGTCATTGCCCTTGGCATGAGCTATGCCCCGGCCGCCGATCCGCTGGCTCTGGCCAAGACACCCGATCGGGCGAGGATTTCAGTCTATGCACAAGGCGGGGACTATCACGATGCCGTCAAGAAGGCTTTGAAGGCCTTGGCTCGCTGGCTGGTGGCAGAGGCAGCGAGACGCGGTCTGGGCGAGATCGGCGAGAAGGTCTTTGTCGATACCGCACCGGGGATGGAAAAGCCGCTGGGCGAGGCCGCCGGGATCGGCTGGCAGGGGAAGCATACCAACCTGGTCAGCCGCGATCATGGCTCGTGGCTGTTCCTGGGCGCGATCTACACCACGCTGGAACTGGAACCCGATGCGCCGGACCTGAATCGCTGCGGCAGTTGCAACGCCTGTCAGGCGGCTTGCCCGACAAAGGCTTTCCCGGCGCCTTACCAGCTCGATGCGCGGCGCTGCATTTCATACCTTACGATCGAGCTGAAAGGGGCAATCCCGCTGGAATTTCGCAAGGCACTAGGCAACCGCATCTATGGCTGCGACGATTGCCTGGCCGTCTGTCCGTGGAACAAGTTTGCCGATGCGGCCCGCACTTTGCGCGCCTTTCTCCCGCGCGCCGAACTGGCGGCACCGTGCCTTGCCGAGCTGCTGACGCTGGACGATGCGGCGTTTCGCAAGCTTTTCTCAGGATCACCGATCAAGCGGATCGGTCGGGGCCGGTTTATCCGCAATTGCCTTTATGCAGCCGGTAACAGCGCCGATCCGGCGCTGGCCGGACCGGTCCGCAACTTGCTGAACGACCCCGATCCGGTCTTGGCCGAAGCCGCACGCTGGGCGCTGGACGAATTGTCCGCCTAGCGCGCCAGCAGATTGCGGGCCTGGCTGGCAAGTTGCGCCAGCATCGCCGGGGTGACCGGGACTGCCGCCTGAGCCCGGCTGACCGTACGGCGGAACTGGGCGATACCGTCCGCCTGAGCCTCGGCCCAGCCGGCCACGGCTGCGGCGGGATCGTCCTTGCGGCCCATTGCCCGGCGCAGGAAATCGAGCCGCATCTGCTGGAAATCCCGGGCAAGACCGTTGACCAGCAGGCGCTCCCACGGATCGCTCGGGCTCATCCGGGCGGCGGTCTGCTGGGCCCAGTCAAGCCCGATCCGTGCACCAAGATCGGCAAAGGCAAGGGTGAGTTCACGCGGGGACCGGCCACTCTCACCTGCCAGACGAGCGATACCCACTGCCCCGTCCATGTCCTGCAAGCGGGCTACCAGCGCCGCCTCTGCGGCCGGCGCGCCGGCTTCGGCCAACTGGCCCCGCATGCGGCCGGACTGGGCACGCGTTTCCCCGGACAGGAGGCTGTCGGTGTCCCTGGCCAGTTCGGTCACCGCCTCGTGCAGTTCGGCCACCAGTTTCGAAGGCTCGCAGCTATGGCCCCCGACCCGCAGCACATCGGCAACATGATCGGCGAGAGCGGCTGCCGCACGGTCAAGCAGCACGATCCGGGCCTGCTCGGCCATGTCTGCCGCCTCTAACCGGCGCCACACCTCGGCCATGTTGAACAGCCGCTCTGCCGCCACGAAAGCGGCAGCCACCTGGGCGAGGCTGGCACCTTCTTCCTCGGCCAGCTCGAACGGATGGATCAGGCCCATCCGGTTGACCAGCCGGTTGGCCAGCTTGGTCGCAATAATCTCGCGCCGCAGCCGGTGTTCCAGAATGTCCTGCCGGAACCTGTCGCGCATCGGCTGCGGGAAGGCGGCAAGCAGTTCATCGGCCAGACCCGGATCATCGGGCAGGGGCGATGCCTCGATCGCGGCCTGAAGCTGCAGCTTGGCGCTGGACAGCAGGACCGCGAGTTCGGGCCGGGTCAGGCCCCGGCCATCGGCGGCGCGGCGGGCATAGACTTCGCTGTCGGCAAGGCCATCGGTCTTGCGATCGAGCTGGCCTGCGCCTTCCAGCATCTCGATCAGGCGCAGATGCGATGCCGTCGCGCCGGGACCACCGCCCTGGGCAATCGACAGCGCAAGCGCCTGAAGCCGGTTATCCTCCAGCACGATGGCGGCAACTTCATCGGTCATTTCGGCCAGAAGCTTGACCCGGTCCGGTTCGGTGAGCCGTCCTGCACGCTTGGCGCCGGCCAGCGCGATCTTGATATTGACCTCGTTGTCAGAGCAATCGACCCCGGCGGAATTGTCGATGAAGTCGGTGTTGATCCGCCCGCCGCAGAGCGCGAACTCGATCCGGCCGGCCTGGGTCGTTCCGAGGTTGGCTCCTTCACCGATCACCCGGGCACGGACATCGGCTCCGTCGATCCGCAGCGCATCATTCGCCGGATCGCCGACCTGGACGTTGTTTTCCGCCCGGCTCTTTACATAGGTGCCGATCCCGCCAAACCACAGCAGATCCACTTCGGCCTTCAGGATCGCCGTGATCAGGCTGTCGGGATCGATCGTTTCGGCATCGATCCCCAGCATCGCCCGGACCTCGGCCGAAAGCGGTATTTCCTTGGCGCTGCGCGAAAATACGCCGCCGCCTCGGGATAGCAGCTCGGGATTGTAATCCTCCCAGCTCGAACGTGGCAGGGCGAACAACCGGCTGCGCTCGGCCCAGCTTTTCGCGGGATCGGGATCGGGGTCAAGGAAGATGTGGCGATGATCGAACGCGGCGACCAGCTTGATCGCCTGCGAGAGCAACATGCCGTTGCCGAAGACATCGCCGGACATGTCCCCGCAGCCGGCCACGCGAACCGGTTCGCGCTGCACATCGATGCCCATTTCCAGGAAATGGCGCTGAACCGACAGCCAGGCGCCTCTCGCCGTGATGCCCATGGCCTTGTGGTCATAGCCCTTGGAGCCGCCGCTGGCGAAGGCATCGTCCAGCCAGAAATCGTGCTCTGCGGCGATGCTGTTGGCCGTATCGGAAAAGGTCGCCGTGCCCTTGTCGGCGGCCACCACGAAATAGGGATCCTCCCCGTCGCGAACTTCAACCTGGGCAGGATGGACCACCGCACCCTCGACAATGTTGTCGGTGATCGAAAGCAGCGTGCGGATGAACAGCTTGTAGCTCTCCCGGCCTTCAGCCAGCCAGCCATCGCGGTCGCGCGAAGGGTCAGGGAGTTGCTTGGGATAGAACCCGCCCTTGGCCCCGGCCGGGACGATCACCGCGTTCTTGACCTTCTGGGCCTTCATCAGGCCAAGGATCTCGGTGCGGAAGTCATCGCGCCGATCAGACCAGCGCAGGCCGCCGCGCGCAACCGGACCTGACCTGAGGTGGATGCCCTCCACCCGCCGCGAATAGACGAAAATCTCGCGCCACGGCAACGGCTTGGGCAGGCCCGGAATCAGTGCGGAATCAAGCTTGAAGGCAAGGGCAGCCTGTCCGGCGGGCGCGAAGGCATTGGTCCGCAGTGTGGCTTCGACCACGGCGCGGAACTGGCGGAGCAGGCGATCATCATTGATGGCCTTGACCTGGGCCAGCCCGGCCCGGATCGCCTCTTGGGCCGCCGCTTCGGCCTTGGCCCGATCCCCCCGGAAGGCCGGATCGTGGCGCGCAACGAACAAGGCGACCAGTTGCTGGGTTACGTCAGGTGCGTTCTGCAAGGCATCGACAGCGGTTGGCACCGAGTACTTGACCCCG
>JBKBSV010000028.1:0-24439 GCA_046291115.1 Novosphingobium sp. | reverse complement strand
CGTGCGCCTGGCCGCCCTCACCATCCCCGGCAAGGTCATGATGGAGGTGGCCGACTCCGGGCCGGGCATCCCGCCCGCCGAGCACGAACTCATCTGGCAGCGCCTCTACCGCGGCGACAAGAGCCGCTCCCAGCAAGGACTCGGCCTCGGGCTGAGCCTGGTAAAGGCCGTGGTCGAAGCCCACGGCGGCCTGGCTGCGGTCGAGAGCACCCCCGGCCAAGGCTCCGTCTTCCGCGTCGCCTTGCCGGCCTAGCGTGGCGCCGGCCGCGTTTGCGGCCGGGTGATGCGGCTGCGGGACTGCGGGAACACGCACGTCCGGCCTCCGACCGGCGCCGGCTTGCCTCCTTCGGCCACCGGCGGCGGCGTGTGATTGCAATAGCCGTCGCGGGCGGCACGCGCGTTTTGCTTGAGCGTGGCGGCGCTTCGGGCAGCTGGTAGGGGAAACGGACAATGCCACACCGACCGATCCACCTCTCCGAAAGCGATCATCAGGCGGTCAGCGCCGCGGTAGCGGCCGCCGAGGAACAGAGCGCGGGCGAGATCGTCACGATCATCGCCGGCGAGAGTAATTCGTTCCACGATGTCGCGCTGCTGTGGGCTGCATTGGCGGCGTTCCTCTCGCTCGCCGCGATCGCGCTGTTTCCAGACCTCACTCTCTCCAAAGTCGATTGGCTGCTGGGCCGCTGGCAACATGACTGGTCTGCGCCGCAGGTGCTGGCCCTCGCGCTGTTCACCGCCACGGCCAAGTTCCTCGGCGTTTGGCTGGTCCTGCTGTGGAAGCCGCTTCGGATGGCGCTGGTTCCCGCCCCGCTCAAGCATGCCCGCGTGCGCGACCGGGCAGTGCGCTATTTCAAGGTTGGGGCGGAACGCCGCACCCACGGCCGCACCGGCATCCTGATCTACTTGAGCCTGGCCGAGCACAGGGCCGAGATCGTGGCCGATGCGGCGATTGCCGCCAAGGTCGAGCCAGAGGTCTGGGGTCATGCCATGGCCTCGCTGATCGGGGAAATCCGCCAGGGCCGTCCCGGTGCCGGAATGGTCGCGGCGGTGGAAGAAGTCGGCGCGGTCCTGGCCCAGCACTTCCCTCGCGCCAGCGACGATCGCAACGAATTGCCCGACCGGCTGATCGAGCTCTAGACGTTGTCCGCTGCGCTCGTGTAGCCCTGCAGAATGAGCGAAGAGCAGGAACAGATCGTCTGGGCGGGCAAGTTCATCACCGCCAAGGTCAAGGGCAAGTGGGAATACGTCGCGCGCAGCCGCGGGATCCGGGCAGCAGTGATCCTGGCTGTTGACGAACAGGACCATGTCCTGCTGGTCGAGCAGTTCCGCGTGCCGCTGGGCCGCCCCTGCCTTGAACTGCCCGCCGGCCTGATCGGCGACGATGACAGCGCCCCGGGTGAAGACGCCACCGCCGCCGCCAATCGCGAGCTGGAGGAAGAGACCGGCTACCGCGCCGCGCGAATGGAAGTGCTGGGCGAGTTCTATTCCAGCCCGGGCATGGTCAGCGAGAGCTTCACGCTGCTCAGGGCGCATGGCCTTACCAAGGTCGGTCCCGGCGGCGGCACGGATGGCGAGGACATTACCGTGCACCGGGTGCCGCTGTCCGATCTCGCCCGCTTCATCGAAACCGCACGCAGGCGCGGATTGGGGATTGACGTAAGGCTGCTGATGCTGCTCGGTCCCGGCATGATCGGAGGATGATGCAATGGCAGGACGGGTTGAAGGCAAGAAGGCGCTGATCACCGGTGCGGCGCAGGGTCTGGGTGCGGCCCAGGCGATGATGTTGGCGCGCGAGGGGGCGAAGGTTCTGCTCGGCGACATCAACGCCGAAGGTGCGGCTGAGCAGGCAGCCAAGATCAATGCCGAACTGGGCGAAGGCACCGCTTTTGCGGTCAAGCTTGACGTCACCCAGGAAGCCGATTGGGAAGCCGCGATGGTGGTCGCCCAGCAGCGGATGGGCGGGCTTTCCGTGCTGGTCAACAATGCCGGGGTCGGCGTGCGCGGCAACATCGAGACCTGCACGCTGGAAGAATGGAAGCGCGGTTTTGCCATCAATGTCGATTCCGTGTTCCTCGGTTGCAAAAAGGCGATCCCGCTGATGAAGGACAACCAGCCCGGATCGATCATCAACATCTCCTCGATCGCCGGTCTGATCGCGTCCGACACCATGCCCGGCTACAACGCCAGCAAGGCGGCGGTGTGGATGCTGTCCAAGTCGGTCGCGCTCTATTGCGCCAAGATGGGCTGGGACATCCGCAGCAACTCGGTCCACCCGACCTTCATCGACACCCCGATCCTTGACGGCATGGTCGCCTCTACCGGCAAGCCAAAGGACGTGATCATGGACAAGCTGGCCCGCCAGATCCCGCTGAAGCGCGTTGGCCACCCGGACGACATCGCCAGCGGCGTGCTCTACCTCGCCTCTGACGAGAGCCGGTTCATGACCGGGGCCGAACTCAAACTCGACGGCGGCATCTCGGCACTGTAGAAGCCCTGGCATGGGGGAGAGCGCCGACCAGCCCAAGCCGCGCAGTTTCCGCGTCACATCCTTCGATGTGGCGGCGGCGGCCGGTGTCAGCCAGTCAACCGTCAGCCGTGCGCTGGCGGGCGATCCGGTGGTGAGCGAGGCAACCCGCTTGCGGGTGGCCGAAGCCGCCAGGAAGCTCAACTACTTCGTCGATAACAACGCCGCCCGCTTGCGCACCGGCAAGACCGGGACGCTCGCCGTGGTGGTGATCTGCCGCCCGGACGAGGACCGCAAGGACCTCAACCCCTTTACCTATGCCCTGCTCGGTTCGATCTGCGCTGCCGCCTCGGACCGGGGGTACGAAACGCTGGTATCGTTCCAGGATGGCCCCGCCAACCTCTCCGGCCGCTACGAGGAACAGCGCAAGGCCGATGGCCTGATCGTGATCGGCACCACCCAGAACGAGGCGGCGTGGCAGTATTACCGCGAGCTGGGCCAGTCCGGCATGCACTGGGTCTGCTGGGGCTCACCCTATGACGACCTTGAGTGGATCCGCTCTGACAACCACGAGGGTGCGCGGCTGGCCACTGGTCACCTGATCGAGCGCGGCTGCAGCAAGATCGCCTGCATCGGCTCGGTCGCCTCGCTCCAGCGCCAGTTCAAGGAACGCTATGATGGCTATGCCGAACAGATGGAGCGCGCCGGCCTCACCCCCTGGCTGGTCGAGATCGAAGACGGCCTGTCCCGCGAGGAACAGGGCCGCCGGGCCGCCCGCACCCTGTTTGCTTCAGGCCGGCCCTGCGACGGGCTCTTCGCCGTCTGCGACGAGATTGCGCTCGGCGCCCTGCGTGAGCTGACCGAGCTGGGCGTCAAGGTCCCGCAAGACATCGCCCTGATCGGGTTCGACGGGATCCGCGCCAGCGCCCATGCCATGCCCCCGCTCAGCACCGTCCAGCCCGATTTTGCCGCGGCCGGGGCGATGATGGTGGACAAGCTGCTGGCCGGGATCGCCGGGCAAAAGCGCGAGCAGCGCCGCGTCCCCGTCCAGCTGCTGGTCCGCGAAAGCACCCGGCGGGGCTAAGTCACCCCGCTCGCACCCTGCGCCGGCGGCTCCATTGCAGCCTCAGCGCGATCCGCCAGCCCAGCTGCACCGCCAGATAGCCGATCGCCGCGCCGACACTTGCAAAGGCCGCCAGCCCCAGGGGCAGCGCCACCGCGCTGAGGTGCCCCAATCCGGCTGCGCCCAGCAGCACCCCGCCCGCTTTCCACGCCGCGAAGTAGATCGGGCCGAAAGTGAACGGGTTCGATACCCACGTCACCGTTGCCGCCACCAGCAGGTTGCTGCGCGCGGCGGCGGCGATCACCGCGGCAAACAGGATCTGGCCGACCGGCAGCAGGAAGGCGAGGAACAGCCCCAGCGCCACCCCGCGCGCCACGCTGCGGCGGTTGAAATGCCAGATGCCGGGATCGGCCAGCCGCGGCGCAACCGGGCGCAGCCAGCGGTTGGCCATCAGCCGGTCCTGATCCGGCGCCATCTGTTGGAACCACTTGCGCAAGGGCGGCAACTCCATTCCGGCCCGTTCCTAGCCCGGCGCGCAGGCCCGCGCAGCATGGATCAACGGGAAGCGGCTATTTCCCAAGCACGCCGCGCGCCGCGCCTTTCGGATTGGCGACGCTGCGCACCACCACGTGGTACTTGCCCGGATCGGCGGCAACGGCCTTGAGCACGTCCGGTTCCACCGCCACGCACAGGTCGGTTTCCACCCCCGCAACTTCCAGCGCGATAACCGCCTTGCCATCGCCCGGCGCATCAGCCGCCACAATCGCCGCATCACGCACCGTGCCCAGCCCCTTGAAGGCCAGAACATAGCAGAAATCGCCCAGCGCGGGATCAGCCTCGGCCCGGAACGTGGCCGTACCCCCGGCCACTCCGGCCCCGTCCGGCACGGCTTCCCCGGTCAGGTTGGCAGTCAGCACCACGGTGGCAGCCAGTGCCGGCCCGGCCAGCAGGCCCAGCGCGGCAGTGGCGGCCAGCAAGGCGGTAGGACGCAGCGCACGGTTCATCAGCAAGGCTCCTGTTCCCGCTCATCCGGGGCGGCCCGGCGCACACCCCGACGCGGGGTCCAATATAGCGCCCCCGCGCCGCACCGGGTAGCGCAACGATTGCGCCAGCCCTTGCATTTCGTGCATCGCGCTTCGCGCATCCCCAACCTGACAAAGTTCACAGGGTTGAGGAGGCAAAAAACGCCGCCGCCTGTTCCGCCCGGTCAAGCGAGGCGAGTTCGGCATCAGCGGCCAGGCCAAAGGCCCGGCGGCGATAGAGTTCCAGCCGCGCGGCCACCTGCGCCGCGTCTTGCGCCGCCTGCCGCTCCGCCCCCGCGAGCTCGTCCGGGGTCAGCGTCCGCGCCCAGTCATCGCGCGGGCCAGTGGCCCCGCCTGCCGCCCCGCCCGCCTCCTCATCCGCCTCCTCGTCCGCCTCCTCGTCAGCGCCCCAAGGCTCCACCGCGCCATCGGCCCCGATCCGGAATTGCTCGCCCTGCCAGCCTCCCGGGGCGGGCCAATTGGTCAGCCAGCAGTCCCGGTCCGCCTGCCACCAGATTGCGTAGGCGCCCACTTCCAGCTGTCCGGCCTCGTCGATCACGCCGCCCTGCCCGTCCGGCTCCGGCGGCAAGGGCGCGGGGATCTCCGCCCCTTCGTCCCGCTCTGTAGGAGGGAGACCGGCCGCAGAGTGATCCACCGGGCCAGCCGCGAGGGCCTCTCCCCGCTCGGCACGGGTCAACGCCGCGTCCCAGTCCGCCGCCACTGCCGCGGTCACTGCGGGCGGGTCGGCCAGCCCCTGCTCGACCAGCAGCTTGCGGTTCTGCGCGATCAGGCCCAGCAGCAGGCGGTTGTCGTAATGGCGCACTTCGCCCACCACTTCGCCGTGATAGACCAGCGGGCGGACCTCGCCCTGCACCGCCCGGTCCCAGGCCAGATCGACCAGATGTTCCGCCGCCAGCAGCCGCGCCGCATCCCATGCCTGGGCAAAGCCCCGCGCATCGCTGCGCCGCCGCAGGGCATAGGCCGATTCGCGTGACATCCCCACCCGCCGCGCCGCAGCCGCAACCGACCCGCACGAAGCCAGCGCCTCCAGAAAAGCCCGCTGCCGCGCCGGCGTCCACCCGTCGTCACGCGGGCGCAGCGGGACCAGCAATTCCTCCTCCATTTCAGCGGAAGGCGTTAGCGGCTGATGCCGCCCCTTGCCCCGCGCCAGCGCGAGCCCCGCACCAACCCCCAGCGCCGCACCAGGCGCATCGACACAAGACATTCCGGACATGGTTCACCTTTCAGACAAGGGCAAAGGAGAACCGATTCAGGTATAGCATTTGGTGGATGTAGGAAAATGGGGGTTGTTTCGCGCGGTTCGGCGATGTCTATTTTACACAATTTGGCTTGATACCAATCGCCAACACAGGGCAACCACCATTCCGGCCAGCGTCCAAACGGTACAAGAGTTTTCCCATCCAGGTCGTGGACGCTCCAAATTTCTTATAGACTTCCTCGCTCCCTTCGGTTCCGTCCTTCTTCAGAACCTTGCCTAAGCTGCGAAAATAATTCGTATCGAGTGAGTTTCCGCGCGTGATTATGACACCCACATCAACCGCCCCAGCATCATAGAAAGCCGAAAAAGCGTAAAGATCACGGTCATAGGTCTGATCTTTGCTATTCCACTCTAGGTCTAATGCAACGCGGCCATTCAAAAAATCGATACGATGTCCATCAAGAAAACCTTCGCGAATGTACTCGTTAAGAACTGAATCCTTTTTCTTCGCATGAAGCAGGCGTACGTGAAGGTCTGCCGAAATGCGTGCCTCTTGCCACCCACTTTCTTCCACAAACAGTGTGTCGACATACTTCGCAATCGGCCCCTTACTGCCTCCTGGGTACCGAATCATTTCGGATGAAATCTCGAAAGCCTTGAGCCCTGAAACTAAACTTTTAAATTGATCCGGAAAATTCGTCGCCAAGATTGCAGCAGCATTACGATAGCTAAAAATTTCGAATTTCTTCAGCAACGTGACGTCAAAGAACCTAGACAGTTGCTCAGGTGAGTCAGCGCCTTTCCCAGTCGATACATCGCTGGTGCCTTCTTCTTCCAAATCGTCAAAGTCATCACTCATTCAGCAGCAACTGCCATAGAATTGAACTTATAAGTGCTCCAAGTCGGCTCGTAGCTTTCGTCAGCCTGATTGCCCCAGACCGTCCATCCCTTCCGCTTCCCTCGGCTGAAAAGCTCGATTCGAGGCCCCCAGCTACAATCTTCGATGAGCTTGTATTGCTCATCAGGCTTACGGCTATGTTCCCGCTTACGAGTTTGCATAATGTTCACTTGGCTTCGCCCCGGAGACAAAGTTCGAGCACTCTTTCCCTTGACCCCAAACAAAAGGATTTCGGTCACGTTTCGAAAATAGAAACCCACTCCCCGACCATCCGACCCCCCGTCTTTTCGAATTTTATGCCAAATGATGTTTGAAACATAACGATAGCCCCATTCCTCCATGACTTTCAAACCTTCTGGCAAAAGAGCGTTTGGGACCCAAAGATATAGGTGACTTGGGTCAGCAGAAATCTGCTTCACAGGTAGCGCGCTGATTTCCTTTAAAGTCATCGTGCCATAACGGTTTAGCCGCTTATGCTCGGGAGAGATCTTTCCAGTGCGATTCTGAAATTGCCATGGCGGGTCAGCCAGTACGGTTCCAAACTTCGTGTTGCCCGCAGTTTCGAGCAGACTGGCATGAGCGGGGGAGATGATTGGATCTGAGAACATACAGAGATCTTCTGTCAGGACGATAGCTGTGTCAAGGCTAGTGGCCGGACATTACACCGATCTCGATCCATTCCCAGCGACTACCCCAACAACGGCTTCAAATACCGCCCAGTATAGCTCCGCTCCACCTGCACCACTTGCTCCGGAGTTCCCTCGGCGACGATCTCCCCGCCGCGCACGCCGCCTTCCGGGCCGAGGTCGATGATCCAGTCCGCCACCTTGATCACGTCGAGGTTGTGTTCGATCACCACCACCGAGTTGCCCTGGTCGACCAGCCGTTGCAGCACTTCGAGCAGCTTGCGCACGTCTTCAAAGTGCAGGCCGGTGGTCGGTTCATCCAGAATGTAGAGCGTCTGCCCGGTTGAGCGGCGGCTGAGTTCCTTGGCCAGTTTCACCCGCTGCGCTTCGCCGCCCGACAGGGTGGTCGCCTGCTGGCCGACCTTGACATAGCCGAGGCCGACCTCGTTCAGCATGTGCATCTTGTCGCGGATCGGGGGGACGGCCTTGAAGAACTCTTCCGCGTCCTCGATCGTCATCTCCAGCACATCGGCGATCGAGTGGCCCTTGAATTTCACTTCCAGCGTTTCGCGGTTGTAGCGTTTGCCGCCGCATTCCTCGCAGGTCACGTAAACGTCGGGCAGGAAGTGCATTTCGATCTTGATCAGCCCGTCGCCCTGGCACGCTTCGCACCGGCCGCCCTTGACGTTGAACGAAAACCGCCCGGCCTTGTACCCGCGCGCCGCGCTTTCCGGCAGGCCGGCGAACCAGTCGCGGATCTGGGTGAAAGCACCGGTGTAGGTGGCCGGGTTGCTGCGCGGGGTGCGGCCGATCGGCGACTGGTCGATCTCGATCACCTTGTCGCAGTTCTCAAGGCCGGTGATCCGGTCATGCGGCCCGGCGATCACCCGCGCGCCATTGAGCACCCGCGCCGCGCCGGCATAGAGCGTATCAAGCGTGAGGCTGGACTTGCCGCTGCCCGACAGGCCGGTGATGCAAGTGAAGGTGCCAAGCGGGATGGAGACGGTCACGTCCTTGAGATTGTTGGCCCGCGCGCCGTGGATGGTGATCTTCTGCCCGTTCCCCTGCCGGCGCAGCTTCGGCACTTCGATTTTCCGCACGCCGGACAGGTATTGGCCGGTCAGGCTGTCCTTGCTGTTCAGAATGTCCTGCAAGGTGCCTTGCGCGACGATCTCTCCCCCATGCACCCCCGCGCCGGGGCCGAGATCGACGATGTGATCGGCATGGCGGATCGCGTCCTCGTCATGTTCCACCACGATCACCGTGTTGCCGAGATCGCGCAGCCGCTTCAGCGTTTCCAGCAGCCGGTCATTGTCGCGCTGGTGCAGGCCGATCGAGGGTTCGTCGAGCACATAAAGCACGCCCGACAGGCCCGAGCCGATCTGGCTGGCGAGGCGGATGCGCTGCGATTCACCCCCGGACAGGGTGCCCGAAGTGCGGTTGAGGTTGAGGTAATCGAGCCCGACATTGTTCAGGAAGCCAAGGCGTTCGTTGATTTCCTTGAGGATTGGCCTGGCAATCTGCTGCTGCTGGCTGGTCAGCTTGTCGCTCAGATCCGCGAACCAATCCACCGCCGCCGCGACGCTGAGCATGGTGATGGTGGAGATATCCTCTCCCGCCACCTTGACGCTGAGCGCCTCTGGCTTGAGCCGCTTGCCCTGGCACGCTTCGCACGGCTGGGCGGTCTGGAACTTGCCCAGCTCCTCGCGCATCCAGGCGCTTTCAGTCTGCAGCATCCGGCGATTGAGATTGCCGATCACGCCTTCGAACGGCTTCTTGACCGTATAGCTCTTCTTGCCGTCGCTGAAGGTCAGCGAAACCGGCCGCCCGGCGGTGCCGTGCAGGATCACGATCCGCACTTCAACCGGCAGGTCCTGCCACGGGGTATCGAGGCTGAAGCCGAACTCTTCGGCCAGGCTGGAGAGCACCTGCATGTAATAGGGCGATGGCGGATTGCTCTTGGCCCAGGGCACCACCGCCCCCTGCCTGAGGCTGAGCGCCTCGTTCGGCACCACCAGGGCGGGATCGAACAGCAGCTTTTCCCCCAGCCCGTCGCAGGCCGGGCAGGCGCCCATCGGCGCGTTGAACGAAAACAGGCGCGGCTCCAGGCTCTCGATGGTGAAGCCAGAGACCGGGCAGGCGAACTTTTCGCTAAAGACGATGCGGTTGTCCGGCAGGCCGGCGCCTTTCATCGCGCCGCCCTTCTTGCTCTCCCGCCCCGGCACCGTGCCATCGGCCAGATCGAGGTAGACCAACCCGTCCGCCAGCTTCAGCGCCTGTTCGAAACTGTCCGCCAGCCGGGTTTCGATCCCTTCGCGCACGGCGATGCGATCGACCACGACCTCGATGTCGTGCTTGTATTTCTTGTCGAGCGCGGGGGCTTCCTCGATGGCGTAGAATTCGCCGTCGATCCGCACGCGGGTGTAGCCGGCCTTCTGCCATTCGGCCAGTTCCTTGCGGTATTCGCCCTTGCGCCCGCGCACCACCGGGGCGAGCAGGTAGGCGCGGGTACCTTCGGGGAGCTGCATCACCCGGTCGACCATCTGGCTGATCGTTTGCGCCGCGATCGGCTCGCCCGTGGCCGGGCTGTAGGGCACCCCGACCCGCGCCCACAGCAGGCGCATGTAATCGTAGATCTCGGTCACCGTCGCCACGGTGGAGCGCGGGTTGCGGCTGGTGGTCTTCTGCTCGATGCTGATCGCGGGCGAAAGGCCGTCGATATGCTCGACATCCGGCTTCTGCATCATCTCCAGAAACTGGCGGGCATAGGCCGACAGGCTCTCGACATAACGGCGCTGCCCTTCGGCATAGATCGTGTCGAAGGCCAGGCTGGACTTGCCGCTGCCCGATAGACCGGTGATGACGATCAGCTTGTCCCGCGGCAGCGAGACGTCAAAGCCCTTGAGGTTGTGCTCGCGCGCGCCGCGCACGGTGATGTGGGTAAGCGACATGGCTGCGGCTGTTCCACATCTGTTCGATTCAGGCAAGCACGGGCGGCGGGGCTATCCCCTTTGGGTAGGGCATACAGGTGCGGACCGGTCGCTCCGCCAACCGGATCGTTGCCCCGACTGGGCAGATCTTCAAGCAGGCATCGGCATGGCGAACCCAATGCTCCGGCATTTGGCACGGTAAATGCTACGCGCGCGCACACACGCGCACACCCGCGCGCAGTCCCGAAGGGATTTTTCTTATAGGGAAGCCGCAGAGCCAGATGCGGCTGCCCCAATCTGAACCGCAAGGAGCATGACGATGACCCAGTGCAAAGCCTGCCAGGCCAACCAGACGAAACATGGATACCCCCGCCCGTTCTTCACCCTGACACTGGATCTGCTCAGGATCGTGGCGCAGGCCGATGCGACCAGGGATGAAGTGCGCCACGAACTGGCCCATCGCAGCAGCAAGGGCGCACAGCGGTTGCTCGAGGAGCTGGGCGGGCCGAACGCCGCCCGTGTTCAGCCGTCGACCCAGCCGGAAGATCTTTCCCTGGTTGCCGAGCGGAGCCTGCGCAGCCGCTGGTACAAGAATCACCGCTACATGCAGCGGATCCATGACCAGCCCGGTTCGGCGGAGTTTCTGAAACGGACGCGCGAAACCAATGCGGCCATTGAACGCGAATGGGTCAGGCGCAGGGAGTATCCCCATGTTCCCGATTACTGGTGCAGCACGAACGAGCGGGTGCTCGGCTCCAGCGTTGTCCCCGACTACGGTGTCCTGTCCGCGCTAGGCTACAGCGTCGCCAGTACCGCACGCCTGACCGACGATCAGCGGCTTTGGCTGCTGGATGCGATCATTGCTGCAGAGCTGCCGCCGATCGCCAATCGCAACTATCTGGAAAGCTGGGGCGCACCGCTCAGCGCGCGGCGGCTTGAAAAGACCCTGCACACCCTGCGCGGGCTGGCATCGATGGCGCTGCGGGTCAAACCGCTCCACCGCGCCCGCGAAAAATGGCTGATCGACGCGCGCTACCTTGAAAGCAACTGGACGGTTGAGGGAGGTGGATAGGCTTCCCCCTCGACAAGCGCCCCGTTCCGCGCGATAGACACCGGCAGGCGCGCAGGGTTGCGGACGGGTTCAGGTCCGTCCGCGCCGCAATACAGGATTGTCGATGCGCCTTGCCATTTTTTCGCCGCTGACCGCCCTTGCAGGCCTGTTTGCCGGCCTTGTCGCCACGCTGCTGGCCCCTGCCCCGGCCATGGCCCAGGTGGAGCCGACCTTTGAAAACGCGATCACCTGCGCGCTGATCTATCGCTATCTGGGCGATCGCGGTCCGGCCTATGACCGCCTGGTGGCCCGAAGCGCTGAGCTGAGCGGGCGGAGCGAGGCTTCGATCCGCATCGAGCTGGACGAGCGCGAGCCGCGCCTCATTGCCGGGATTGCCGACGGGCGGCTGGAAGCGGCGAGCATGGAAGGTCTGGGCGCCAAGGCCTGCCCCAGGACTTTCGGCGTGGCCCCGGCCACCCGCGGAGCGCAGGTGCGCGCCGCCGGCTCCGGCCAACCCGATCCGCTCCGCTGCGCCGGCCTTGCCCGCTGGTTTGACCGCAAGTTTCCCAGCAACAGCTGGGGCACGACCTGGGCCGGGGACGAAATGGTCCGCCGCTCTGCCAGTGCTGCCGGTCTGGACTATGGCGCGATGGACAGCCGAGCGGGTGGATTCAGCCCCGGCCTGACCCCGGTCCCCGCGCTGCTGGACGAGGCGGTTCGCTGCCAGAACGCCTATGACACCCCGGTGCCGCCCGGCGCGGTGCTGGCCGCCGTCCAGCACGGCGACCGTCCCGGCATCGAACGCGGCCGCAACCACTATTGCCAGGCCCTGGCCAACGACTTCGACAAGGGTTATCCCGATGTCGCCAGCTTTGAACGCGCAATCCTGCGCCATCCCCCCAGCGGGCTGGAGCAGACTTCGAAAGTGATGGAGAACCTGCTGTGGCCGCTCAAGCAGATGGAAAAGGCCCAGTGCCCGGCCTTCATCGCCCAGTCGCGGGTTGATGCCTTTACCGACTTTACCACCCGCGCCACCGCTGCGGCCAAGCAGGCCCAGGCCCGGCTGGAGCGCGAAGGCAAGTGGTGGTGATGGCAGCGCGGCCTCGATGAGGCCGAGCCGAAGCTTGTTCATTTACGGGCAAAGTCAAACCTGCCACAACCGGAACATAAGGTCGCGCCTTGCAGTGTTTTCTTACCTTGGGGTTTGGCATGGCGTTTCGCATCGGTTTGAATTCTGCGTCGAAGCTGGCGCTGGCGGCGCTGCTGCTGGCCGCGCCGCTGGCCGTCCCGGTGATCGGGTCCGCTCCGACCGAAGCGGCGACCAAGAAGGCGGTCAAAAAGACCACCACCAAAAAGCCGGCGGCAAAGAAACCGGCCGCCAAGACCGCGGCCAAGCGGGTCTGCACGGTGAAGAAGGTCAAGGGCAAGACCGTGCGCAGCTGCAAGGCGGTCAAGCTTACCGCGCCCGAACCGGTGGTGCAGGCCGCGCCGGTGGTAGTGGTGACCAAGGCCGAAGTGCCGGTGGTGCAGACAATGGTTGCCGCGCCGCCGCCCGCACCGCCGCCCGCACCGCCGCCCGCGCCTCTGCCCCCGCCGCCGCCCCGGTATTCCGGCCCGCCGGCCGCCGCCTTCATCTGGATCGACATGGCTGACAGTCTGGCCGACGCGATCGGTGACGCGCCGCCGGACTATACCTTCCGCTATGACGGGATCGACAGCTGGGCCTGGACCACGCGCGGGGGCGAAACGCTGATTGTGGAACCCGGCCGCACCGGGGTGGTGCAGTATTATTACCGAGGCCGGTCAAGCGCGCCCTATCTGGTGCGGACCGATGACTATTCCTATGCCTTCGACGGGCCAAACCTGGTCCATACCTATGACTGGCGCGGCGACCTGTTCAGCGGCAATGTGCGCTGGGATCAGAAGCGCGAGGCGGAACGGCTGCAGGCGCGCGGGCGGGCGCTGATGGCGGCCGCGCTACGCTCGCGCAGCTGGAGCGGAGACGCGGCGCTGAGCTGGTACAGCCTGTTCTATTCCGGCAACTACAGCTGGAACGGATCGACCGGCTGGCGCGGGGACTGGCGGGGCGACTGGCGCCGCCGGCCGGACTGGCGCTCGTTCGAATACGAACAGTCTGGCCAGATGCCGCCACGCTATCTGGAAGACGAAAGGCGCCGCCGCAAGGATACCGCCCGGCGCTATGACCGCTGGCGCCGCGATGGGGCCAGGGGCGCGCCGCCGCCCACGACCACCCCGGTGGTGCCCAATCCCGCGCCGGTAACCCAGGCGCCGCCGCCCACACCCCCTGCGCCGCCGCCTGCGCCCAAGCCAGAGGAAACCCCGCCGCCGCCCAGGCCAGGGGTGAGCCCGCCACCTGCGCCAGCACCGCGCCCGGTGCCGCGCCCCGGCTGGCAAGGCCCGCCGCCACAACCGGCCCCAGCGCCGGCCCCGGTTCCGGCCCCGCCGGCCGAGCCGGTCCAGCCGCCACGGATGAGCGATCCGGTGTCCGGTGACGAGCCCCAGCGCTTGCGCCCGCCGCGCGTGCGGCCACAGCCGATGCCTGCGCTAGAGACCCCGGCGCCGCCCCCCGCGCCAGTGAACGGGCGCCTGGTCCCGCCGCCGCCCCAACCGGCCAATGTGGCGCCGCCGCCAGCGGAGCGGGTTCACGTGGCACCACCACCGCCGCCGCCACCGCCACCACCACCGCCACCGCCTCCGCCATCACCGCCGCCACCACCACCGCCTCCGCTCCCGGCCCCGATGGCCGAGCCGCCATCGGTCCGCAGCGATCCGATCGATACCCAGACCCCCTGATCTTTCCAGGAAGGAGAACCGCGATGAAAACTGCACAGAAGCTGGCCATGATCGCGCTGGCGCTGGCCTTGACCTCGCCGGCCGCCCAGGCCCAGCAGGCCAAGACACCAGAGCAGCAGCGCGCCGAGCTCAATGCCCAGCAGGCCAGGGCCGCGCAGGAACAGAACGCGCAGAATGCGGCCAACCAGCAGGCCTATGAGGACGCGCTGAAAGCCCGCGAGGCCGAAATCGCCCGTCAGCAGGCCGCTTATGAGGCGGCCATGAAGAAGTGGGAAGCAGACGTTGCGGCCTGCAAGGCCGGTGACGTCAGCCGCTGCGCCAAGCCGCAATAGGCCGCCCCTTCCACCAACGCCCGTTCCTTCTCGGCAAACGACATTGACTCCCCCGCCCCCGCGCGCGAGGGCGAGGCCAGTCGCATTTGCGGGGCGGTGATGCCGCAGCCCGCCGTTTTGTGGGAGTTTGCCGCATGAAATCCCGTCTGCTTCTGGCCACGGCTGCGCTTGCCGCACTGGCCATACCGTTTTCTGCCAGCCAGTCGATCGCCCAGGGCGTGGTTGCTACCGCCGCCGCCGGCAAGGCCGCGATCGGCGCCTGGGGGTTTGACCTGTCGGGCCAGGACACTTCGGTCAAGCCCGGTGACGATTTCTTCCGCTTCGCCTCGGGCAAGTGGGATGACCGCACCCAGATCCCGGCCGACAAGGCGATCACCGGTGCGTTTGATGACCTGCGCGAGCGCACCCAGGAACAGCTCAAGGACCTGATCACCGCCGCCCCCAAGACCGGCCAGATCGGCGGCCTCTATGCCAGCTTCATGGACGAGGCGCGGCTTGAAAAGCTGGGGCTGACCCCGCTCAGGGCCGATATCGCCAAGGTCAGGGCGATCAAGACCAAGGCGCAGTTTGCCCGCTTCATGGGGGCCAGCAACGGCGTGTTCGGCATTTCGGTGATCGATTTCGGCGTCGGTTCGGATACCGCCAATCCGGACCTCAACGTGCTCTACCTCGGCCAGTCGGGGCTGGGCCTGCCCGAGCGCGAGTTCTATTTCGCTGACCAGTTCAAGAAGCAGCGCGAGGCCTATGTCGCCTATATCGCCCGCACCATGAAGGCGCTGGGCCACCCGCAGCCGGAGCAGGCCGCGCAGACCATCATGGCCTTTGAAACCGGCATTGCCGAGCGCAGCTGGAAAGCGGCCGAGCGCCGCCAGATCGAAAAGATCAACAACCCGATGAGCACGGCCGAGCTGATGGCCTATGCCCCGGGGATCGACTGGGCTGCCTATTTCGCCGGCGCCAGGATCCCGGCACAGCAGCGCATGATCGTGGGCGAAAACACCGCGGTCAAGGCGATTGCCGCCTATTATGCGGAAACCCCGCTGGAAACGCTGAAGCTGTGGCAGCAGTTCCACGTCGCCCACCAGGCCTCGCCCTATCTCAACAAGGCGATGGTCGACAGCCGGTTCGAATTCGTGAAGACGCTGTCAGGTGTCTCGGAAAACCGCCCGCGCTGGAAGCGCGGCGTCGATCTGGTCAACGGTTCGCTGGGCGAACTGGTCGGCCAGGATTACGTCGCCAGGCACTTCCCGGCCTCGTCCAAGGCCAAGATGGAAGTGCTGGTCGGCAACCTCAAGCTGGCCATGGCCAAGCGGATCAACGCCAATGACTGGATGAGCCCGACCACCAAGGCCGCCGCGCTCGAAAAGCTGAACAAGATGGAAGTCATGGTCGGCTATCCCGACAAGTGGCGTTCCTACAAGGGGCTGGTGATCATGCCCGGCGACCTTTACGGCAACGTCCAGCGCGCCGGCCGGTTCAACGCCGATTACCAGCTCAAGGACCTGGGCAAGCCGGTTGACCGCAAGCAGTGGGCGATGAGCCCGCAGACCGTCAATGCCTATAACGGCGGGCTGGAAAACAAGATCGTGTTCCCGGCCGGCATCCTGCAGGCGCCGTTCTTCGATCCCAATGCCGACGATGCCGTCAACTATGGTGCGATCGGCGGGGTGATCGGGCACGAGATCATCCACGGCTTCGACGATCAGGGCCGCAAGATCGACGCCAAGGGCGCGGTGCGCGACTGGTGGACCCCGGAAGATGCCAAGCGCTTTGAAGATCAGGCCAAGATCTTTGGTGACCAGTATGCCAAGTTCGAAGTGGCGCCCGGTGCCTTCATCAACCCGGCCCTGTCGATGGGTGAGAACATCGCCGACCTGGGCGGCCTGTCGGTGGCGTTCGAGGCCTATCACATGTCGCTGGGCGGCAAACCGGACAAGGTGCTGGATGGCCTGACCGGCGATCAGCGCTTCTACCTGGCCTGGGCGCAGGTGTGGCGCACCAAGATGCGCGAAGCCGCGCTGCGCAACCAGGTCAACACCGGGCCGCACAGCCCCGGTATGTACCGGGCCTTCGCGCCGCTGCGCAACATTGATGGCTGGTATGCAGCCTTCAACGTGCAGCCGGGCGACAAGCTCTACATTGCCCCTGAACAGCGCGCCCGCATCTGGTAAGCGCAGGCCCGTTCAGTTGTCAGTCACGGGGGGCAGCGCTAGGCTGCCCCCATTCTTTGAAGCCTTGAGGAATTGCCCCATGCGCAAGCTTCCGTTCGTTTCGCTCACCGCTCTTGTCCTGGCTGGCTGCGCTGCTTCGAGCGCGCAAACCGACCCGGCCCCGACCGCCGCTCCGGCCCCAGCGCCCTATGCCCCGGTCATTCCCAAGGGGACCGGGATCTTTGCCGAACCATCAAGCCTGCCGTTCCAGGCCCCGGACTTCTCGAAGATCAAGGAAAGCGATTACGAGCCGGCGATCGAGCAGGGCATCGCCATCCAGCTGGCCGAAGTCGACGCGATTGCCAATAATCCCGAAGCGCCGACCTTCGAGAACACCCTTGTCGCGCTGGAAAAGTCGGGCGCGATGCTGACCCGGGTGATGTACGTGTTCGGCGCGCTGACTTCGGCCAACACCAATGACAATCTGGACGCGATCGACAGCCGCACCGCGCCCAAGCTGGCGGCGATGCGTGATGCGATCACGCTCAACCCCAAGCTGTTCGCGCGGGTCAAGACCATTTATGACAACCGCGCCAGCCTGGGCCTTGCACCCGACCAGCTCCAGGTCGTCGAACTGACCTATGAAAACATGGTCCGCAACGGCGCGCTGCTGTCCGCTGCCGACAAGGCCAAGCTTTCGGACATCAATGGTCGGCTTTCCACCCTTCAGACCGAATTCGGGCAGAAGCTGACCAAGGGCACCAAGGACGGCGCGCTGGTGGTGAACGGCAAGGCCGGGATCGCCGGGCTGGGCGCGGGCGAGGTTGCCGCGGCCGAAAAGGCCGCCGCCGACCGGGGCCTCGCCAAAGGCAGTTTTGTTCTGCCGCTGCAAAACACCACGCAGCAGCCGCTGCTGGCCACGCTGAGCAACCGGGCGACCCGCCAGGCGCTGTTCGAGAAGAGCTGGAACCGTTCCGAACGCGGCGATGCCAACGATACCCGCGACCTGATCCTGCAGATCGCCGCGCTGCGCGCCGAAAAGGCCAGGCTGCTGGGGTTCGAGACCTTCGCCGCCTATCAGCTGTCCGACCAGATGGCCAAGACCCCGGCCGCCGCACTGACTTTCCTCGAAAGCTTCGTCCCTGCACTGGGCGCTGCCCAGAAGAAGGACGCAGGCGAGCTCAATGCCCTGATCCGGAAGGAAGGCGGCAAGTTCACCGTCACCCCGGCCGACTGGGATTTTTATGCCGAGAAGCTGCGCCAGCAGAAATACGATCTCGATGAAGGCCAGGTGAAACCCTACCTGGAAATCACCAATGTGCTGGAAAACGGCGTGTTCTTTGCCGCCAACCAGCTGTTCGGCCTGACCTTCAAGAAGCGCACCGATATTCCCGTCTATCACCCGGACGTGACCGTCTATACCGTTTATGACGCCGATGGATCGGAGCTGGCGCTGTTCTATTTCGACCCGTGGAAGCGCGACAACAAGTCGGGCGGGGCGTGGATGTCGAACTTCGTCGACCAGAACGGCCTGACCGGGACCAAGCCGGTGGTGTTCAACGTTTCCAACTATACCAAGCCCGCCCCCGGCCAGCCCGCGCTGATCACCTGGGACGATGCCAACACCATGTTCCATGAATTCGGCCACGCGCTGCACGGCATGCTTTCCAACCAGCGCTATCCCTCGATCTCGGGCACCAACACCGCGCGCGATTTCGTGGAGTTCCCCAGCCAGTGGTTCGAAAATTTCATGACCGAGCCCAAGGTGCTGGCCAACTTCGCCAAGCACTACCAGACCGGTGAGCCGATGCCGGCCGCGCTGGTCGCCAAGGTCGAGAAGGCCAGCACGTTCAACCAGGGCTATGCGCTGGGCGAAGTGATTACCGCCGCGCTGCTCGACCTCAAGTGGCACACCCTCTCCCCGGGTCAGCAGGTGGCCAATGTCAACGCCTTCGAAGAAGCCGCACTGGGATCGCTCAAGGCCAAGGGGCTGATGATCGATCAGGTCCCGCCGCGTTACCGGACCAGCTATTTCCGCCACATCTGGGGCGGCGGCTATGCTGCGGGCTATTATGCCTACAGCTGGACCGAAATGCTCGATCATGATGCCTATGCCTGGTTCGTGGAAAACGGCGGCATGACCCGCAAGAACGGCCAGCACATCCGCGATACGATCCTGTCGCAGGGCCATGCCCGGGACTATACCGTGATGTACCGCAACTTCGCCGGCCGCGACCCCCGGGTGGAGCCGATGCTGAAGGCCCGCGGGCTGAAGTAAGTCAGGCCAGCAGCGCGCGCTGGCCGGCCTCGCCCAGTCAGCGCGCGCGGACCTTCCAGGCCCGTTCGATCACCGTTTCGGACAAGGCCTGATCCGGTGCGCCATCGGCGGCAACACTGCCGCCATCCAGCACCACCACCCGGTCGGCATGGTTCATCGCCTGGGCAAGATCGTGCAGCACCAGCACCACGCCGCTGCCTTCGCCCGCCAGCCGCCGGAACTGCCGCAGCAGGCCCAGTTGATGGGCCAGATCGAGATTGGCCAGCGGTTCGTCCGCCAGCAGCCAACGCGGCTGCCCGGCCAGCACCCGGGCCAGCAAGGCGCGGGCGCGTTCGCCGCCGGACAGGCAGGATAACGGGCGGTCTTTCAACCCGTCCAGATCGAGCGCCGCCAGCGCCGCCGCAACCGCTGCCCGGTCCGCTGCCGCACCGGCTTGCCACGGCAGGCGCCCCAGCGCGACCAGCGTTTCCACCGCCAGGTCCCACGCGACCTCGCCCTGCTGCGGCAGGTAACCGATCGCCTGCGCGCGCGCTGTTGCCGGCAGCGCGGTGATGGTCTGCTCATCCAGCAAGACCGCGCCGCGATCGGGCGTGAGCAGCCCGGCGAGGCACGCCAGCAGGCTGGATTTGCCCGCCCCGTTGGGGCCGCAGATCGCGGTCACTTCGCCGGGCCGCAGGGTAAGCGAGACGCCGGACAGGCGGCGGCCCAACGTGATCTCGTGTGCCGCCAGCATCAGGCCAGCCCCCGCCGCATCCGCAGCAGCAGCGCAAGGAAGAACGGCGCGCCCAGCAGCGACAGGGCAATACCCAGCCGCAGTTCGCTGGCCAGTGGCAGCACCCGGCACAGGCTGTCCGCCAGCAGCAGCAGCAGCGCGCCGGCCAGCGCGCTCGGCACGATCAGGCTGGAGGGACGCCGGTCGGTAAAGCGGCGCAGCAGGTGCGGCACGATCAGGCCGACAAAGCCGATGATCCCGGCCGCCGCCACGCCTGCACCCACCGTCAGCCCGACGCCCAGGATCATCAGCAATTGCAGCCGCAGCGGATCAACCCCCAGCGATCGCGCCGCTGCCTCGCCCAGGGTCAGCGCATCGAGCGCGCGCCCGGCCAGCAGCAGCACGGCCATGCCCGCACCCGTCAGCGGCACGGCAAAGGCTACCTCGCGCCATGACCGATCGGTCAGTGCGCCCATCAGCCAGGTGACGATCTCGCTCATCGCAAAGGGCGTGGGGGACAGGCTGATGGCGAGGCTCATCAAGGCCCCTGCCAGGCTGGCGATCATCATCCCGGCGAGGGTGAACAGCGTGACCGATCCGGTCCGCCCGGCGATCAGCCCCAGCAGCGCCATGGCCGCGCCGGCGCCGATCAGCGCAAAGACCGGCAGCGCCCAGCCGGTCGCGGCCCAGCCGGTCCAGAAGCTCAGCACCGCGCCCAGCGCTGCGCCGGGGGCGATCCCGAACAGGCCCGGATCGGCCAGCGGATTGCGCAAGTATCCCTGCATCGCCGCGCCTGCCGCGCCCAGCCCCGCCCCCAGCGTGATCGCCAGAATGGTGCGCGGCAGGCGCAGCTGCGTAAGGATGATCAGCGCGTTGGGCGAAAGGTCCGAGAACGGATCGAGCCACACCCGCCCCGCCAGCAAGGACAGCGGCAGGGCCAGCAGCAAGCCTGTCAGCAGCACGGTTGCGGGGCGGATCACAAGGACCGCCGCAGCGCGCCCAGCCAATTGGCCGTGCGGATAATGGTCGGCCCGCCACACCACAGCAATGACGGATCGAGCGTTTCGCGCCGCACCCCGCCCAGCGCAGCCAGCGCCGGGTGGACCAGCATCCGATCATCTTCGCCAAGGCCGTGGCTGGCGGAAAGGATCAGCGCGGGCGGCGCGGCGATGACCTGTTCCAGCGGAAGCAGATCGGCCTGCCCCAGCCCGCGCGCGGCGGCGGCATTGGCAAAGCCGGTGCGGCGCAGCAGATCGACGATCAGCGTCCCTTCCCCCGGCACGATCCCGCCCGATTGCCAGACCAGCGCGGGCACCGGCGGGCCCGGCGGAGCGGTATTGGCGGTAAGCGAAGCCTCGATCCGCCGGACCAACGCCTCGCCGCGCTGCGGATGACCGGCCAGAGCAGCGATGCGGCGAACCTGGGCGATGCTGTCCGCAACCGTGGCGGCCATGCCGAACTGTTCCAGCGGCAAGCCCAGCCCACCCAGCGCAGCCACGCTGGCGGGCGGCATGAAGGTGCCGCCAATCACCAGATCGGGCCGCAGCGCCACCACTTCCTCAACCGTTCCGGACACCGCCGGAAAGCGCCGCGCCGTGGCCAGATCCATCGAACTGGACGCCGGATCGTGGCTGTAGGCGCTGATCGCCAGGATCTGGCCCGGATCGGCCACTTCAGCCAGAATCGCATCGGTGCAGGGGTTGAGGCTGACGATCGAAGGTGAGGCAGGCCCCGCTTCCCGCGCCGGGGCGGGCGAGCAAGCCGCCAGCGCCAGGGCGAAAAGCGCGGCCAGCCGCCTTACCACTTCACCCGCACCCCGGCATAGGCGGAGCGGCCATAGGTGCCATAGCCCGCTACCGTCTGGTATTGTGTATCCGTGACATTCTCGATCCGGGCGTAAAGCTCCAGTTCTTCGCTCACCGGCAGGCTGGCCCGCAGGGTCACGACCGCATGGCCGTCAATCGGCACGAAGTTGCCCCGGTCATCAAAGCTGTCCCCCACCAGGCGCAGGTCCGCGCCCAGCTTCAGCCCCGCCAGCGAGGTGTCCCAATCGGCCGATACAGTCAGCGCATGGCGCGGGCGGCGGGCCAGCTGTTTGCCGGTCAGGCGGTTGGTGGCGTCAAGGAAGGTATAGGCGGCGCCAATGGCAAGGCCCGCGCCCGGGCGCACGCTGGCTTCGACTTCCACCCCTTGCGCGCGGGTGCGGCCGACGTTGAAATAACCGGTCGGCCAGACGTAATCGATCAGGTTGGCGCTATCCCGGCGAAACAGGGTGACAGCGAAGTGACCAACCCCGCCCCTGGAATTGCCGCGGTCGCCGAACTCGATCCCCAGATCCAGCGCCGTGCTGGTTTCCGCCTGCAAGGCAACATTACCGCCATAGCCATAAAGCTGGTACAGCGTCGGAGCCTTGAACCCCTCGCCGAAGCTGGCCTTTATCCGCCACAGCGAACCCAGATCGACGCTGGCATTGCCGCCCAGCGACCACTGGCTGCCGAACCGGTCATGATCGGTCAGCCGCGCGCCGCCGTTCAGCGTCAACACCCCGCGATTGTAACCCAGCATGGCAAAGCCGCCGGATTGCCGCGCGGTCTTTTTCGGATCGAACGTGGTCGAAAAGCGGGTCCATTCGCTGTCTGCACCGAAGGTCAGCGACAGGCCATCGGCAAGCTGCGCCTGCCCCGACAGGTCCGCCCGCCAGCTGCGGCCCACCGTATTGAACCCCGGCGCGGAACCAACGGACGGATCGTAATAGGCCCGGCGCGTATCGGACAGGCCAAGGCCGCCGCGCAGGCTCAGACCATCGCCCCGATAGGTCAGCCCGGCATAGCCGCTGCCTTGCCGGGTGATCTGGTATTCCGGCGTATCGGCAAAGACATAGGCCGGAGCCGGATAGCCATCGAAACCGACCTTGCTGTCGGCATAGCGCGCCGCGACATGGGCCGAGACGGTATCACTGAAATCCACCCGGCCGCGTCCGCCGACCTGCCACTGGCGGAAGGCATCCGGTTCGCTCCCGCCGGCAAAGGCTGAAATGCCGTCGCTGGAGGTATAGCCGCCCGACAGGGTGATGCCGTAACTATCGCCAAGGGTGCCCAGCGCGGCATGGCTGCTGATGCTGTCATGCGCGCCATATTCCACCCCGGCACGCGCCCCGGACAGGTCTTGGCTGGTCACTGCCAGCACCCCGCCGACCGCATCGGACCCCCAGGCCAGCGAGTTCGATCCGCGCAGCAGTTCGATCTTGCTGATCCCGCTGCTCAGCAACGTGCCAAAATCGAACCCGCCAGATGGCGCGGCCACGTCCTGCATCCGCACCCCGTCGAGCAGGACCACGACCTGTTCGGAATTGGCCCCGCGCACGAACAGGCTGGTCTGGCTGCCAAGTGGGCCGCTGCGGGCCATGGTGACCCCAGGCAGACGCTCCAGCACGCGAGACAGATCAGGTCCCTGGACCTGCGCGATTTCGCTTTCGCCGATAATGCTGACTGACTGGCCAGTGGCATCGATCTGCTCGCGCCAGCCATTGGCAAGCACCGTGATGGTATCGTCACGCGGCGAATTATCGAGAATATTTACCTTGCTGCCACCATCTTCGGCCGCGGCATCCTGAGCCAGCGCCGGGCCGGCAATGCTAAGCGAACAACCAAGAAAAAACAGATATTTCACACGCAATACTCCCGTCATGAACGATCTGCCGTTCATGGCGAAAGCGCCCGCGACCTGCGGGTCTTGCGCTGCATTCCGGTGCACCCCGCCCGGCTGCGGAACGACCGTCACTGGCAGGTCTCCTGGCTCCCGGATCAGCGCCTTGCCCCGCCTTCCCAGCCCAACGGGCCAGTGGCATGTGGAGGTTCGGCTCCCCGGTCACAGTTGCGGGGGCAGCGGGGGATTTGAACCCCCTTCCCTCTTAGGTCCGGTCTTCACCGGACAACCCGTGACGCGCCGCCCTATTAAGCTCGCGGCGCCAAGCGTGCAAGAGGGCGGCAAGATTGGGCCTTTTCTTAACCGCTTAAGGCTAGATGCGGGATCCGTCCCGGTTCGGTACGGCCGCAACAGGCCGCTGGCGGCCGGGGCAACCTGTGGCTACGCGCTTTGCGCGTAACCCGAGCCGAGCAGACGCCGAGCAGACATGATCCAGACCATGCCCCTTCCCTTTGAGCCAAGGCCGCGCGATTTCGCGCTGCGGCTGAAGCGGCGGGGCATGCGCGGACTGGGGCTGAAACGCCGCCGCCGCCACACCGGCCGCCGCGCGCTGGTATTGCTGGCGGCGGTCGCGGTTCCGGCTTTTGCCGCACCGGAAGGCTGGCAGCCGTTCACGATCGACATGGCCGGATCGAGCGAATTGGCGCTTGAGCCGATGCCGTTCGAGCAGAAAGGCGCCAGCTTCCCCGGTTCGGCCTTTTACTATCTGGCGATCGAGGAACCCGCGCCCGATGCCACCGCCAGCAAAGACGCACCCGGCGGGCTGGTCGATCTGGCCGGGGGACCGATCGCGCGGGCGATGCGGATCGACCTGTCGGGCGTCGACCGGACCCGCGCGCTCGAATGCCTGACTGCGGCGATTTATTACGAAGCGGCCAGCGAGCCTGACCAGGGCCAACGCGCCGTGGCCCAGGTGGTGCTTAACCGCGTCGCCCATCCAGCCTATCCCAACACGGTCTGCGGCGTGGTCTATCAGGGCAGCGAGCGGACCACCGGCTGCCAGTTCAGCTTTACCTGCGATGGCGCATTGGCGCGGCGGCCCAGCGCGTTCTTCTGGGAACGCGCCCGCCGCACCGCGATGGCCGCGCTGTCGGGCCAGGTCGAACCCAGCGTCGGCCTCGCCACCCATTATCACACGATCCAGATCTATCCCTATTGGGCGCCCAGCCTGAACT
>JBKBSV010000027.1:0-24622 GCA_046291115.1 Novosphingobium sp. | reverse complement strand
ATGGGCAATCCAGTGAGCCGACCAGGTCCGCACCGGTTCATAGCCGCGGGCGAGCTTGTGGCCGCCCTGCGCCCCGGCTTCAACCCGCTTCAGACCCAGCCGGATCGCCGCGTCGATCGCCTGATAATAGCACAGCTCGAAATGCAGGAACGGCTTGTCGATCAGCGTTCCCCAATAGCGCCCGTATAGCGCATCCGGTCCGATGAAGTTGAGCGCGCCGGCCACCGGCCTGCCCTCCAGCCAGGCCAGCACCAGCAGCACCTGATCCCCCGTCCGCTCGCCAAACAGCGTGAAAGCTTCGCGGGTAAGATAGGGACGGCCCCATTTGCGCGCGCCGGTATCCTGATAGAACGCCCAGAAGGCATCCCATTCCGCTTCACCGATCTCGGCGCCAGTCAGTGCCCGGATGTCGACCCCGGCCTGTGCTGCGGCCCGTTCCTTGCGCAGGTCCTTGCGCTTGCGCGATGACAGTTCGGCCAGAAAGTCTTCAAAGCAGCCGTAGCCGCGGTTCTCCCAATGGAACTGGATGTCGCTGCGCAGCAGCCAGCCGGCCTGTTCGAACAGCGGTAGCTGTTCAGGCGCGATGAAGGTGGCGTGGGCCGATGACAGGCCGTTGTCCGCGCAAACCTGCTCGGCCGCCCGCAGCAGCGGCAAGGCCAGCGCCTGATCCGCCAGCAGCAGGCGTGGACCGGTGGCGGGAGTGAAGGGTGCCGCGATCTGCAGCTTGGGATAGTATTGTCCCCCTGCGCGGTGCCATGCGTCTGCCCATGCATGGTCGAACACGTATTCGCCCTGGCTGTGGCTTTTGAGATAGGCCGGAAGCGCGGCAGCAAGCCGCCCATCTGCCCCTTCGATCACGATCGGCGCGGGGGACCAGCCGGTGCCCGGCCCAACCGAGCCCGAATCCTCCAGCGCGGCCAGAAAAGCATGACGCATGAACGGGTTTCCGCCCGCCAGGGCATCCCACTCGGCTGCCGGCAGCGATCCAACCGAGGGGGCGATCCGCGCCTCGATCAAGCGACCCCCGCGCCCTCCGCGATCGGCGCATCGGCATGTTCGGCCGCGCGCTCGCGGTGTTCCGCGCTGCGCACGGTCCAGGTCAGCACCGGCAGTCCGCGCCTGCGTTGAGCCGCAGCAAAGCGGCTCGGCAGATCGCGGATGTCATAGGCCAGAAAATCGGGCCGGGCCTGCCACAGGAACAGGTGGCGGCGGATGATCCCCGGCAGGGCCTTGTCGCTCTCCTCGCTCACCACCAGCCCGCGCACGGTCAACGGCGAGCGATCCGCAAACCAGCGCACCACTCGCGGATCGAAGCTCATTACCGCATGGAGACCGGTATAGCCCTCAAGCACCCGCCGCACCGCCTGGCACAGCGCCCCCGTCCGCGCAAAGGAGCCGCGCTTTGACTTGATCTCGATCAGGATCGGGACGCGCCCCGCCACTTCATCCAGCATACGGCGCAAAGTGGGGATCCGGTCATGGCTGCCAGACAATTCGATCCGGGCCAGTTCCTCGGCTGAGCGCTCGCCAACCGGGCCGGTCTCGGCCGTCAGGCGCTCAAGCTCGAAATCATGGAACACCACGGCCTGCCCATCGCGCGCGCGCTGCACATCGCATTCGATCCCCATGCCCCGCCCGATCGCGGCGCGGAATGCGGAAAGCGAATTTTCCGGCACTCCCGGGGCATGCAGGCCGCGATGGGCGTAGGCGTGGCTGCCAAGCCAGGCCACCTTGTCCGGCTTGGGGGCCGGCGCACGCCAGCGGTCAAGCAGGCCGAACAGCAACGATCGCGTCCACTTCAACCGCAACGCCCAGCGGCAGGCTGGGCACACCGACCGCGCTGCGGGCGTGTTTGCCGGCATCGCCGAACACCTGGACCATCAGTTCCGAGGCGCCGTTGGCAACCTTGGGCTGATCGGTGAAACCGGCAGTAGAGTTGATGAATGCGCCCAGCTTGACGATCCGCTCGACCCGGTCAAGCGAGCCCAGCGCGGACTTGAGCTGCGCCAGGATCATCAGCCCGCAGGCCCGCGCGCCTTCAACGCCCTGCTCAGGGGTCAGGTCTTCGCCCAATCGCCCTTTCAGCAGCTGGCCGTCGATGATCGAAACCTGGCCTGAGACATGGGCCAGCCCCCCGCCAATCACCACCGGGACATAGGCCGCAACCGGCGCGGCCGGTTCGGGCAGGACGATACCAAGTTCGGCAAGGCGGGCATCGATGGTCATCACGGAGTTCCTTTTACAGGCGCGAGAGCAGCCAGGGCAAGGCATGCTCCCAATTGTCGATCCGGGCGTGGGCGTGGCCTGCCTGAAACCCGCAGGTTATGTGCGGGGCAAGCGTTGGTTCACCACATAGGTGAAGACGATCAATATGAGGCACCACTTCGGCCGCAGAACCATGATGCTGTGCCAGATCATCGATGAAGACGGCCTTAGATGGCTTGTATTCGTCCAGAATGGCTTGCAGCGCCGGCCCCTTCGGCCCCTGGTTGGTAAAGACTCGTGCCTCGATCCCGTGTTCGGCCAGCTGCCGGGCCCGCGCTTCGTTGTGCTTGTCGGCGAGATTGGTCAGGATCACCACATCGGCGTGGTCTTGCAAGGTATTGATCGCGCCGACCGCGCCGGCGATCGGGTGCTGGCGGTGCATCTCGTTGTCGAAAAACAGGTTGAGCAGCCGCCAGATCTCCATCGGCTCGACCGGCTCGCCACTCTGCTTGTCACGGATTGCCTTGGAAAAATCGTTGCCGATCAGTTTGAAGGATACCGGCTGGGTTTCCTCCAGCCACTCACCAAAGGGGACGATCATGTGCAGCAGCACTTCATCGCAATCGCTGATGATCAGCGGCCTTGCCATTGTTCTACAACCTCTCTCTCGCGGCCATCAGTTCGGCCGGTTCAATCCCCAGATGCTCTGCCGCTGCGACCAGATCGCGTTCATGGCTGGCCAGAAAATCCAGCACCGCCCCCAGTACGGCCGGATCCCCCAACCCGGCGCGCAGCGAATCCGCCGTCAATCCGGTCAGCGCCAGCAGGCGCTCGGCCCGGTGTTCATCGCCCAGCACCCAGCCCAGCGCGCCCAGCGCCAGGGCGGCGGGATCGGGGGCCGGGGATTGGGGTTCGCGCAGCAATTGTCAGGCTCTCCGCCAGGGTCTAGGGCAGCGCTCATGGCAAAGCGTATCCTTGTTGTCGAGGACAACGACCTCAACCGCAAGCTGTTCTGCGACGTGCTGCGCAGCCAAGGCTATGCGGTGGAACCTTGCGCCGATGGCCAGCTGGCGCTGGATGCTGCCCGGCAGTTCGTCCCCAACCTGATCATCATGGATATCCAGCTGCCAAACATCTCCGGGCTGGACCTGATTGAGGCAGCCAAGAAGGATCCGGTCCTGCGGGCAATCCCCGTCCTCGCCGTGACCGCTTATGCCGGCAAAGGCGACGAGGAGCGGATCCGCGATGCCGGTGCCGAAGGCTATCTGGCCAAACCGGTGTCGATCGGCCCGTTCATGCAGGCGGTGAAGGGGCTTGTCGAAAAGGCTCCGGCCTGACATCCGCCTATTTTCCGCCCCATTCATCGGCCAAAGCGCCGCAAACCACTTCGGGAGCATCAAGTACCATGGACCGCGCCGCCACTGCCCAGAAGCTCGCCGAGCTGATCGCCCCGTTCAACAAGAAGGGCATCGAGATTACCGAAGCCTCTACCTTTGCCGGCGATCTGGAGTTCGACAGCCTGACCGTGATGGATTTCGTCGCCGAGATCGAGGATACGTTCGACATCATCATCAGCATGAACCAACAGGCCGAGATCGAGAATTACGGCCAGCTGATTGATGCCGTGGTCAAGCTCCAGGGCTGAAACCAGCTCCGGCAAGCAGAGGATCCGACAGACCCCATGACCGACCTGTTTTCCAAGTTCGACCCGCTGATCGAGCAACGCCGCGCGCTGCTCTCGACCGGGGTGACCGACCCGTTCAACCTGGTGATGGAGAAGGTGCTCTCTCCAACTGAGGCAATATGCAACGGCAGGCCGACTATCCTGCTCGGCACTTACAACTACATGGGCATGACCTTCGATCCGGACGTGATCGCCGCCGGCAAACAGGCGCTTGACGATTTCGGATCCGGCACCACCGGCAGCCGCGTGCTCAACGGCACCTATGCAGGGCACCGGCTGGTCGAAGACGCGCTCAAGGAATTCTACGGGATGGACCATGCAATGGTCTTTTCCACCGGCTATCAGGCCAACCTGGGCATCATCAGCACGATTGCCGGCAAGGGCGATTACATCGTGCTCGACATCGACAGCCACGCCAGCATCTGGGATGGTTGCAAGCTGGGCGATGCCGAGGTCGTGCCCTTCAAGCACAATGACATCGAGGCGATGGAGAAGCGCCTCAAGCGGATTCCGGAAGGCGCAGGCAAGCTGGTCGTTCTGGAAGGCGTCTACTCGATGCTGGGCGACATTGCCCCGCTCAAGGAGATGATCAAGATTGCCAAGGACAACGGCGCGATGGTGCTGGTTGACGAGGCGCATTCGATGGGCTTCATCGGCGAGCATGGTCGTGGCGTGGCCGAAGCCCAGGGCGTACTCGATCAGGTCGATTTCGTGATCGGCACCTTCTCCAAGTCGGTCGGCACGGTCGGCGGCTTTTGCGTTTCGAACCACCCGAAGTTCGAGATCATGCGGCTGGTCTGCCGGCCCTATGTGTTCACGGCCAGCCTGCCGCCAAGCGTGGTGCACACCGCCGCCACCTCGATCCGCAAGCTGATGCATGCCGGGAACAAGCGCGCACACCTGTGGGAAAATTCCAAGGTGCTGCACAAGGGGCTGACCGATGCCGGGTTCCAGCTTGGCACCAAGGAGCCGGAAAGCGCGATTATCTCGGTGATCATGCCCGATCTGGAACGCGGCGCCATGATGTGGGAAGCGCTGCTGCACGAAGGACTTTACGTCAACCTTGCCCGGCCGCCGGCCACGCCCGCCAACATGACCCTGCTGCGCTGCTCGCTTTGCGCAGAGCACAGCGCCGAGCAGGTCCAGAAGATCATCGGCATGTTCACCCGCGCGGGCAAGGCCGTTGGGATCCTTGGCTAGATGGGGGCTCGCGCTGATGGGCCTGCTGGCCGGCGCCCTGTCGGCCCCGGTGGCCGCTAACGGCGTGAACCCCTATCCGTCCCCCGGTATGACCGAAAGCGCCTGTCCCGCCAGCCGGGACGGGCTGTGGGCGCAGGACGAGCGGGTTCGCGCCAATGACTGGGCCTGGCTGTGCCGCTACCAGGCGGATAATGCGCTGGTCGATCCGGCCAACCCGCCGCAAGTGGTATTCATTGGCGATTCGATTACCGAGAACTGGACCAAATTCGATCCGGTCCTGTTCGGAAAGAACCGGCTGGGGCGCGGCATTTCCGGGCAGACCAGCCCGCAGATGCTGGTCCGCTTCTGGCAGGACGTGATCGCGCTGAAGCCCCGCGTGGTGCATATCATGGCCGGCACCAACGACATTGCCGGAAACACCGGCCCGACCACGCCAGAGGCTTACCAGAATACGATTCGGGCCATGGTCGGCTTGGCCGAGGCTAACGACATCGCGGTGATCCTGGCCTCGATCCTGCCGGCCGACCGGTTCGGCTGGAGCCCGGCCTTGCAGCCCGCGCCGTGGATTGCCTCGCTCAACGCCTGGCTGCGGAGTTACGCGGCAGAGCGCGGCGCAGTCTATGCCGATTACCATGCCGTGCTGGCCGGCCCGAACGGCGAGCTTCGGCCGGAGTTCGGGCCTGATGGCGTGCACCCCAATGCCGCCGGCTATGCGGCTATGCGGCCGGTGGCGGAAGCGGCGATCGCCGCGGCTGAGGCGAAAATCGGGCGGCGGCGGTGAGCGGGCGGCTGGCGGTGAGCGGGCGGCTGGCGGGCAGACGGGCAGTGATTACCGGGGCGGCGCAGGGAATCGGCGCGGCGATTGCCCGGGCCTTCGCGGCCGAAGGAGCGGATCTGCTGCTGGCCGATATCGACGGTGACAGGCTGGCGGCCACCGCTGCGAACCTCGGACAGGAAGGCCTGGTCTGCGATGTCGCCCAGAAGGCTGAAATCACGCGGCTTTTCGAACGGGTCGAGGCCCGCTGGGGCGGTCTTGACGTGCTGGTCAACAACGCCGGGATCACCCATGCGGCCGAGCTGGACGAGCTGACCGAGGAGGATTTTGACCGGGTCATGGCGGTCAATCTCAAATCGGCGCTGTGGGCAACCCAGGCAGCGGCGCGGCTGATGGTTCAAGGCGCGGCAATCGTGAACATGAGCAGTGTTAACGCGGTGCTCGCCATCCCCAACCAGATCGCCTACGCCATATCCAAAGGGGCACTTAAGCAGCTGACCAATGTAACCGCATTGGCACTTGCACCCAAAGGCATCCGCGTCAACGCGATCGGGCCCGGATCGATCATGACCGACATGCTGAAAGGCATCATGAACGACCGCGCCGCCGAAGAGCGGATCCTGTCGCGCACGCCCCTCGGCCGCTGCGGAAAGCCGGAAGAGGTCGCCGCCATCGCCGTGTTCCTGGCCAGCAACGAGAGCAGCTATGTCACCGGCCAGACGATCTACCCCGATGGCGGGCGGCTGGGCCTCAACTACACGGTGCCGGTCAGGCGCGACTAGGCCGGGCTTCGGCCTCCGGTTCCATCACCTTGTTTTCCGGCACCAGCGGCCAGGCCAGCTGCTGGCCGAAATGGGCCGGCGGCAGGTTTTCCACCCCGTAGCTCTGCGGATAGGAGCGGGTGATCTTCGCGGTGCCGAACAACACGTCCCACAGGAACAGCAGGTTCCCGTAGTTGCCCTTGTAATTGACCGCCGGATCATCCGCGTGGCGGCCGTGGTGCATGTGGTGGGTGGAAGGCGTCGAGATCGTCCGTTCGACCAGCCACATCACCGGCGACAGCGCCTTGATCCGGTAGAGCGGCCGGTCCCAGGCAACATCGCTGTGCGCCGCGGTGACCACCAGCAGCTTGACGACGATATAGCCGGCATAGACCCAGCCCAGCCCGAGATAGACCAGCACCGCCGAGAGCCAGATCCCCGGCATCATCGCGTAATAGAACAGGTTGTTCCGGTAAACGAGCCGCACGCTCATATAGCGGGCGTTGTGGTGGGCGCGGTGCAGGTTGTAGAGCCAGTAGGTGGAGTGCTAAGCCCGGTGCCACCAGTACTGCATCATGTCATCGAAGACGAGGAACAGGCCGATCGCGGCCAGCACGTTGAGCCCCGCCAGCGCCCCGCGCCAGTCCGGCTGCCAGGCGCCCAGCATCCGGTCCACCGCCAGCAGGATCAGCGGCTGGGTCACGGCCAGCAAGATGATGGTGCTGACCAGTTCGACAATCCAGTCGTCGCGGGTCTGTTCCCGCTTGTGCAGCAGGTTGGAACGGACCAGTTCCAGCAAGGCGAAAGCCGCGAAGATCCCGACGATGACCCAGTTCTCGGTTGGCATGACGGCCGCTCTCCCATGTGTTATCAGGGCTGGTGCGTAGCACATGAAGCGGCGAGAGAATGTCCATTTTCTTACAATCCTTGCGCAATCCGCTCCACGCCTCGCTGCTGGCCGGGCTGGACGAAGCGCAGCTGGCGCCGTTTCTGGACCGTGCGATTCCCAAAAGCTTTGCAGCCCGGCAGATCATCCAGCAGCGCGGCGAGGATGCCGCCGGGTGCTGGATCATCCGCAGCGGCCGAGTCCGGGTGGGGCAGTTCAGCGCCGGCGGCAAGTTCATCGTCCTGTCGCTGCTGGGGCTGGGGGAAAGCTGGGGCGAGCTGGCCCTGCTGCGCCGCGCCCCGCGCGCGCTCGATGCCGTGGCGGATGAAGCTACCGAGCTGCTGTGGATCGACGCCGCCCGGTTCGATGCCGTGCTGGACAGCCATCCCGAAACGATGCGCCGCCTGCTGGCGCTGCTGGGCGATCAATTGCAGTTTTCGTTGCAGACCCTGGTGGCGATGCGCGGCGAAGGGGCCGAATCGCGCATGGCGTCGCTGCTGGCGGCCCTGGGCGGCGATGGCATCCCGCTGCGCCTGACCCAGCAGGACCTGGCCGAACTGGCCGGGGTTTCGCGAATGACGGTCAACCTGCAGCTCAAGGCGTGGGAAGCAGCCGGGCTGATCCGGCGCAGCTATGGCACGATCACGGTCCGCGATCCGGCCGGGCTGCGCAAGGTGGCGGCGCGCGGTTAGACCGCGCTCGGCCCGGCCGCCTGCTTGTCCTTGGCCCGGCGGAAGCCGTCGCGCCGGCTCAGCCGCTCCAGATAGGCGGCCATGCCGGGGGTGACCTGTTCGTCCAGCCCGATCGACAGCGCCAGCATCACTGCATAGCCGACCGAGACATCGGCCATGGTGAAGCGGCCGGCAGCGGCAAATTCACCGTGCATCATCCCTTCCGCGTTCTTGAGGCGCGAGCCGAACCACTGGGCATAGTCCTCGGCCGCTTGGCTCACCCGCCGCTCGGGCGGCTCCAGCCGGGTGTAGCGCAGGTGGATCGTCTGCGGGAAAGTCAGCGTCGCCTCGCCCATGAACAGGAAATTGAGGTAGCGGGCATAGTCGGGTTCATCCGCCATCACGGCCAGGTCCGACGGGCCATAGCGGGTGGCCAGGAAATGCGGGATCGCGCTGCTTTCAGTCATCAACGCGCCATCGGCGATCAGCGCCGGCACCGTGCCGAGCGGATTGACATCGCGGTAGCCTGCAAAGCGGAAGCGCGGCGGGAAGGGCATCAGCGTCAGGTCATAGTCCAGCCCCAGCTCCTCCAGCGCCCAAAGCGCACGGAACGAACGGGCATCGGCGCAGTGAAACAGGTGCAGCCGGCTCACTTGATCGCCTCTACATGGGTTACGGCATCGCACTTGTGCCCGGCCTTGTCCCCGCCCCCACCCAGCAGGGTGATCGCGGCAAAGCCAGCCAGCACCAGCGCCACGAAGCCGGCGGTGGCCACGCCCAGGTACTTGTCGATAAAGGCCTTGATCGGCGCGCCGAACAGGCGGAACAGCACCCCGACCACCAGGAACGAGATCGAACGCGAGATGATCGACCCGGCAATGAAACGCATCAGGTCCATGCCGATGAACCCGGCGGTGATGGTCAGCAGCTTGAACGGGATCGGCGTCGCGCCCTTGGCCACGAAGATCCAGAAACCGTATTCGTTGAGATAGCAGGCCGCCTTGGGGAAGCTTTCGGTCAGGCCCAGTGCGGCGAGGATCTGCGTGCCGAGGGTATCGTAAAGGCCATAGCCGATCGCATAGCCCAGCATCCCCCCGGCAACCGAAGCGAAGGTGGCGATCATCGCAAAGCGGATCGCCTTCTTCGGTTCGGCCAGGCACATGATGCCGAGCAGCGGGTGCGGCGGGATCGGGAAGAAGCTGGCTTCGACAAAACAGAACAGCGCCAGCCACCATTCGGCATGGGGATGGACCGCCTTGGCCATGGTCCAGTCATAAAGGCGGCGCAGCATTCTTACCCCTCGGTCAGGCTGTTTGGCGGCGGCCTGCTTAGAGCCCAACGCGCCAAGCCACAAGCATCCGGCCAATATAACCTATTTGGTTATTCGGGCTTGACAGTGTAACGCTTATATGGCACAAACATAGAACATCGCGATAGACCGATTCGCCGGGCCTGGCCCCGATCGGCTCCGCCTCCCCCCTTTTCAGGAGCATGCCCCATGTCCACGGCCCCTTCGGCGCCGCCGGCCCAGCCGCGTGCCCGCAAGACAGCTGCCGCCCGGAAGAAGAAGCCGCAGGTGCGTGTCACCAATCGCGCCCGCGCGGAAGGTGACCGGCCCGGCACTGGCCACTGGCGGGTCTATTTTCTTGAGCACCTGGTTCAGACATCCAATGTCAGGGCGGCAGCGGCCTATGCCAGGGTTGCGCCAAGCCGGGCCTATCGCACCCGCAAGCAGGACGCCGACTTTGCCCGGGCCTGGGATGCGGCGCTGGCCGAAGGATACCGGGATCTGGAAATGGACCTCCTCGCCTATCTCCGCAACCCCAGCCCGGACCACAGGATGGATGTGGCCAGCGCGATCCGCCTCTTGACCCTGCACCGCCAGTCGGTGGCCCAGAGCCGCGCCGCGGCAGAGGACGAAGACGAACAGGCGGCACTCGATTCGATCGAGGCGATGATCGCCGAGATGCGCGCGGGTTCCGCCGAAACGCCTTTGCCGGATGATTCGGACCGGGCCGATGGGCAAGCGTGATGCCGCCCTGGCGGCCACTCTGCTTGCCACCGAGGAAGCACAGCGCCACGCCCTGCTGGAGCGGATGAGCGAGAGCCAGAAGCGGCCCTTGCGGCGCTATTGGCAGCTGTGGGCCCATCAGGGGCAGCTGCCGCCCGAAGGCGACTGGCTGGCCTGGCTGATCCTGGCCGTGCGCGGGTTGGGCACGACCCGCGCCGGGGCCGAATGGGTCCGCGCCCGGGCCGAGGCCGATCCCGAAGCGCGGATCGCGCTGGTTGGAGCATCGCTGGGCGAAGTGCGCAGCGTGATGGTGGAAGGCGAAAGCGGCCTGCTCGCCATTGCCCCGCACGGCAAGAAGCCCCGGTTCGAACCGTCCAAGCGCCAGTTGCACTGGCCGGGCGGCGGGCGGGCCATGCTCTATTCCGCCGGCGAGGCAGAAAGCTTGCGCGGGCCGCAGCACAGCCACGCCTGGTGCGACGAGATTGCCAAGTGGGACAATAGCGGCGGGAAAGCCCTGGCCGCGTGGGACAACCTGCTGCTCGGCCTGCGGCTGGGCAGCCACCCGCAAGTGGTGGCAACCACTACCCCGCGCGCCGTTCCGCTGCTGCTGCGGCTGATCGACCACCCGGAAGTGGCGATCACTCGCGGCCGGACCGAGGACAACCGGAAGAACCTGCCGCCGCGCTATCTGGCGGCGATGCGCCGGGAATTCGGCCGGAGCGCGCTGGGTCGGCAGGAACTGGACGGCGAGCTGTTGCAGGACCTCGAAGGCGCGCTGTGGACCCGCGCGCTGCTTGAGGCCTGCCGCGAAAACGCTGCGCCCTGTCCGCCGGTGCGGGTGGTGATCGGGGTTGATCCCCCGGCCTCCTCCGGCGGCGATGCCTGCGGGATCGTGGTCTGTGCATTGGGCGAGGACGGCCTCGCCCGCGTGCTGGCCGATTGCAGCGTGGAGAAAGCCAGCCCGGAAAAGTGGGCCCGCGCCGTCGCCACGGCGGCGGCCAAATGGCGCGCCGACCGGGTGGTGGCCGAAGCCAACCAGGGCGGCGAGATGGTTGCCGCCGTGCTGCGCGCCGCTGCCATTTCGCTGCCGCTCAAACTGGTCCACGCCCGCCACGGCAAGACCGCCCGCGCCGAACCGGTCGCCGCGCTTTATGAAGCCGGCCGCGTCCGCCACAGCGGCCTGTTCCCGGCACTGGAAGACCAGCTCTGCGGCTTGATGGCCGGCGGCGGGTATGAAGGCCCCGGCCGATCGCCCGACCGCGCCGATGCCTGCGTATGGGCGCTGACGGAACTGGTGCTGGGGCGGAGGGGCGATCCGCGCGTCTCGCTCGCCAAGTTGTGAACCGAAAGGGAAACCATGTCCTTCCTGCAAACCCTGGCCTCCGCCTTCAAGGGCGGGGCGCATTCACGCGTGCCGCTGGGCCGCACCCTGCTTTCACCCTGGTTCTTCGCCGCGGGCAGCGCCAGGGCGCCGTTCGACTATGGCCGGGCGGTGCGGCGCGGCTATATCGACAATCCGGTGGCGCAGCGCAGCGTGCGGCTGGTTGCCGAAGGGATCGGCGGCGCGCCCTTGCTGCCCTGTGATCCGCGGCTGGCGGCGCTGGTCACGGCGACCAGTGCCGGGCAATCGCTGCTGGAAACGCTCAGCAGCCAGCTGCTGCTCAACGGCAATGCTTATGTCCAGGTGATCAAGGACGGGGCCGGGCATCCGGTCGAGCTGTTTGCGCTCAGGCCCGAGCGGGTCAGCGTGATTGCGGGGAGCGATGGCTGGCCGACCGCCTATGCCTACAAGGTCGGGGACAGCACCCTGACCATCCCGGTGCTGGACGAGGACGCCAGCCCCAACATCATCCACATCAAGGCCTATCACCCGGCTGACGATCACTACGGCGTGGGCTGCCTGGCTGCGGCCGAGGAAGCGGTGCTGACCCACAACGCAGCGGCGGCCTGGAACCGCCAGCTGCTGGAGAACGCGGCGCGGCCCAGTGGTGCGCTGGTCTATGATCCGGGCGACGGCGCGGGGCTGACCGCCGACCAGTTCGAGCGGCTGAAGCAGGAACTGAGCGCGGCCTATGCCGGCCATGCCAATGCCGGGCGGCCGCTGCTGCTGGAAGGCGGCCTCAAATGGCAGGCGCTCAGCCTCTCGCCCGCCGACATGGACTTTGCCGAGCTGAAAGCGGCGGCCGCGCGCGATATCGCGATTGCCTTTGGCGTGCCGCCGATGCTGCTCGGCCTTCCGGGAGACGCCACCTATGCCAATTACCGCGAGGCCAACCGCGCGCTGTGGCGGCTGACCCTGCTGCCGCTGGCGGCCAAGATCCTCTCGGCGCTGACCGAAGGTCTGCAGACCTGGTTCCCGGACCAGCGCCTGGCGGTGGACCTCGACCGGATCCCGGCCCTGTCCGAGGACCGCGAACGGCTGTGGGCCCAGGTCGGAGCGGCCGGGTTCCTCAGCGATGCGGAAAAACGCGCACTGCTGGGCCTGGCGCCCGCCGATGAAGGGAACAAAGCATGAACCGTGATGAAATGGTCGCCCGCCTGGTCGCCCAGGCCGAGGACCAGGGCGCCGAGCTGGTGACGCTGCGCGCGATCATCGAGGAAGCGAGCGAGCTGGGCGCGGAGCGCGTCCTCAATCGCATGGGACTGGACGATCCGACCGCCCATTCCGACCTGTCCGAACTGCGCCAGCTGCTTCAGGCCTGGCGCGATGCCAAGCGCGGCGCGTGGCAGGCCGCCGTGACCTGGCTGGTGCGCGGGGCGCTGGCGCTGCTGCTGCTGGGCATCGCGATCCGCACCGGCGCGACGGGACTGCTCAAGTGACGCTGCGTTTTGCCGGCTATGCCGCCCTGTTCGGCAAGCGTGATGCCGGGCGCGACGCGATCCTGCCCGGCGCCTTTGCCCGGACCCTGGCCGAGCGGCGGGAGCCGTTGCCGCTGTTCTGGCAGCACCGCCCGGATCAGCGGATCGGCTGGGTCGAGAGTGTGGCCGAGGACCGCCGCGGCCTGCGCGTCGTCGCCATGATCGACAACCCCGCAGGCGGTGCGGCCGCCGCGCTGAAGCGCGGGGCGGTGACCGGCCTGTCGTTCGGCTACCGGGCCCGTGGCTTTACCCGCAGCGAAGCGGGCCGCGACCTGACCGATATCGACCTGTTCGAGGTCAGCCTGGTCACCCACCCGATGCAGCACGGCGCGCGGGTTCATCTCGTCGCCTGAAACACCCATCTCCGGCCGCCCGCGGGGCGGCCTTTTTCGTGAAAGGGAAGTGCCCCATGGATAATGAAATGCCCGCCCCCGCGCTGACCGACGCGCTCGATGCTTCGTTCGATCTCGTCGCTCGCCAGGATGCCGCCGAACAGGCGCTGTCGGCGCTGCGCTCTGATGTCGATGAAGTGAAGTCGCGGCTCGACAAGGTCAGCCGGGCCGCCGCCCGTCCGGCGATCGGCGGCAGCGCTACCGCCAGCCCGGAACTGAAGGGCTTTGTCGATGGCTACCTGCGCCATGGCCGCGAGACGGAACTGAAGTCCTTCACCACCGGGGTGCTGGCCGATGGCGGCTATGCCATCCCGCGCGAGATCGATGCGGCAATCGCCGCGCAGCTCAAGACAATCAGCCCGATCCGTGCGATCGCCCAGGTCGTGCAGGTCGGCACTTCGGGCTATCGCAAGCTGGTCAGCTCGACCGGAACTGCCTCTGGCTGGGTCAGTGAAACCGCCGCCCGGCCGGAAACCGGCACGGCCAAGTTCAACGAGATCGCCCCGCCGATGGGCGAGCTCTATGCCAACCCGGCGGCCAGCCAGGCGATGCTCGACGATACCGCGTTCAACCTGGAAGAATGGCTGGCCGGTGAGATCGCCGCCGAATTCGCCAAGGCCGAAGGCACCGCCTTCATCAGCGGCACCGGCACCAACCAGCCGCGCGGGTTCCTCTCCGCGCCGACCAGCAATGCCGCCGATGCCACCCGCCCGTTCGGCACGCTCCAGTTCACCGTGACCGGCAATGCCAGCGCGTTTGATGCCAATCCGGAGCTGAAACTGATCGACCTGGTCCATTCGCTGAAAGCGGCGCACCGCCAAGGGGCCTGCTTCGTGATGAATTCCAAGACGCTGGCCACGGTCCGCAAGTTCAAGGCCGCCGATGGCTCGTTCCTGTGGCAGCCGGGGATCATGGACGGCCAGCCGGCTCGGCTGCTGGGCTATCCGGTTATCGAGGCGGAGGACATGCCTGACGTGGCAGCCAACGCTTTTCCGATTGCCTTCGGCAATTTCCGCAGCGGTTACCTGATTGTCGAGCGCAAGGAGACGACGATCCTGCGCGATCCGTTCACCAACAAGCCGTTCGTCAACTTCTATGCGACCCGGCGCATCGGCGGTCAGGTGCTGGATAGCGACGCGATCAAGCTGCTCAAGGTCTCGGTCTGAGCGCGTCCTTCGGGGGTCGGATAAATCCGGCCCCCGAAGGCAGTGCCGGCTCCGCCGCAAGGCGGCAAACCATCCCAACAAACAACCCGGAGACCGCCATGAAGCGGGCCATTGTCACGCCTGCGGTGCTTGCCCCCGCGGCGCTCGCCGAGCTGAAGGACTGGCTCGGCATCACCACCTCTGCCGACGATGCCCAATTGACCGCGCTGCTGCGGGCGGCACTCGAAATGTGCGAAGCTTTCACCGGCACCATGCCCCTGCAGCAAGACTGCGAGGAACTGCTGCCGGTATCCTCAAGCTGGCAGGCGCTCGGCACGCGGCCGGTTGAAGCGATCACCGCCGTTGACGGCCTGCCCGCCGAAGGCGCGCGTTTTGCCCTGCCGGTGCAGAACTATGCAATCGAACTCGATGCCGATGGCGGCGGGCGCGTGCTGGTCACCAACCCCGGTGCGGCCGGGCGGATCGCCGTTCGCTTTACCGCCGGGCTGGCCGCGGACTGGGCCAGCCTGCCCGATGGCCTGCGCCACGGGGTGCTGCGCCTTGCCGCCTTCCACTACCGCGAGCGGGAGGGCGAGGCTGCCAGCGCCTTGCCCCCGGCTGCCGTTGCCGCACTGTGGCGGCCCTGGCGTAGGCCGCGGCTGGCATGAACCCCAGCCCCTTTGCCGCGCTGATCCCGCAGCTGATCGACCGGGCCCGCCTGCTCGGCGAAGCCGCCGCCCGCACCCGCCGCGATTCCACCCGGGCGTGGCGCGATGCGCGGCTGGTCTGGCCCTTGTTCGGAAAGGACTGATCCGATGGAAATCGCCTTGCGCGCCGCGCTTGTCGCCTGGCTCCAGGCCGATCCCGCGCTGGCCGGACAGCTGAACGCCATAGTCGAGGAAGCGCCGGGCCGCACCGCGCTGCCGTGGCTGGCCATCGCTGCCAGCGCCAGCGCCGACTGGAGCGCCAAGGACCGCGAAGGCCGCGAAATCCGCATTGCGCTGGAACTGCATTGCCGGGGCGACCGGCCGGGCAGCGCCGCCAGTCTGGTCGGCGCGATCGAAGCCCGCATCGCCGCCATGCCGCAAGACCAGTCCGGCTTCCGGATCGTCACCACCCGGTTCCTGCGCGCCCGCGCCGAACAGCGCAGCGCCAACACGCGGGCCGTGCTGATCGAGTACCGGTTTCGAGTGCTGGCCGAGTGAAGCCCGTTCCGACTGACATCTGAAGGCATCACCGGCCGGCTCCCCCGGCCGAACCACCCCCCACCCCCCGATCAGGATACCCGGTGGCTGGTTGGGCCGGGGGAGCCGAATCGGTGATGCCAAGCCCGTGACGGAAGTCCCCGTGACGCAAGTCATGGGCGCAACCCAACAAGGAGAACCGCCATGACCGCCCAGAAAGGCAGCGCCTTCCTGCTCAAGATTTCCGACGGGGCAAGCCCGCCGGTCTACCGCACCGTTGCGGGCCTGCGCACCACCCAGATGTCGATCGCCGGCGATCCGGTGGTGATCACCAGCAAGGAAAGCGGCGGCTGGCGCGAGATCCTGTCCGGCGCAGGGGTCCGCTCGGTCTCGGTCAGCGCCGCCGGGATCTTCCTCGGCAGTGCCGCCGAGGCCCAGGTCCGCGCCAATGCCATGAACGGCACGCTCGACGATTACGAACTGAGTTTTGAAGACGGGGAAAAGCTGCGCGGCCGCTTCCTGGTCCAGAAGCTGGACTATTCCGGCGATTTCAATGGCGAGCGCAATTACACGCTCAGCCTGGAAAGCTCTGGTGCGGTGACCAGCGCATGAGCCAGTCTGCCAATCCGTTTCGCGGCGAAGCCAGTATCCCCCTGGCCGGTGCGCCGCGCCTGCTCCGCCCCAGTTTCGCCGCGCTGGTCGCGGCCGAGGAAGACCTGGGCCCACTCTTCGCGCTGGTAGAGCGCGCTGGGGCGGGGCAGCTGAAACTGGCCGAACTGACCGCGCTGTTCTGGCACTGCCTCGACCATCGCGAGGGTCTGAGCCGCGACATGGTGGGCGAGGCGGTGCTGGCCATGGGTCTGGCCGAAGCCAGCAAGCCGCTGCGCGTGCTGCTGGGCCAGATCCTGCAGGGCCGCACCGAACCGGCCGGACCGTGACCGAACGCTTTGGCCCCGGCGCGCTGCGCCTCTCGGCCCTTGCCGCGCAGCTGCTCGGCTGGCGGCCGGCCGAGTTCTGGGCCGCGACCCCGGCCGAGCTGGCCGCAATCCTCTCGCCAGGCCCACCCCGCGGGGCAGGCATCACCCGTGGCGAGCTTGCCCGCATGATGGAGCGTGAACCATGACCGATCCGGTCGATAGCCTGCTGATCGACGTGCGGGCCAATACCCGGGGCTTTGCCGAGGATGTCGCGGCGATGCGCAGCACATTCGATTCCGGCCTGCTCGAAGGGTTCGAGCGGGCCGGAACCGTGCTGGAACGCGGCCTGCTGTCCGCCATCCGCAAAGGCAGCCTGGGGTTCGAGGACCTGCGGCGGATTGCGCTGGGCGTGATCGACCAGATCGCCAGCCAGGCCCTCACCAATCTGCTCGGCTCCGGCACCTCGGGCGGCGGGCTGGCCTCGTTCCTCAACCTTGGCGGGCTGATCGGGTCGATCCTTGGCCTGCCGGGCCGCGCCACCGGCGGCCCGGTCGCACCCGGACGACCAATCCTGGTTGGCGAGCGGGGGCCGGAACTGTTCGTGCCGACCAGCGCCGGTCGGGTTGAAGCCAACCTTGGCGGCGCGCGGCGCGATGTGAAAATCAACATCACCATCGCCGCCCCGGCCGGGACCAGCGCGCCGCAGGCCTTGCAACGCTCCAGCCGCCAGGTTGCCAGCGCGGTGCGCCGCGCGCTGAGCGAAGTTTGAGGAGAACCGCGATGGCCTTCTGGCTTGCCGCCCGGCGCGAAGGGCAGGATTCGGACTGGATCCAGCGCTTCGATCCGCGCTTCTGGACGGTCAACTTTCCCCGCCCGATGATGGCCGCGCTGACTTGCCCGGCGGCCGATGCCCTGCGCGTCGATGCGGTGTTCCTGCGCGAAGGCGATCTTGCCGGCGTGATCTGGGACAGCGTCGATCGCATCGACCACCCGTTGCTGGCCTATGCCACCAACCGCGATTATGCCCGCACCCGGCTGACGTTCCGCTGGCGTTCGGGCGGGGTAATCGCGCTCGATGCCGTCAATGGTCCGGTCCTGACCATCGAGGGCCGCGACGCCGCCGGGGCGGCGCGGACCTGGTACGTGCGGTTGTGGAACTATGCGCAAGGCTCTGCCAACGACGCACTGATCCAGCTCGATTTCAGCGCTCTGGCCGGAGGCTTTCTGCTGCCGGGCGAGGCGGATCCGGTCCACCCGGCGGACATCGACCGGATGTTCATCTCGCTGGTCGCGCCGGGCTATGTTGCGAACAGCACGGTAGCACTGCCGGCCCCGGTCGAAGGCTGGGCCGAACTCAGCGAAATCCGCTGCGAGGGCCAACATGCCATGCTGGAGATCGGGGATGTGATCGTCCCGCCGCATGGCCTTGCGATCGCCACCGCCTATGACGACTGCACCAACCAGACCCCGGACCGGCTGATCCGCGCCGCACGGCAACTGGGCTATCGCGGCAGCCTGCTGCACTATGTCGGCATGAGCCACTACATGCGGCTCACCGCGCAGGGTGGGGCTTTTCTGGTGCCGGGTTCGGGCGATCCGCTCAACCCTCCGGCCGAGGTCTGGCACCGGGCGTTCCTGGCCAAGTCCAGGGCAGCAGGGTTCTCGCCGATTCTCTCGCTGTCCTATGAATTGCTGGCCCAGCATTGCCCTGCCGCCTGGCAGCAGCGCGCCGCCGATGGCGATCCGGCCCGGACCGGCTGGGATCCGCCCTCGGCGCTGCTCTCACCCGCCAGCAGCGCGGCGATGGGCTGGCTGCAAGGGGTGGCCGCCGCCTTCGTGGCGCTGATGGAAGAGGCCGGCGTGCCGGTCCGTTTCCAGATTGGCGAGCCATGGTGGTGGGTCACGCCCGATGGCCGGCCCTGTATCTATGACACTGCCGCGAAGGCCGCGCTGGGCGGCAATCCTGCTACGATCACCGATCTGCGCCAGCCGCTGAGCCCCGGTCAGATCGCGCTGCTCGATCAGGCCGGAGCCCTGCTGGCCGCATCGACCGCCGCCTTGCGCGATGTGGTGCGCGCGGCGGCGGCACCGGCGGCGGCCGAAGTATTGCTGCTGGTATTCCTGCCCGGCGTGCTTGATCCGGCCATGCCGGAAGCGGGGCGGCTCAATCTGCCGAGCGGCTGGGCCAGCCCGGCCTATGACCGGCTGCAACTGGAAGACTATGACTGGCTGACGGGCGGTGCCGACGCCTTTCGTCGCACTGCCTATACCGCAACCGGCGCGCGGTTGGGCTATCCGGCGGCAGAAACCGATTACCTGGCCGGCTTTGTCCTGAATCCTGCCGATGCTGCCCTGTGGCGGCGGATTGATGCCGGGATCGACGAAGCCACCGCCCGCCAGGCGCATGAGCGGTTTGTCTGGGCCCTGCCCCAGATCTGCCGTGACGGTTTTGTCCGCTTGCCCGAAACCCAACCCGAGGACGAAATGCTGCCTTTCGACGATGTGCCCTATCCGCTGGCCCTGGGCCGCGACGCAACGGTCATGCCCGAATTCTCGACCAGCGTAGCCGTGACCGCTTCCGGCTTCGAACGCCGCAACAGTCTGTGGTCGGACGCGCGGCTGCGCTTCGATGTCGGCCCTGGCATCCGCTCAGAAGCAGAGCTGGGAACGCTGCTCGCCTTCTTCCGGGCACGGCGCGGAGCAGCGCGGGGGTTTCGCCTGCGCGATCCGTCCGATTTCAGTTCCCATGCGATGACCGGCGCACCAACCGCCACCGACCAGTTGCTGGGCACCGGCGATGGCCTGCGCGCTGATTTTCCGCTGGTGAAACGGTATGGCGAGCAGGGCGCCGAGCAAATACGCCGGATTACCCGCCCGCAGCCCGGCAGCGTGCTGGTCAGCGTGGACGGCGCGCCGACCGCTGCCTTCACGCTTGAGCCGGGCGGAATTGTCCGGCTGAATTTGCCGCCAGCCGCCGGGGCCGAAGTGCGCGCCGGGTTCCTGTTTGATGTGCCGGTGCGCTTTGCCGAGGATCGGCTGGAAGTATCCGGCGCAGTCTTTGCCGCAGGTGATGCCCCCAGCGTGCCGGTGATCGAGATCCGCGAGGACACGCCGTGAGCCGGGTCTGGTTCAGCCAGCCGCTGGAAACGGTTGCCACTTTCTGGCGGGTGATCCGCCGCGATGGGGTGACGCTGGGTTTCACCACCCATGACCGCGACCTGTGGCTGGACGGCGTGCTGCACCGCTCGGCCCCCGGCATGATCCCTTCAGCGATCCGCCGCTCAGCCGGGTTCGATCCCGACAGTGCCGAAGTGCAGGGCGCGCTCAGCCATGACGCGATTGCTGCCCAGGATCTGGCCGATGGCCGGTTCGACGGAGCCCGAGTGCTGATCGGACTGGTCGACTGGGACAGCCTTGAGCGGCATCTGGTCTATCGCGGCTCGATCGGCACGGTCAGCGAAGAGGCCGGAGCTTTCACCGCCACGCTTGAAAGCGGCAAGGCCGAACTGCAGCGCGATCCCGTCCCGCGCACCAGCCCCAGCTGCCGCGCCGTGTTTTGCGGGCCGGGCTGCACCCTTTCTCCCGCGCGGTTCAGCCATGAAGGGACGGTTGCCGCCAGCGAGGTCGAGACCGGTCAGCTCACCCTTGCGCCATCCGCGCCCCTGAACGGGCTGACCGGAGGACTTCTGCGCTGGCTTGACGGACCCTACGCCGGACTGACGATGGAGATTACCAGCCAAGCCGGGGCAACCCTGACGCTGGACCGGGCGCTTGACCGGGCGGTTCCGGTCGGCAGCCGCGTGCTGCTGCGCGAAGGCTGCGACCGGACCCTGGCGACCTGCGCCAGCCGGTTCGGCAATGCGATCAACTTTCAGGGCGAGCCCCATCTGCCGGGCAATGATCTGGTGACGCGCTATCCCTCCCCCACGGGATGAACGGGGCGGCCTTGGCCGGGGCGGCCGCCGCGCTGGTCGGCACCCGGTTTCGCCTTAACGGCCGCGATCCGCAAACCGGGCTGGATTGCATCGGCTTGCTCGGCGCGGCCATGGCGGCGATCGGTCGGCCGCTGCCCTTGCCGGCCGGATATCCCTTGCGAATCAGCAGTCTCCATCCTTGGCTGCCCGACCCAGCAAGCTGCGGCTTCGCTGCTGTCGATGGCCCGTTCAACCCTGGCGATGTCGTGCTGCTGGTGCCGGGTCCGGCACAGTTCCACCTGGCTATTGCCGGGCCCGGTTCCGGCTGGATCCACGCCCATGCCGGGCTGCGCCGGGTGGTCTGCCAACCGCAAATCCCGGACGGCCGGATCGTTCACCACTGGCGGCTGTCTCCGCCAAGCTGAAGGAAACTCCCAATGGCAACCCTGGTTCTTGGCGCGATCGGAACCTTGATCGGCGGGCCGGTCGGCGGCTCGATCGGCGCGCTGCTGGGCCGTTCGGTCGATACCCGATTGCTAGGCGGTGGCCGGCGCGAAGGTCCGCGGCTGAGCGAATTGCGGCTCAGCACCTCCAGCTATGGCGCGCCGATCCCGCGCCATTTCGGGCGGATGCGCGTGGCCGGGCAGATCATCTGGGCGACCGACCTGGTCGAACGCAAGGACAGCCGGAGCGGCAGCAAGGGCAGCCCGGCGGTAACCAGTTACAGCTATTCCGCCAGTTTCGCCGTGGCGCTTTCGAGCCGCCCCCTCCATTCGGTCGGGCGGATCTGGGCCGATGGCAAACTGCTGCGTGGCGAGGCCGGGGATATGAAGGTGGGCGGAACCTTCCGCTTCCATCCGGGCAATGGCGAGCAGCAGCCCGATCCGCTGATCGCCGCAGCAGAGGGCGGCGCCACCTGTCCGGCCTATCGCGGCCTTGCCTATGTGGTGTTCGAAGACCTGCAACTGGCCGACTTCGGCAATCGCATCCCCTCGCTATCGTTCGAAGTGGTCGCCGATGAACTCCCGCTCCAGCTGTCTGATCTGGCTGACGGCGTCCTGAGCGCGCACAGTTCCGCCGTGCCGCTGACGGGCCTTTCCGGTTTGTCCTGCGAGGGTCCGCTGGCCGAGACTCTCGCCCTGCTCGACCCGCTCTTCCCGGTCGACTGCGATGCAGGCGGCGAGGGTATCGCTTTCCTGCCCGATCGCCGCGATAGTCCGGCCCTGCTCCTGCCCGAGGCCGCCACATCCTCCAGCCAGGACGACTTCGGCGGCAAAACCGGATTTGTCCGCCAACGCGGACCGGAAAGCGAAGCCCCGGTCGCGCTGCTGCGCTATTACGATACGGAGCGCGATTACCAGCCGGGAGCCCAGCGGGCGCACGGCCGTCCTCGTCCCGGGCAGCCGCGCACGCTGGAACTGCCCGCAGCAATGACTGCCGGAGCCGCTCGCGCCCTGATCGACCGTGCAGCCAGGCGCAGCGACTGGAACCGGCAGACCATTTCCTGGCGGGTCACCCAGCTTGATCCCGCCTTGCGGCCGGGATCCACCGTGCGGCTGCCCGGCCACCCCGGCCTGTGGCAGGTCCGCGAATGGGAATGGCGCGATCACGGGGTCGATTTGCAGCTGGTCAGACTGGCCCCAGCGTCACCCGGCACCGACCATGCGGCCGATCCTGGCCGGGTCAATCCACCGCCCGACCAGACCAACGGCCCGACCGGGCTGGTCGTCTGCGAACTGCCGTGGGACGGCCAGGCCACCACTGCGATACCGCAGATCGTTGCGCTTGCGTCCTCGTCCGCACCGGGCTGGGCGGGGGCCAGCCTGTTTCTCGATCGCGGTGACGGCGGGCTTGAGCCGCTTGGTCCCAGTGGACGGAGCCGGACGGTGATCGGCACCAGCCTGACCGCGCTCGCACCGGCGAACCCGCTGCTGTTCGACCGCCACGGCTGCGTCACCGTGCACCTGATCGGCGCTGACCTCGCACTCGGCAACGCAACGATGCGCCAGCTGGCGCTTGGCGCCAACCGGGCCTTGCTGGGTAACGAGATCATCCAGTTTGCCGACGCTCAAGCGCTGGGCCAGGGTGATTGGCGGCTGACCGGCCTGTGGCGTGGCCGCGGCGGCACTGAAGCCGCGATTGCTACCCATCAGCCAGGTGAGCCGTTTGCCTTGCTGGATGGCAGCGGCAGTCCGCTTGCGGGCGAGGCGATTGCAGCCAACCCCGATGCCGTGATCGCCGCGATCGGCCTGGCCGATGCCGGGCCTGTCACCAGCCCGGTGTGGCTACGCGGGATCGGGCGGCGCCCGCTCAGCCCGGTTCATGGCCGATGGCGCAACCAGCCGGCCGGCGGCAGATTGCTGATCTGGACCCGCCGCGCGCGGGGCGGCTGGGTCTGGAACGACGGCTTCGACCTTCCGCTGGTCGAACAGGCCGAAGCCTATGAGATCACTTTCGGCGACGCGACCATCACGATGCAGGGCTGGACCAGCCCGGTGCCGCAGCTGGCCTTTGCCCCAGGACAGGTCGAAGCCTTGCTGATGACACTTCCGGCCGGCTGGTTCGAAATCCGCCAGCGCGGCGATCATGGCTTGTCTGATCCTTTGCGGATCGCCCCGCCCAAACTGCCAACGGAGTAGCACCATAATGCCCGATCCCCTGTTCGATTCGCGCACGCCCCGGCTGGGTTTGCCCTTACTGTTTGCAGGGCAGACCCAGAAAGAAGGCTATCTCAACGAAACTGCGGCTCGGCTCGATGCCCTGCTGTGTCTGGCCATCGAGGGCGAAGCCGCCGGTCCCCCGCCCGCACCGCTTGACGGCCAATCGTGGTTGATCGGCCCGGCAGCAAGCGGCGACTGGCTGGGTCATGACGGGCAGATTGCCATCCGCCAAGGCGGTAATTGGCTTTTCGCCGAGCCGGTCGACGGCCTGCGCCTGCTTGACCGTGCAAGTGGCCAGGAATGGCGCTTTTCCGGTGGCTGGCGAATACCTGACCGCCCCAACCCGCCGACCGGCGGAACCACGATTGATACCGAAGCCCGTGCGGCGATTGCCGCGATCATTGCGGTGCTGGAGACTGCTGGCGTGATCCCGGCGGCGTGATCCCGGCGGCGTGATTCTGGCGCCCTGATTCCCCAGAGCCGGAACCACCCCGATGATGGGAGATTTTGCCATTGACCCTAAAATCGGGCCATTTCATGCCCTTTGATCCAGAATTTGCGACAATTTTGCAACAGTTGGCGGGCCACAGACCTTGCGCGCAGGAATCGATACAGTTAGACAATCCCAACTCGGTGGCTCAAACCTACTAAAAGGGGAAAACCATAATGCGCAAATTCGTCCTTGGGATGGCGCTGGCCTCGACGGCCCTTGCCACGCCAGCCCTCGCCCGTGACGATTCCTGGTACGTCGAAGCTGATGCTGGCGGCGTCCTGATCGAAGACATGTTCAACCTGGTCAGCCCCGGCTTCGGCACGCTGAACACTGCCGTGGGCTATGACCTTGGCGGCATTGTCGGCTATGACTTCGGCGGTTTCCGTCTCGAAGCCGAAGCGAGCTATCGTCGCGCCAAGGCCGATGGCTTCAACGTCTCTGCTGCCAGCTCTTTTTCTGGTGCGAACCTCAACGGCAATGCCAGCGCGCTGAGCTTCATGCTCAACGGCTTGCTTGACTTCGGCGATGACGATGGCCTTCAGGCCTATGTCGGCGGCGGCGCCGGTATTGGGCGGGTCAAGGTTCTGGTTGATACCCCGCAGCTCACCTTCGTTGATGATTCGGATTCGGGTTTTGCCTGGCAGGCTATCGCTGGCCTGCGTTACCCGGTCAGCAGCAAGGTCGATCTGGGTCTGAAGTACCGCCTCTACAATCAGGACAACGTGGCGCTGGTTTCGCCGCGCGGTGCCGCGCTTGACACCAAGTTCCGCTCGCACTCGCTGTTGCTGACGCTGGGCTACAACTTCGGTGAGCCGGCTGCTCCGCCGCCGCCCCCGCCGCCCCCGCCGCCCCCGCCGCCCCCGCC
>JBKBSV010000132.1:0-4404 GCA_046291115.1 Novosphingobium sp. | reverse complement strand
CCGCGATGAACACCGGTCACGACGGTTCGATGTGCACGCTGCACGCCAACAGCCCGCGCGAATGCCTGGGCCGCATGGAAAACATGATCCTGATGGGGGACATCAAGATCCCCAAGGAAGCCATCTCGCGCCAGATTGCCGAATCGGTCGACCTGATCGTCCAGGTCAAGCGCCTGCGCGACGGTTCGCGCCGCACGACGGAAATCACCGAAGTGATCGGGATGGAAGGCGACGTGATCGTCACCCAGACGTTGTTCAAGTTCGAATATCTCGACGAAAGCGATGACGGGAAGATCATCGGCGAGTTCCGCTCGTCGGGCCTGCGGCCCTATACGCTGGAAAAGGCGCGCCAGTTCGGGTTCGACCAGGCCTTTCTGGAAGCCTGCCTGTAAGCCCGGCGGCTCAGACGAAATAGACCCCGAACACCGCCACCAGGAACGCCGCGAAGGCCGACCAGAAAGCGATGTCGCGCCACGGCATCACGCCGACGGCATCGGCATCGCTGCGCCTCATCCGCCGCCGATCTCCGCGCCAGGCCACCACTGCCAGGCAGACCAGGGCAAAGGCCAGCAGGGCTGATCGCACCCAGGCCAGATCGAGCCAATCGCTGATCGTTGCTTGCCAGACCATTCCCTGCCGTTAGAGCGAAGGGGTGGAACCTGTCCAGAAGCCGCTCTACGCGCTTGGCCTGCGCCTGCTGGCCGTGTTGCTGCTGTCAACCCTGGTCATGGTGGTCAGAATCGCGGCCGAGACCGGCGTGGCCCTGCCGGAAATCCTGTTCTGGCGGCAACTGATCCCCGGCCTGCTGATCCTGGCCTGGGTGGCCGCGCGCGGCCAGTGGGACCGCCTCAAGACGCAGCGCCTGCCCGATCACGGCCGCCGGGCGATGCTGGGCCTCAGCGGCATGTTCTTGACCTTCGGCGCGCCGCTGCTGCTGCCGCTGGCGGTGGCGACCACCTTCGGCTTCACCACCCCGGTCTTTGCCGTGATCCTTTCGGCGCTCCTGCTCAAGGAACGGGCCGGACCGGTGCGCTGGCTGGCCGTGCTGCTGGGCTTTGCCGGGATCGTCATCATCACCCAGCCCGGCCATGCGGCGATCCCGCCGCTCGGCGCGGCGGTGGGCCTTGGCGCGGGGCTGATGGTGGCCCTGATCTCGATCCAGGTGCGCGATCTGGGGCGGACCGAGGAATCGCTCTCGATCGTGTTCTGGTTTGCGGTCTTTTCCACTCCGGTGCTGGCGCTGGCCCTGCCGTTCTTCGCCCGTGCCCATACGCCATGGCAATGGTTCCTGCTGGCTACCGGCGGCGTGCTGGGGCTGGCCGGGCAGCTGCTGCTGACCGCCGCCCTGCGGTATGGCCAGGTCGCCAGTGTCAGCGTGATGGACTATTCCTCGCTGGTCTGGGCCACCCTGTTCGGCTGGCTGATCTGGAACGAGGTGCCGCCTTCCTCGCTGTGGCTGGGCGCGCCGCTGATCATCGTGGCCGGCGCGGTCATCGCCTGGCGCGAACACCTGCACCACCGCCGGCTGGCCCCGACCGCAACCAACAGCGCCAAATAGCTGCCCGTCGCTGGTCGGGCAGCAGGCAGGCGTTCGTCGATTGCCGGCTTGTCCTTTGCCGATCGGCGGTTAGCCCGTCAGGTGGTTCTTCGGAGAACGGCCCATGCACAAGTTGACCAGCCTGCTTATCGCCACTGCCGCTCTGGCCGTGGCTGCCCCGGCCATGGCCCAGGACATCGTCGTCAAGGGCAAACCATTGTCGGAAACGGCGGCTGACCTGGAAGCCTGCCTCAAGCGCAAGTGCCCGCCGGACGAAGATATCAAGGCCAGCGTTGCCCATGCAGAGAACCTGTTCGTGGCCGGCGATTACAAGTCCGCCCAGCGCACGCTGAACGCCTCGATCGGCCGCAACCGCAAACATGCCAAGGCCTATCCCCTGCCGGTATCGGACCTGCTGCGGGCCAATGGCCGGGTGGCCGAACACCTGGGCGAAGGCCGCCAGTACCAGCTGTCCACGCTCGACATGCGCAACACCCTGCGCGACAGCTTCGGCAGCGACGATTTCCGGACCCTGGTGGCCGATATCGAAGTGGGTGACAGCCGCGCCAAGCTGGGCTTCCCGGACGAGGCCGAGCGGATCTACCGCGACGTCGAACAGCGCGCGCTGGCCACCGGGCAGCACCGCGTGGCCAGCTTTGCCCGTTTCCGCCTGGCCACCCTCGCGCGGGTCCGCTTCGATGCCGAGCCGACCCCGGCCAACCGCAAGGAACTGGACAGGCGCCTGTTGCTGCTGATCGACAATCCGCTGCCCGGCGGCGAGGAATTCGTGCTGGCCGCCAAGGTGCTGCGCGCCCGGACCGACCGCAAGCACGGATCGTCCGGCTCGACCGACGAACTGGTCAGGGAATTCGCCTTGCGCGGCGGGGTGAGCCGGCCGGTCCTGCTCTACAGCGAGCCGCTGGTGCGCCAGGATAACCAGAGCGTGGTGGCCGATGGACAGGCCGCCCCCCCTTCGTGGACACGGGTTTCCACCAATGCCTATGGCCAGTGGGTCGACATCGGCTTCTGGATCGGCCGCGACGGCAAGGTTTCCGACGTGGAAATCCTGCGCTCATCGGGCCGCGACGAATGGGCCAGGCCCGTGCTCGCCAACATCGCCCGCCGGGTCTATGCCCCGCTCAAGGCCGAGGACGGCGACCGCACGCCCGGCTTCTACATGATCGAACGCTATACCCTGACTGCGCGGGTCAGCGATGGGGGCGAGACCGGAACCCGCCTGCGCACGCGCGAGGCCACCCCGCGGATCGAACGGCTGGACCTGACCGAGGACAATTACGAAGCGCCGCCCGCCGAACAGGGCGCCTGATCAGCCCCGTCCGTGGATCTGGCGGGTGCGCCGTTCGCGCACCGCCAGCCAGGCCAGCAGGCCGATCGGCCCGGCGATGAACGTCATCGCCAGGAACGGCAGCTGGACCGGACGCGAAAAGCCCTTGGCATCGGCATCACGGGCGATCCACAGCCCGGTGAACAGGTCGAACGCCAGGTAATGCGTCCAGCCGATCACCACCCCGGCATCGGACATGAACAGCGCGCGGACCGCTGTGATCGAGCCTATCCCCGGCTGCCCCCCGCCCGGCTGCTGGCCGACATCGACACTGCCCGACAGGAACAGCGCGAAGCACACCGCATAGATCAGGCAGAGCAGCCCCACCCCCAGGAACAGGACCGCACTGTGGGCCAGGGGTTTGCGCGGCAGGAAGGCCAGGACCGCCCAGCCGCCGATCGCCAGGGTATTGACCAGTCCGAACAGACCATCCCACATCGCCTTATGCTCCGGTCAGATCGCCTTTCCAGGCCAGCACCGGCCGGCGCGCGGCCTGGGTCTCGTCCAGCCGGCGACGCGGGGCGAAATGCGGCGCGCTCTTGAGCGCGGGATCGCCCTGCCTGGCCCTGAGCGCGACCGAACGCAGCGCACCGATGAACTGATCGAGCGCGGCCTTGCTTTCGGTTTCGGTCGGCTCGATCAGCATCGCCCCGTGGACCACCAGCGGGAAATAGACCGTCATCGGGTGGAACCCTTCGTCGATCAGCTCCTTGGCCACATCCAGCGTCGAGAACCCTTCGGCAAAGCCATGGTCGGTAAACAGCGCCTCGTGCATGCAGGGGCCGGAATGGGCGAAGGGCGCGTCCAGCACACCTTCCAGGCTGCGCAGCACGTAATTGGCGTTGAGCACCGCGTCCTCGGCCACCTGCTTCAGGCCATCGGCCCCGTGGCTGAGGATATAGGCCAGCGCGCGGGTGAACATGCCCATCTGGCCGTGGAAGGCGGTCATCCGGCCGAAGCTGTCGGGCTGGTCCTCGGCGGCGGTTTCCTCCTCAACCAGCCGCAGCGAACCATCGCCCTCGCGCTTGACGTAGGGCAGCGGCGCAAAGGGCGAAAGCGCGGCGGACAGCACCACTGGCCCGGAACCCGGCCCGCCGCCGCCATGCGGGGTGGAGAAGGTCTTGTGCAGGTTGATGTGCATCGCATCGACGCCCAGATCGCCGGGGCGCACCTTGCCGACGATGGCGTTGAAGTTCGCCCCGTCACAATAGACGTATCCGCCCGCCGCATGAACCGCATCGGCAATTTCGCGGAAGTCCCTCTCGAACAACCCGCAGGTGTTGGGGTTGGTGATCATCACCGCCGCCACATCCGGCCCGAGCCGCGCCTTCAGAGCGGCAACGTCCACCCGGCCTTCATCGGTCGCGGGGATGTTTTCCACGCTGAAGCCGGCGAAGGCCGCCGACGCCGGATTGGTGCCATGGGCGCTTTCCGGCACGAGGATGACCGTGCGATCCTCTCCGCGCGCTTCCAGCGCGGCCTTGATCGCCAGGATCCCGCACAATTCGCCATGGGCCCCATC
>JBKBSV010000026.1:0-25217 GCA_046291115.1 Novosphingobium sp. | reverse complement strand
CGGTCGAGTGTGTGCGACGTTTGCAGAACGTGAAGACTCTCGCGCTGCTGATTGCTCTCGAAGCTGCTTTCGCCCATCAAGTGGGTGAACAAGCGCAAGCTCCGGGCCAAGGACTCAGTGAATAACCTATAGTTGTTCTCGGAGACAGGGTGGCCGAAGGCGAACGTGTCGAAGGTGCGGTCCCGTACTCTGATCGCATGAAGAAGCTGATCGAGGACCCGGACAAGCTCTACAAGCCGATGGTCTGGCCGTCCGGCCACGACATTGGGGCCGGCTTCGCAAAGGACAATGGCGGGACCATCCCGTCAAACCCCCTCCCGATACCCAACACCGAATCAAACGGTGCCTATGTCTTTAGCTACAAGCTCATTGGCGCCGCTCTTCATCCGGCTCGCTCCCTGCAAAGCTGCTCGAGTTCATCATCCGCTTCCTGACTGACTCGGGCGATACCGTCCTTGACATCTTCGCGGGCTCCAACACGGCCGGACAGGTTGCCGAGCCCGAGGGGCGGACGTGGATGGCCTTCCAGGAGCGCCTTGACTCCCTCGCTGCCAGCACCTTCCGGTTCATCCCCAAGACTGAGAAGCCGAAGCTGCTTCAAGAGGCCTATGACCGCGTATTGGCCGGGGAGACTGTGGACCTGACCGGGTGCAGCTCGCAGACCGGCTTCGGCTTTGAGCAAGAAGCGGCCGAACAGGGCCGCCGGGGCTCCGGTCTTGAGGTAACCCGACACGGGGTATCGCGTTACCTTACCAGTTCCCTAGGGTCCGACGGCTAAAGGCAAGAAGTCGCTGAAATGGTGGGAGAACTGGAGCGGGCGAAGGGATTCGAACCCTCGACCCCAACCTTGGCAAGGTTGTGCTCTACCCCTGAGCTACGCCCGCTCGAACGTTTCACAGCCCTGTTCGCCTTGCGCCCACGGCCGGGGTGAGGCGCGCGGTTAGCACCGGGTTCTGCCCTTGCCAAGGGGAAAATTGCCTTCGCCATGAAAGCGCGGTTTATCCCTTCACAAATCGTGCGAAAGGCCCACATTGGCGGTCAATTACCTGATCGGATGGAGTTTGACGTGGCAAGCATGGGGCTGAACCTGGAAGAGCAAAAGGCGGTAGACCGGTTTCGCAAGAACGTGGTCGAGCCTTCCATGAATGCCCTGGTCATCCTGGATTTCTGGGCCGACTGGTGCGGCCCGTGCAAGGCGCTGGCGCCGGTGCTGGAAAAGGTCGCAGCCGATTATGCCGACAAGGGCGTGGTGCTGGCCAAGGTCAATGTTGATGAGGAAGGCTTCATTGCCGGACAGTTCCAGGTCCGCTCGATCCCGACGGTCTATGCGATCTTCCAGGGCCAGCCGGTGGCCGACCTCACGAATGCCCGCAGCGAATCGCAGCTGAAGGGCGTGCTGGACCAGCTGCTGGCCAAACTGCCGATCAAGCCCGGCGGCACGCCCGCGCAGGATATTGCTCCGCTGCTGGCGATGGGCGAAGAGGCGCTTAGTGGCGGCGATGCGGAACGTGCGGCGTCGATCTTCTCACAAATTGCCGAGATTGATCCGGCCAGTGGCGCGGCCTATGGTGGGTTGATCCGGGCCATGGCTGCGCTCGGCGAGGTGAGCGAGGCCCAAAAGGTTCTGGATGCCCTGCCCGCAGAGCTGATCGCCGATCCCGACGTGGCCCGTGCGCGCGCTGCCCTGGACCTGGCCAAGAGCCGGCCGGCCGACGACGAGCTGGCCGCGCTTCATGCCGCCGCCACGCCTGACAATCCGGCCGGACAGCTGGCCTATGCCGAAGCAGCCTTTGCCGCCGGCAACCGGGATGGTGCGGCCGAGACGCTGCTGGCGATGATCGCGGCCGATCGTGAGTGGCAGGACGGCGCAGCCAAGGCCAAACTGTTGCAGATTTTCGAAGCGGTGGGGCTGGAGGACCCGTGGGTCGCCGCCCAGCGCCGACGCCTGTCACTGATCCTGTTCGGCTGAAGCAGCGGCAGCGGATCATGCGCGTCTCGATCTTCCCGCTGCCTGGCGCGATCCTGTTCCCGGGGATGCAGTTGCCGCTGCACATCTTCGAGCCGCGCTATCGCGCGCTGGTGAAGGATGCGGTGGCACGCGACCGGAGGATCGGAATGATCCAGCCGCAGCAAGCGATCGAAGGTGCGCCGCTTTACACGATCGGCTGCCTTGGCCGAATCGACCAGATCGAGGCCCTGCCGGACGGACGTTTCAACCTGCTGCTCGAGGGAATTGCCCGGTTCCGGATGCTGCGTGAACTTGATACTGCCACCCCGTTCCGCCAGATCGAGGTCGAACTGATCGAAGAAGACCCCGCCCCGGCGCTGTCGCCGGTCGAACGCGCCGGGTTTGAGCGGGAGGCCCGGCGCTTTGCCGCCAATCAGGGCTTTGCCGTGGATTGGGAAGCGGTGACACGGCTGGACGATCAATCACTGATCAACGGGACCAGTCAGATTGTCCCGTTCGATATTGCCGCAAAGCAGGCGCTGCTCGAAGCGGAAAGCCTGTCCGCCCGCTGCGAATTGCTGGTTCAGCTTATGCAGTTTTTCAGCCGCCGCGACAGCGACGATCCGCAGGTTACCTTGCAATAGGGTTACGCATCCCCGTGCGGGTCAAGGCCACGCCAAGGACCAGTTCGGCAACAGCGACGGTCAGGATCACGGCAAGCGCCTGGCCCTGAACCAGCAAAATCCCGGCACAACCAATCATGGTCACCACCGTGCCCGGCAGCCAACAGGCTCGATCGCCTCAGGCAGTTTTGAACGGCAGATAGCGAGTGCCAACAGCAATCGCCGCCAGCGGAAAGACGAACTTTTCGATCAGGCTGGCGACTGGGAAAATGAGGATCCCACCTAGGAACAGCACCGCAAAGGCTGCGGCATGGTCCGTCCGCATCAGGGCAGTCACCGCAGCAAACCAGACTAGGGACGAGACAATCGCGCCCGATCCGCCGTTTACGAAAGCCTGCCGCATGGCCGCCTGAGCCTGCTCAACCGCCATCATCGCAACTCCGCTTACGCGGCAAGCAGCACTGCCTTCACTCCGTCAATCACATACTGCGCGGCGAGCGCCGCCAGCAGCACACCAAGCAGTCGGGTAATCACTGCCTCTACCCGGGCACCCAGCAGCTTCATCAAGGGCACTGCCGCAACCAGCGCGGACAGGGTCAGCAGCAATACCGCGCCCATGGCCGCAAGAACAACCAGGGTCTGTTCGGTCCCGTCAGCCCGCGCGGTCAGCAGCATGATCGTGGCGATCGAACCGGGGCCCGCAATCATCGGCATGGCCATCGGGAAGACCGCAACGTCCTCGACATGATCCTCACGCACCCTCTCGGCCCGCTCCTCGCGCCGCTGGGTGCGCTTTTCGAAGACCATGTCCATGGCGATCACGAACAGCATGATCCCGCCGGCAATGCGGAAACTGTTGAGTTCGATGTGCAGCGCGCCCAGCAGCTTTTCCCCGAACAGCGCAAAGACCAGCAGGATCAGCGTTGCGATGACCGTGGCGCGCACTGCCATCGAAATTGCCTGGCGTTGGCTTGCCCCCTTGACCAACCCGGCATAGATCGGGGCGCAACCGGGGGGATCGATCACCACGAACAGGGTGACGAAGGCAGACAGGAACAGTTCCCACATCACGGCTGGGCGGGTGCCTCTACCTGCATGTCCTGTACGGTCACGCGCTGACCGTCCGCCTGCATGATCACCACGAACCGCCGCGCGCCCGAGGGAGCGACAGCAACTTCCCATTCCAGCGTGCCGTCAAGCGACTGGCCGCGCCGTCCAGCCGGATCGAGCGGGGGCAGCTTGCCCTTGAAGTCCTGGATCTTCGGCCCCCGCCGCCCGGTATAGCCGGGCGGGCAATCGGCCACCCTGGCCACGATCATGTCTGGGGCATCGAGCGCCATCGGCAGCTCCTCGGCCTGATCGAGCACCCATTTGTAGCGGCCGTTTTTCTGCCGCTGCCACACAGTGGTGAAATAGCCGGTCTTTTCGCCCTGCTGCCAGGCGCCGCGGGTGACCGCCAGCGTGCCATCACAACTCGACCAGACCTGATGCGGCTGCCACTTGACCGACCGGGGGGGATTGGTCCGGTCTTTCAACCAGTCCTGCGCGTAAGTCATCTGCGGCACGAACATCACCGCATCCCTGGTTGCGGTCTCGCGAAAGGCGGTCCACTGACCCTTTTGCTCCGCCAGCTGGGCAAAGGCGATCTCCGCCGCCACCACGGCGCCGGGATCGGCATGGCCGGGGCCTTGATTGCGGCGATCCTGCGCCAGGGCCGGCACGGCGGCGAACGACAGGGCAAGCCCCAACAGAATCGTGCGTTTCATGCCTGCCTGTCTAGCGCCGGGTGAGCGAGCTGACCAGCTTGGCGTTTTACAGCGCGCCTTCGGCCAGCGGCACACCGGCATTGCGATGCGCCGCGACCAGCGCGTTGCGCAGCAGCACGGCGATGGTCATCGGCCCGACCCCACCCGGTACCGGCGTGACGGCCGAGGCCACGGCCATCGCCTCGGCATAGGCGACATCGCCCACCAGCCGGCCCTTGGCCTCGCCCTCAGCCGGGGGCAGGCGGTTGATGCCGACATCGATCACCACCGCGCCGGGCTTCAGCCAATCGCCCCGGACCATTTCCGGACGGCCGACTGCCGCCACCACGATATCGGCGCGGCGCACCACATCGGGCAGATCGCGGGTGCGGCTGTGGGCGATGGTCACGGTGCAGTTTTCCGCCAGCAGCAGCTGCGCCATCGGCTTGCCAACCAGGATCGAGCGGCCGATGACCACGGCAGCAAGGCCGGAGAGCGAACCCAGCCGATCCTTCAGCAGCATCAGCGAACCCAGCGGCGTGCAGGGCACCAGCCCTGGCAGGCCGAGCGCCAGCCGCCCGGTGCTGATCGGAGTAAGGCCATCGACATCCTTGGCCGGATCGATCCGTTCGACCACGGCCTGCTCGTCCAGGTGAGCGGGCAGCGGCAGCTGGACCAGAATGCCATCGACCGAAGCATCGGCGTTCAGCCGGTCAACCAGCGCAATCAGATCGGCCTGCGTTGTATCGGCGGGCAGGCGGTGTTCAAAGCTGGCCATGCCGCAGGCCACGGTCTGCCGGGCCTTGGACGCGACATAGACCTGGCTGGCCGGATCATCCCCCACCAGCACCACGGCGAGCCCGGCCTTGCGCCCGGCGCTCTGCTCAAAGGTGGCGGCATAATCCGCCACGCGGGCGCGCAGGCCTTCGGCGAAGGCCTTGCCGTCAATCACCGCGGCCGTCATCACATCGCCTGGCTGGCAGCGCGGATCAGCACGTTCTGCAGGATCGACAGGCCGATGATCAGCACCATCGGCGAAAGATCAAGCGGCCGGGTATCGGGCATGATCCTCTGGATCGGGCGCAGGAGCGGATCGAGCAGCATGTTGCAGGTGCGATACAGCGCCCCGGCAAATTCATTGTGCGGATTGATCACGTTGAAAGCGAACAGCAATCCGACCACGAACTGCACGATCACCAGCATGATGATGACTTGCGTCAGAAGCGAAAGCACGCCGACCAGGATAGCAATCAAGGGACCCGTCCTTGTTCCAGTTGATGCAGCGCTGATAGCCGAGGTGAAGGGGGCGGGGCAATGGCCACCCGTCGATGAAGCCAATGCGGCAGTCGATCAGGCCCGGATCAGGGTTCCCGCGCCGCGCTGCGTGAAGATTTCCAGCAACATCGCGTGCGGCACCCGGCCATCGAGCACCACTGCTGCCTCGCAGCCCGCCTCAACGGCGTGGATGCAGGTTTCCAGCTTGGGGATCATGCCGCCGCTGATCGTGCCATCGCTTTGCAAACGTTCGATATCGGCGGGACGCAGATCGGTGAGCAGTTGCTTCTCCTTGTCCAGCACGCCAGCAACATCGGTCAGCAGGAACAGCCGCGCCGCGCCCAGCGCCGCCGCGATCGCGCCGGCCATGGTATCCGCGTTGATATTATAAGTTTCGCCGTCTTCGCCCACCGCGATCGGGGCGATGACCGGGATCATGCCGGCATCGGAAATCGTCTTGATCACCGTGCTATCTACCGCCTTCGGCTCACCCACGAAGCCAAGATCCAGCACTTGTTCGATATTGCTGCCGGGATCCTTGGTGGTGCGCTGCACCTTGGTCGCGGTAACCAGCCCGCCGTCCTTGCCGGAAATGCCAATCGCCTTGCCGCCTGCACCCGCGATCCAGCGGACGATTTCCTTGTTGATCGCGCCCGAAAGGACCATTTCGGCCACTTCGGCGGTGGCCTTGTCGGTCACTCGCAATCCATCGACGAAGGTGCTTTCGACGCCCAGCTTCTTGAGCATCGCGCCGATTTGCGGCCCGCCGCCGTGAACCACCACCGGGTTGATGCCGACTGCCTTGAGCAACACCACGTCCTGCGCAAAATCGTGCGCCAGATCGGGATCGCCCATGGCGTGACCGCCGTACTTCACCACGAAGGTGCGTCCGGCATAGCGCTGGAGATAGGGCAGCGCCTCGACCAGCGTTTCGGCCTTGGCAAGCATTGCCGTCATTGGGGCGGGATCGTCAGAGTGCGGCATGATCGCCGCCCTTTAGCCCCCCTGCGGCAGAATTGAAGTTTTTTTAGGCCGCCAGCTGATCAAGGCGCTTGCCGATCCGCACTGCAACCATCACGATCAACGGCACCAGAACGGCTGACAGGACCACTTTGGCAATCGCCTGGCCGACCATCAGCTCCATGATCGGGCGGACTCCATAAAAACTGATGCCGATGAACAGGATCGTATCGACGATCTGTGAAAGCGCAGCGGCAATGAACCCGCGCAGCGCGGCAAACCGCCCCACCGCATTGCGCAAACGGTCAAACAGCCAGATGTTGAGGGTGACCGACACACCGTATGCAATGATCCCGGCGGCCATCATCCGCGCGCCCTGGGCCATGATGATCGGGAAGGCTTCCTTGGCCGGTTCGTACATGCCCGGATCGGTCGGCAGACGAACCACCAGAAAGGTCCAGAAGATGGCGACGACCAGCGGAATGAAGCCATAGCGGACCAGCCGATTGGCAATGCCGGGTCCATGCAGTTCGGCAATGGCCGACGAAAGCGCGACCAGCGTCAGAAACGGAAAGATCCCGGCCTCAACCGCGAGGGGCCCCAGGGTCACCTGCTTGGCTCCGAGGAAACCACCCAGCGGAACCATGCCGCCGTAAAGGATCGCAAGGACAAAGAGCGAGCGCGGGATCGCGGGGGCTTGGTTCTGCATCGGGCAAGGCTTACCGCGCTGGCGGCGCATGTAAATGCCCCGTCCCGACCGAACCCACAACTTGCTGGCCAGGCGATTTGACTGTTCACGCCAAGCCGTTCCCACTCCGCCGCAAGACTGCATTATCGGGGGACATTCGCCACCATGCCGCACCTTTTCAGCCTTATCGGCATAGCCCTGATCCTGGCCATTGCCGTGGCGCTTTCATCAGACCGCCAGGCGATCCGCCTGCGGGTGGTCGGGGCGGCCTTTGCGCTGCAGGCCGGCTTTGCCGCTTTGGTGCTCTATGTGCCGTGGGGCAATGCCGCGCTGCAAGGGGTCGCGGCGGGAGTTTCGGCGCTGCTGTCCTATGCCGGCAAGGGCACCGAGTTCATCTTCGGCCCGCTGGCCAAGCCGGATATCGGCGGCAATTCCTTTGCCATTGCCGCGCTGCCGGTAATCATATTCTTCGCCGCGTTAATCTCGGTCCTCTATTACCTGGGTATCATGCAGCTGGTGATCAAATGGGTTGGCGGCGCGCTGGAAAAGCTGACCGGGATCAGCAAGGTCGAAAGCCTTTCGGCAGCGGCCAACATCTTTGTCGGCCAGTCGGAAAGCCCGCTGGTGATCCGGCCTTATCTGGCCGCGTTGACCCCCAGCCAGCTGTTCTGCCTGATGAGCGTAGGCATGGCCGGGGTCGCGGGCACGATCCTGGCGGCCTATGCCAGCATGGGAATCCGGATCGATTACCTTGTCGCCGCGGCGTTCATGTCGGCCCCCGGCGGGATCCTGATGGCCAAGATCATCATGCCCGACCCTAAGGGCGCACATATCGTCGAGCCGGACGAGATCGTCATTCCCGATGAGGAGGAGCGTCCCGCCAACGTGATCATGGCCGCCGCCCAGGGCGCACAGACCGGCGTCAAGCTGGCAGTGATGGTAGGCGCCATGGTGCTGGCCTTTGTTGCGCTGGTGGCGCTGGCCAACGGGATTCTGGGCGAGATCGGCGGACTGCTGGGGTTTGAAAACCTCTCGTTCCAGAAGATCCTCGGTTATGTCTTTGCCCCGGTGTTCCTCTTGCTCGGCGCGGCGGACTGGGCCGAGGCGATGGTCGCAGGCGGTCTCTTCGGCACCAAAGTGGTGCTGAACGAGTTCGTTGCCTTCATCGATCTGGGCGCGGCCGCCAATCTATCGCAGCAGACCCAGGCAATCGTGATCTTTGCTTTGTGCGGCTTTGCCAATTTCAGCTCGATCGCGATCCAGATGGCGGTGACCGGCAGCCTTGCCCCCAACCAGCGGCCAATGATCGCCCGGCTGGGCATCAAGGCCCTGGTCGCCGGCAGCCTTTCCAACCTGATGAGCGCGGCACTCGCTGGGCTGTTCCTCAGCCTCTGACCGATCGAGAGCGGAAGAAGGAGAAAACGCCGCCTTGTTACGGGCCGCCTTATTACGGACAGTCGAAGGCAGTGCTGGGCCGTGCTTGCCGCGCGGTAAGCCCTCTTGCACAAGGGCCTCAATCCGTGGTCTTAATTGTTCGATTAAGATGGAGAGGAGAGTCCCATGCTGCTGATCGAAGGCTGGCTCAAGCTGGCAAGCGGAGAGTTCGAAAAGGTTCGTGACCAGGCCATGGCGATGGTCAAGGCCACGAACGAAGAGGAAGGCTGCCTGCACTATTCCTTTGCCCAGGACATTGCCGATCCAGACCTGATCCGTATTTCCGAACGCTGGGCCAGCCAGGAAGCGTTGGCCGCCCATTCGGCCAGCACGCACATGGCCGAATTCAACAAGGCCATGGGTAGCGTGAAGCGCGAAGGCGCGGACCTCAGGCTCTATAGCGCCGAGGAACTGCGCCGGCTGATCTAATCCGTCTTGCCCCGATGCGGCGGCTCCCCTACCGCCCCGTCAAGGGGAAAGCCATGGTGCCGCCCGCGCGCAAGATTGCCATCGATCATCGCCATCATGCCGCACCGTTTCTGGCGGTGACGCTTGGCATTGCCCTGTTCAGCCTGATGGACGGGCTGATGAAAGGGGCCTCGCTGGCTGTCGGGGCCTACAGCGCCATGCTGTTTCGCAGCCTGTTCGGCACGACGCTGATGTTCCCGCTGTGGAAATGGCGCAGCGGGGCCTGGCCCGATGGCGCGTCGATGCGGCTTCACGCGCTGCGCGGAGCAGTCAGCGGAGCCATGGCGACCAGCTTCTTCTGGGGGCTGATCTATCTGCCGATGGCCGAAGCAATCGCGCTTTCATTCATTGCCCCGCTGATTGCCCTTTATCTGGCCGCAGTCCTGCTGGGCGAGCAAATCGGACGCGGGGCCATCGTTGCTTCCGCGCTGGGCCTTGCGGGAGTGGGCGTGATCGCTGTGGCCCGGATCGGTGATGAACGGGCCGCCGATCCCATGGCCGCCTGGGGCATCGCTGCAATACTCGTTTCGGCTGTTCTTTATGCTTTCAACCTGATTCTCCAGCGCAAGCAGGCGCTGATTGCCGGTCCGGTGGAAGTCGCGCTGTTCCAGACCGTGTGGGTCGGCATCTTCCTCGGTCTTGGCTCGCCATGGCTGGTGGTCTGGCCGGATGCCCAAGCCCTGGCCCTGATCTTTGCCGGCGCGGTGCTGGCGATGATCAGCCTGATGGTGATTTCCTGGGGCTATGGCCGGGCCGAAACCCAGGCTCTGCTGCCGATCGAATATACTGCTTTCATCTGGGCGGCGCTGATTGGCTGGCTGCTGTTCGACGAGGCAGTCACCCTGGCCACCGTGGCCGGCGCCGTGCTGATTGTCGCGGGCTGTCTGATTGCAGCCCGCAAACCCACCGAACAGACCGCACTTTAGTCTAATACTGCCCTGCAACTCTTGACGCGGGGGGGATTCGCGCGCATCGGCGGCGCCGACATCTGGCCCTGCTGCGCTGGCAATGCGCAGTTCCCCTGGGGCCGCCAAAATCAGGAGATCGTTTGGCAATGACTCAGGTCGGACAGGACACGCTCGGCACCCGCTCCACGCTGAACGTCGGGGGCAAGGAATACGCTTATTACTCGCTGAAGAAGGCAGCCGAAAAATTCGGCGACGTATCGCGCCTTCCGTTCAGCATGAAAGTCCTGCTGGAAAACCTGCTGCGTTTCGAAGACGGCGGTTACACCGTTTCGACCGACGATGTGAAGGCGGTGATCGACTGGCAGCAGAACCCGACCGAGTCGAGCAACGAAATCCAGTATCGACCGGCCCGGGTGCTGCTGCAGGACTTCACCGGTGTGCCCTGTGTGGTGGACCTGGCCGCCATGCGTGATGCGATCGCAAAGCTGGGCGGCGATACCTCGCGGATCAACCCGCTGGTTCCGGTCAACCTCGTGATCGACCACTCGGTGATGGTCGACGAATTCGGCCACCCCAAGGCGTTCGAGGAGAACGTCGAGATCGAATACCAGCGCAACATGGAGCGCTATGACTTCCTCAAGTGGGGCTCCAAGTCGCTCAACAACTTTTACGCCGTGCCTCCTGGCACCGGCATCTGCCACCAGGTCAACCTGGAGCACATCGCCCAGGCGGTGTGGACGTCGCAAGACCAGAACGGCGCGACTGTAGCCTACCCCGATACCTGCGTCGGCACCGACAGCCACACCACCATGATCAATGGCCTGGGCGTGCTGGGCTGGGGCGTCGGCGGAATCGAGGCCGAGGCCGCGATGCTGGGCCAGCCGGTTTCGATGCTGATCCCCGAAGTGGTCGGCTTCAAGCTGACCGGCAAGCTGGCCGAAGGCGTGACTGCAACCGACCTTGTGCTGACCGCTACCCAGATGCTGCGCAAGCATGGCGTGGTCGGCCGTTTCGTCGAATATTACGGTCCGGGCCTGGCCGAACTGACCTTGGCAGACCGCGCGACCCTGGCCAACATGGCCCCGGAATACGGCGCGACCTGCGGCTTCTTCGGGATCGACGACAAGACGCTGGACTACCTGCGCCTGACCGGCCGCGAGGAAAGCCAGATTGCCCTGGTCGAAGCCTATGCCAAGGAACAGGGCTTCTGGATCGATCCGTCGATCGAGCCGGTGTTTTCCAGCACGCTGGAACTTGATCTCGGCAACGTCGTTCCCTCGCTCGCCGGGCCGAAGCGCCCGCAGGATCGCGTCTCGCTGCCTGAAGTGGATGACGTGTTCAACAACGACATGGCCGAAACCTACAAGAAGGCGCCGACCCGCGTTCCGGTGGAAGGCAAGGACTTCGACATCGGCGATGGCGACGTGATGATCGCTGCCATCACCAGCTGCACCAACACGTCAAACCCCGGCGTGCTGGTAGCCGCCGGCCTGGTCGCCAAGAAGGCCGACGAACTGGGCCTGAAACCCAAGCCCTGGGTCAAGACCAGCCTTGCCCCGGGCTCGCAGGTCGTCACCGACTACCTTGAAAAGGCCGGATTGCAGAAGCACCTCGATAATGTCGGCTTCAACCTGGTCGGCTATGGCTGCACCACCTGCATCGGCAACTCCGGCCCGCTGGCCGAACCGATCAGCAAGGCGATCAACGAAAACGGCCTGGTTGCCGCGGCCGTGATTTCCGGCAACCGCAATTTCGAAGGCCGCGTTTCACCCGATGTACGGGCCAATTTCCTTGCCAGCCCGCCGCTGGTGGTGGCCTATGCCCTGAAAGGCACGGTGATCGAAGATTTCATCACCACGCCGATCGGCAAGGGCAAGGATGGCCAGGACGTGTTCCTGAAGGATATCTGGCCCACCAACGAGGAAGTCTTCTCGACCATGGCCACATCTATGGACCGCGCCATGTTCCAGGCCCGCTATGCCGATGTCTACAAGGGTGATGCGCACTGGCAGGCGATCAACGTCACCGGCAGCGAAACCTATCAATGGCGCGCCGGCAGCACCTATGTTGCCAATCCGCCCTATTTCGACGGCATGACGATGACCCCGGCCCCGGTGCAGGACATCATCGAGGCCAAGCCGCTGCTGATCCTGGGCGATTCGATCACCACCGACCACATCAGTCCGGCCGGCAACATCAAGGCCGATAGCCCGGCCGGCCAGTGGCTGATGGAGCACCAGGTCGCAAAGGCCGACTTCAACTCCTACGGCGCGCGGCGCGGCCACCATGAAGTGATGATGCGCGGCACTTTTGCCAACATTCGCATCCGCAACGAAATGGTCCCCGGCATCGAAGGCGGGATGAGCAAGTATGGCGGCGAAGTCATGCCGGTTTACGACGCCGCGATGAAGCACAAGGCCGATGGCACCCCGATGGTGGTTATTGCCGGCAAGGAATACGGCACCGGTTCGTCGCGTGACTGGGCGGCAAAGGGCACCAACCTCTTGGGCGTGCGCGCGGTGATCGTCGAAAGCTTCGAGCGGATCCACCGTTCCAATCTGGTCGGCATGGGCGTGCTGCCGCTGCAGTTCAAGGATGGCGAGACCCGCCAGACCCTGGGCCTTGACGGCGATTGCACGTTCACCATCACCGGGGTGGCCGACCTGAAGCCGCGCCAGGACGTAACCGTCAACGTCAGGCGCGGCGATGGCAGCCAGTTCAGCTTCACGGCGCTCTGCCGGATCGATACCGCCAACGAGGTCGAATACTTCATGAACGGCGGCATCCTGCACTACATGCTGCGCAAGCTGGCCGCCTGATCCCAGGCCGGCTCTGCAAACGAAAGGCCCCGCCCGGCTTCGGCCCGGCGGGGTTTTTCGTGCCGGACATAGGCGCGACCCACACAGCAAAAGGGCGGCCCGGCAGGACCGCCCGATTGCCCCGTCTGTTCGGGAATGGCTTGCTCAGTCGGCCTTGGCGGCCAGACGGCGGCGGCTAAGCACTGCTGCCGCCGCTGCACCGAACAGGATCAGCATCGGCGGTGCCGGGACATCATGACCCCCGTTCGAACCGCCGCTGGTCGAGCCGCCGCTGCTGGTCGAAGTCGACGACGAGCTGGACGTGGACGAGCTGGTCGACGTCGACGAAGAGGTCGAGCTGGAAGACGTGACATTGCCCGAGGACGACGAGCTCGAGGATGTCGAAGTCGACGAGCTGACATTACCCGAGGTGGAACTTGACGAACTGACGTTACCGGAGGTCGATGACGACGACGAAGATGACACGTTCCCCGATGACGAAGAAGTGACGTTCCCGGACGACGACGATGAGGTGGACGAATAGTTGCCCGAGGACGAAGACACCGCGCCCGAAGACGTCGAGACATTGCCCGAGCTGGTCGAGGTCGAGGAACTCGAAGTCACCCCGCCGGTCGAACTGGAAACGCCGCCCGTGGAGGTGGAGACACCACCGGTCGAACTGGAAACACCGCCCGTGGAGGTGGAGACACCACCGGTCGAGCTGGAAACACCACCGGTCGAGCTTGAAACACCACCGGTCGAGCTGGAAACACCACCCGTAGAAGTGGACACGCCGCCAGTGGTGGAAGTCGAGCTGATCCCGCCGGTGCTGGTCGAAACCCCGCCAGTAGTGGTTGAGCTGCCGCCGCTTGAGGTCGAAGTGGAACCACCCGAGGTCGAGGTCGAGCTGCCGCCGGTGGAAGTCGAGCTGGCAATCCCGCCGGTGGTCGTGCTGGTAACCACAACCGAGCCACCGCCGCCGCTTGAACCGCCGAAAAAGCCACCGAAGAAGCCGCCGCCGAAGCCGAACCCTCCGCTGCCGCCGACGATCACCGTCTGGCCACCGCTGCCGCCTTCGGCGATCGGCTGCTGCGGAAGCTGAGGCAGCATCGGCACGGCCGCGACCGCCATTTGCGGCGCCTGCTGGCAGGTGGTGGTGCGGGTTACGACGCGGGTGATCTTGCGCTGTTTGGCCCCGCCGCCCTTGGCCAGGCGAACTGCCGCCTTGCGCTTCACCACCTTGGGCTTGGTCGTCTGGGCAGAGCGCTTGGCCTGCTTGACGTATTGCGTCCGGGCCGCTGGCGCTTCAGCCATGTGGACGGCGCCACCACCGGCTACCGCGCCGCCTGCGGTGAACAACGCGACTTTCGCAAGGGCCATCCGAACCGACATAAGCTCTGCTCTCTTTTACACTTTTCGCGGGCGACTATTCCTGCGGCCCCTCGCCGCATGCACGCCTCGATAAATGCAAAAGGACAGAGGAGAGTTAAGACGACAATCGCGTTAACCGTGTTTTTGCCGTCCCGATGCGGGAAATGTGCTGATCGGCGGGGTGAAGCGACCAGCTTGTCCCAATACGGAACGAAAGCTGACCGATCTGCAAAGCAATTCAGTCCGATAATGGTTACTTGCCGGCAGAATCGGAGGAGCCGAACAGGTCGCCGAGACTGCCCGAAGGCGGAGTGATTCCCAGGTGCTGCCAACCACGATCGTTAAGGCAGCGCCCCCGCGCGGTGCGGGCGATCAGGCCAAGCTGGATGAGGTAAGGCTCGATCACGTCCTCGATCGTGTCGCGCGGTTCGGACAGGCCGGCAGCGAGCGTTTCCACCCCGACCGGGCCGCCCTTGTAGATGTCCGCGATCATCGACAGATACCGCCGGTCCATCGCATCGAGGCCGAGCGAATCGACTTCCAGCCGGGTCAGCGCGCCATCGGCCAGGTCCTGCGTGATGGTGCCATCGCCCGCCACATGCGCAAAATCGCGCACGCGGCGCAGCAGCCGCCCGGCCACCCGCGGCGTGCCGCGCGCGCGCCGTGCAATCTCGCGCGCGCCTGCGGGATCGATGCCGATACCAAGCAGCCCGGCCCCGCGCGTCACCACCCGTTCCAGTTCCGCGATCGTGTAAAAATTGAGCCGCACCGGAATGCCGAAGCGGTCACGCAAGGGCGTGGTCAGCAGCCCCTGCCGGGTGGTCGCGCCAACCAGGGTGAAGGGCGGCAGATCGATTCGCACCGAGCGGGCCGATGGCCCCTCGCCAATGATCAGATCTAGCGCGCGGTCTTCCATCGCCGGATAGAGCACTTCCTCGACCTGCGGATTGAGGCGGTGAATCTCGTCGATGAACAGGACATCGCCCTCTTCAAGATTGGTCAGCAGCGCGGCGAGGTCACCAGCCTTGGCGATCACCGGGCCGCTGGTGGCGCGAAAGCCGACACCCAGTTCCCGCGCGACGATCTGCGCCAGCGTGGTCTTGCCCAGCCCCGGCGGGCCGAAGAACAGCACGTGATCCATCGCCTCGCCGCGCGACTTCGCGCTTTCGATGAACACCCGCAGATTATCTTTCGCCGCTGCCTGTCCGACGAATTCAGCAAGCGACTTGGGCCGCAGCGCCGCATCGGCGTCTTCGGCCTGGCGGGTGGAGGAGAGGAGCGGGTTGTCGGTCATGAAGAAATTGAAACCCCTGCCAGGATGCAGCCCGCAATGAAGCTCCCCATTGCCCAAATCCCGGCAAGCCTTGCCCTTCTTCCAATCTGATCGGCATCAGCGATAGCGGACCGGATACCGTCCTCCTCCGCAGGATCTCTGTCGAGCGTTACCGATACGCTCGTCCAGTACAGCCCCCACTCATGAGACTTAGCGATCATCTTGCGATCAGCGATCTGATCCAGAATAGCCATCGCAAAACACCATAAAATCCCAACCAGAAAAGCGATTTCCGCGAATGCGATTTCCCGCAGTGGCAAATCCTGCTTGCTGATAAGCGCAATTGCGGCACCGCCATGCAGAGCGAAAAGTGAGCCAAGCAGCCACCGAGATGCGGCATTGAGTTTGGCGATTGTTTTCAGGCCAACCTCTTTTGCAGAGCTTGCTTCATACAAAGCAAGGGCCTGCCGAGCGGCTTCAAACGTCTCTTTCTCGTTCACCCCGCCGCCCTCTTCAAAGCCACGCGCACCAGCGCGTCAAGTGCGGCCCCCTCGCCCAGTTCCTCCACCGCGCGGGCGACAGCTTCGGCGGCGACGTTGGGTTTGAAGCCCAGATTCTGCAAGGCTGAGGCCGCGTCGCTGCTGGCCGAACCGGCCGGAACAGAGGCCAGCGCCGCTCCGGCAGCAGAGGGCAGCACCCCCGCCTTGTCCTTCAGCTCATTGACGATCCGGCTGGCGAGCTTGGGCCCCACGCCCTGCGCCCGGGCGACCATTGCGGCATCGCCGCCGGCACAGGCGCATTGCAACTCCTCCACCGTCAGCGCGGACAGCACCGCCAGCGCCATCTTGGACCCCACGCCCTGAATGCCGGTGAGCAGGCGGAACCATTCGCGCTCGCCCCCGCTGGCAAAGCCGATCAGGCGCATGTCGTTTTCCGACACCTGCATTTCGGTGTGGACCGTCACCCGCTCTCCCCGCAAGCCCAGCGCATCGCGCGTACGCGCACTGCACTGGACGAGGTAACCGACCCCGCCCACGTCGATCACCGCCCAGTCCGGGCCAAAATCATCGAGAGTGCCGGTCAGCTTCGCGATCATGGTTTGTTCTATGGCACATTCGTCCAGCCCGCGAAAGCGGGGATCGCGGAGCCGGTCAAACCGAAATTGCGCGAGGCGGCCAGCGGTCCCGGGTCTGGCCCGGGACGATGTCAGAACCGGCCGATCGGCACATCCGCGCCCAGCCGGCAGGCCAGCGCCGCCGCGCCGACCTGCAGCGTGGTTTCGGGATCGTCGATCGAGACAGCGACACGGACCAGATCGCCGAAAGTCAGCACCCCATCCTTGTCGTAATAGCGGGCAGCTCTGGACAGGCGATTGACCTGCCCGGTGGTCAGGTGTCCGCGCAGGAACTCCGCCGCGCAGCTCGCCTGGTTTTCAGTGAGGCCATAGCGCATCAGGGCGTCCGAGATCTGATAGCGCGAAGCAGTGCAGCCCGACAGGGCAAGCCCGGCCAGCGCGGCAAGCGAAAGGGTCCTGGAAAAAGTCATGGGCAGCTCCGGCGATGATCCGTTGCCGGGCGAATAACCTTGCCCACCTGAACCGGGGCTTGCCCGATCAGCGCAGCAGGTGCGCGTGGGCGATGGCGACGGCCAGCGCATCGGCAGCATCCGCCCCGGCCAGCTGCACGCCAGGCAGCAGTACTTTGAGCATGGCCTGGACCTGGGCCTTGTCCGCGCCGCCGGTGCCGACAATCGCCTTCTTGACCAGCCGGGTGGCATATTCCGCAACCGGCAGCCCGGCTCGGCCCAGCGCCAGCAGGCAGACCCCGCGCGCCTGCCCCAGCTTGAGCGTCGACTGGCCGTTCTGGTTGACGAAAACCTCCTCCACCGCGCCGCGTTCCGGGCGATGCAGGGCAATGACATCGGCCAGTTCGCGGTCAAGCCTCACCAGTCGTCCGGCCAGCGGCAGTTTCGGATCGGTCTTGATCTGGCCGTTGGCCACATGGCTTAGCCGATTGCCGTTCTTGGCAATGATCCCCCAGCCGGTGGAGCTGAGCGACGGATCAAGGCCGATGATGATCAGCCCAGCTTCTCCATCACCGCATCGGGGATTTCGTAATTGCCCCAGACGGTCTGGACATCATCATCGTCATCCAGCGCGTCGATCAGCTTGAGAAGAGTGCGGGCGGTTTCCTCGTCGACCTCGGTCTTGAGGTTGGGCCGCCAGGCGAGCTTGACGCCCTCGGCCTCGCCCAGCACCTTTTCCAGTTCGCGCGCGACCGGGTGGAGGTTTTCCACCGCAACCCAGATCGCGTGGCTGTCGGCATCGCTTTCAACATCGTCAGCGCCGGCTTCCAGCGCGGCTTCAAACACCGTGTCGGCATCGCCCACGCTGCCGGGATATTCGATCAGGCCGAGCCGATCGAACCCGTGGCTGACCGAACCCGACGCACCAAGATTGCCGCCGTTCTTGGCAAAGGCGGTGCGGACATTGGTGGCGGTGCGGTTGCGGTTGTCGGTCAGCGCCTCGACGATCAGGGCAACGCCGCCGGGGCCATAACCTTCGTACCGGATTTCCTCATAGCTCTCAGCATCGCCGCGACTGGCCTTGTCGATCGCACGCTGGATGTTGTCCTTGGGCATCGACTGCGCCCTGGCCGCATTGACCGCAGCGCGCAGTCGCGGGTTCATGTCCGGATCGGGCATGCCCATCTTGGCCGCAACAGTGATTTCGCGGGAAAGCTTGGAAAACTGGGCGGCGCGTTTTTTGTCCTGCGCGCCCTTGCGGTGCATGATGTTCTTGAACTTGGAATGGCCTGCCATGGAAAAAACGCCGTCAGCTGGAAAGTGGAATTGGCGCGGCCCTTACACCGCCAGCGGCCCTTTTAGCAACCGCTGCCGCCATCCAACATCGCGCCAGCCGCGGCAGTTCCAGCCAACCTGGTGGTAGCTGCCCACCAGGGTCCCACCAGCGTAAAGCCGATTGCCTGATGCAGGGCGATCGCTCCGGGTTTGGGCAAAGTGATCCCGGCAAGGGCGGCGTCAAGCCCCCGCGCGGCAAGCGCCGGCAGCAGCGCCGCATGAAGCGCCTGGCCAACGCCCTGCCAGTTCGGCGGCGTCCGGCAGCTCGCTTCCGAGACTGGTCCAGCTCGCGGTCACGAACGGCCGGTCGATGGCCGGACAGCAAGCCGCATCGCGCTCCGCACAGGCCGGGCGGATTTCCGCGCCTAGACGACCACGGCAGTGCCGCTTGCGCTGACCATCAACATCGAGCCGCCTGAACCCAGCACTTCGTAATCGAGATCCACCCCGATCACCGCATTGCCACCCAGCTTCTGGGCTTCGGCTTCCATTTCGGCAATGGCCTGGCGGCGGGCATCAGCCAGAACATTCTCGTACGAACCGGAACGTCCACCAACAATGTCGCGGATGCCGGCAAACAGATCGCGGAAAATGTTCGCGCCGACGATCACTTCGCCGGTTACGATGCCGAGATAGCGCTGGACCGGCTGGCCCTCGATCAGGGCGGTGGTGGTGGAAATCATCGGGGCGTCCTTTCTGAATAACCCATCCGGGATCGAGATAGGGCCTGCCCCGGCGACTTCAACCCGCGTCAGCCAAGGCCGAGGGCTGCCTTATAAGTGTCAAGAATCGCTTCCATTTCGGCGCGATCATCCGGCTTCATCTTACGCAGGCGGACAATCTGGCGCATGATCTTCACGTCATAACCCACCGCCTTGGCCTCGGCATAGACATCCCTGATATCGTCGGCGATGCCCTTCTTTTCCTCTTCCAGGCGTTCGATACGCTCGATCAGCAGACGCAGGCGGTCGTCAGTGGCATTGGCCATGGGGAATGCTCCAGTGAATAGAATTGCTTTGCCCGCGCGGATAGCGAGGCGCGCAGATTCGGGCAAAGACAGGGCTGTGGAAATCGTGCCGGTGGATGCCGCAAACGTATTTTCCGGCGCTGCGGCAAGGCCCCGACTTGGGTTTTGCACCCCACTTTGCCATAGGGGCGCAGAGCAGAGGAAGGACTATTCGTGGCCAAGATCGACCCGCGCGGGCGCAAGGTAAAGATTCTCGCAACGCTGGGCCCTGCCAGCCGCTCCCCCGATATGATCGCCAGGCTGCTGCGCGCCGGGGCCGATGCCTTTCGCGTCAACATGAGCCACGGCGATCATGAAACCCACGCGGCCACCATCGCTGCAATCCGCGCTGCGGAAAAGGATTTCGGCCGGCCGGTGGCGGTGCTGTGCGATCTTCAGGGGCCGAAGCTGCGGGTTGGCCAGTTCAGGGACGGCAAAGCGGTGATCCGCCATTCCGGCCACTTCAGCTTCGATCGTGACCCCGCCCCAGGAGATGAAACCCGGGTCTGCCTGCCGCATCCAGAATTGTTCAGCGCGCTGCGCAAGGGCCAACGCCTGCTGATCGACGATGGCAAGCTGCGCCTGAAAGTGATCGAGGCGGGCGAGGACCGGATCCTCTGCTCGGCCGAAGTCGGCGGCGTGATCATGGACCGCAAGGGCGTGAACGTGCCCGATGCCGTTGTCCCGATCCCGGCCCTGACCGCAAAGGACCGCCGCGACCTGGCTTTCGCGGTCGATCAGGGGGCCGACTGGATCGCCCTGTCCTTCGTCCAGCGGCCCGAGGACGTGGCCGAGGCACGGCGCCTGATCGGCGGCAACGGCACGGCGCTGATGGCCAAGATCGAAAAGCCTGCCGCGGTCGACCGGATCGAGGAAATCATCGAACTGGCCGACGGGATCATGGTGGCCCGCGGCGATCTGGGGGTGGAACTGAACCCCGAAGAAGTCCCGCCGATCCAGAAGCGGATCGTCGGCGCGGCCCGCCGCAGCGGCAAGCCGGTGGTGGTGGCAACCCAGATGCTGGAATCGATGATCGAAAGCCCGGCCCCGACCCGCGCCGAAGTGTCCGACGTGGCCAATGCGGTCTATGACGGGGCCGATGCGGTGATGCTCTCTGCCGAAACCGCCAGTGGCGCCTGGCCGGAAGAAGCCGTCGCGATCATGCACCGCATCGCCGGCCAGGTGGAGCGCGACCCCGGCTATCGCCACCAGGTCAGCTTTGCCCACGTCATGCCCGATACCACTACTGCCGATGCGCTGAGCCATGCCTGCGCCTCGATCGCGGAGGCCCTGCCGATCGCCGGGATCATCGTCTTTACCGGATCGGGCAGCACGGCCCGCCGCGTGGCGCGCGAACGCCCGGCCGCGCCGATGCTGGTCCTCACGCCATCACAGCGCATCGCCCGGCGCATGGCGCTGTTGTGGGGGGCTCACGCGGTCAACACCAAGGACATCGGCAGTTTTGAAGAAATGATCGGCAAAGGCAAGCGCATGGCCTTGCGCCACGGCTTCGGCAGCGCCGGATCGAAACTGATCGCACTGGCCGGGGTTCCGTTCGGAACGCCCGGATCGACCAACCTGCTGCACGTCGTGACGCTGAGCGGAGACGAACTGAGCAAGCATCGCAGCTAGGCTTGCGCGCAACACGGGGTCTGCCTAGGGGCATCGCTCGCCAAGGAGAACCCGATGCGCCCAGACCCTTATCGCACCGATTGGACCCGCGAAGAGATTGCCGAACTGTTCGATCTGCCGCTGACCGAACTGCTGTTCCGCGCCGCCGAAGTGCACCGCGCGCATCATCCAGCCGATCAGGTCCAGCTGTGCACGCTGCTGTCGATCAAGACCGGCGGCTGCCCGGAAGACTGCGGCTATTGTGCACAGTCGGTCCATGCCGACAGCGGCGTGACGGCAACCAAGCTGATGGACGTACGCGAAGTGCTGCAATCGGCGGCCCGGGCCAAGGATGCCGGATCGCAGCGGTTCTGCATGGGCGCGGCCTGGCGCAACCCCAAGGACCGCGACATGCCCGCGCTTGTCGAGATCGTGAAAGGCGTGCGGGCCATGGGCCTGGAAACCTGCATGACGCTGGGCATGCTGACCCCGCAGCAGGCAGAAATGCTGGCCGAGGCGGGCCTCGATTACTACAATCACAATATCGATACCTCGCCCGAACGCTATGGCGCGGTGATCACCACCCGCAGCCTGAAGGACCGGCTGGATACGCTGGAGCATGTCCGCCGCGCCGGGATCAATGTCTGTTCCGGCGGGATCGTCGGCATGGGAGAAACGCGATCTGACCGGGTCGGTTTCATCCACACCCTCGCCACTCTGCCGCGCCACCCGGAAAGCGTGCCGATCAACGCCCTGGTGCCGATCCGCGGGACCGTGCTGGGCGATATGCTGGCCGATATTCCAACCGCGAAGATCGATGATATCGAATTCGTCCGCACCGTGGCGGTTGCCCGGATCACCATGCCGCTCAGCATGGTCCGCCTGTCCGCCGGGCGCGAATCGATGAGCGAAAGCACCCAGGCGCTGTGCTTCCTGGCCGGCGCAAATTCGATCTTCACTGGTGACAAGCTGCTGACCGCCAGCAATGCCGGCGACGATGCCGACGCCGCGCTGTTTGCCAAGCTGGGTCTGAGGGCGCTGGAAGGGGTAGAGCCGCTGCGCGCCTGCGCGGCGCAGACCGTCTAGCCGCGCGTCCCGAACAGGGCCGAACCAACCCGCACGTGGGTCGCGCCCAGCATCACGGCGGTTTCAAAATCGTTGGACATGCCCATCGAGCGGCCGGCGAGGCCGTGATCGCGGGCCAGCTTGTCAAGCAGGGCAAAGAACGGCGCGGCCTCGATCCCGGCGGGCGGAACGCACATCAGGCCGATCACCGGCAGATCGGCGGCGCGGGCCTGATCCAGCAGCGCAGGCAGCGCGGGAATCGCGCAGCCGCCCTTCTGCGCTTCCGCGCCGATGTTGATCTGGACAAAGCACGGCACGCGGCGACCGGCCTTGTCCATCGCCTTGGCCAGAGCGCCAACCAGGCTCGGCCGGTCAAGCGAGTGGATGCAATCGAACAGCGCTACCGCCTGCTCCGCCTTGTTTGACTGGAGCTGGCCGATCAGGTGTAGTTCGATCCCCGCATGGGCTTTCCGCAAGGCAGGCCACTTGGCGACGGCTTCCTGCACCCGGTTTTCCCCGAAGACGCGCTGACCGGCAGCAATCAACGGTTCGATCGCCGCCGCCTCGTGGGTCTTGCTGACGGCGATCAGCGTGACCTCCTCCGCCTTACGCTGCGCGATCCTGGCGGCGTGGGCGATACGGGCGTTGACGTCTTGCAGGGCGGCGGCTGGATCGATCATGGCGCGCTGCTATAGCGATGCGATGAATCGGCGCCAGCCCCTGCCCGCAATCTGGCTAATTTCCGACGCGCGCAATGACGCGGCGCTGGATCGCGCGCTGATGCGCCTGCCGCGCGGCAGCGGGTTGATCTTCCGGCACTACCACCTGCCGCAGGATGAGCGGCTGGCGCGGCTACGCCAGTTGCAACGGATCGCGCGGGCGCGCGGGCACATGGTTGCCCTGGCCGGCAGCGCAGCGCAGGCGCGCCGGCGCAAGGCGCAGGCTGCTTATGGCGCGGACCTGGCCCGCGGGCCGGGGCTGACGCGACTGGTGACAATCCATTCCCTGCGCGAGCTTCGCCGCGCGGCACGGGCTGATGCAGTGCTGCTGTCACCGGTGTTCCCGACCCGCAGCCACCCTGGCGGCATGGTGCTGGGACCGCTGCGTTGGCGCACTATTGCCGCCTTGGCCCGCGTGCCGGTGATCGCCTTGGGCGGCATGGATGCGCGCCGGGCGGCCCGGCTCAAGGCAAGACACTGGGCCGGGATCGATGCCTTTTTGCGGTGAGCTGAATCCCAGCGATTCCAAGGATTCTTGACGCGGAGTCGCCCACAGGCGCATAACACCTGCCGACCTGAGGGGAGCATCATGGCAACACGTCCGGCATCTGCCAGCCATCGCGGCGCGCGCGTCAACTGGCGCGCGGCGATGAAGCGCGCCCTGCGCCGCAGCGCCGAAATCGGCGGCGCGATCGCGCTGCTGGGCGCGATGGTGTTCCTGGGCGCGGCGTTGATGACCTATCACCAGACCGATCCGTCAGCTTCCACTGCGGCGGCCGGCCCGGCGCAGAACTGGATGGGCGGGGCAGGCGCCTGGACGGCGGAACGGGCCTTGTTCCTGTTCGGCTGGACGGCGGTGCTGCTGCTGCCGATGCTCTATGTCATGGCCCGCAAGCTGTGGCGGCTGGTGGAGGAGGAAGACGCCGACCTGCCCTATTCCGACCATGCCTGGTGGCGCCCGGTTGCGCTGCTGCTGTTCGCCATGGCGCTGATTTCCACCACCATTACGCTGGTGATCGAGGTCGAAAGCGCCTTGCCGGCTGGCTGGGGCGGGATTTTCGGCCTGCTGGGCGCGGGCGCAATCGGCTATCTTGCCGCCCTGCTGCCCGAAGGTTGGCGCTGGATCGCGACCTTTGGCGGCGGCGTGCTGAGCCTGGCCGCGGGGGCGATCATTACTGGCCGGGTCTTCGCGGTCGATTGGGGCAGCCTGTTCACCCTGCCGGCCTTCCTGAAGCGCCGCCCGGCCCTCTCCTTGCCCGAAAGGGTCAGCGATGCCCTGCCGGCGATCCGCCCGGACAAGAAGCGCCCTGCGGCCGCACCGATCCCGCTGGGCGAACCGCGCAAGGCCCCGGAAATCACCGATTCCGTCCGCGCGGCCAAACCCGCCCAACTCGCCACCGGCCACCGACAGGGCGATTTCTTTGACGCCTTCACGCTGCCTACGCTTGATCTGCTCAACGATCCGCCGCCCAGCTCCGTGCCCAAGGTCGACAAGCTGGCGCTGGAACGCAACGCCCGCCTGCTGGAAACCGTGCTCGACGATTTCAACGTCAAGGGCGAGATTACCGCGGTGCGCACCGGTCCGGTCGTCACGATGTACGAGCTGGAACCCGCCCCCGGCATCAAGTCCAGCCGGGTGATCGGCCTGGCCGATGACATCGCCCGCAACATGAGTGCGATTTCAGCCCGCGTGTCCGCCATTCCGGGGCGCACGGTGATGGGGATCGAATTGCCCAATGCGGTGCGGCAGATGGTCAGCTTCAAGGAACTGGTCGCCTGCGAACAGTTCGCCGCTTCCAAGGGCGCGCTGCCGATCATCCTGGGCAAGGACATTGCCGGCGAACCGATCGTCGCAGACCTGGCCACCATGCCGCACCTGCTGGTGGCGGGGACCACCGGTTCGGGCAAGTCGGTCGGGCTCAACTGCATCCTGCTGTCGCTGCTCTACCGGCTAACGCCGGCCCAGTGCCGCCTGATCCTGGTCGATCCCAAGGTGCTGGAACTCAAGTCCTACGACGACATTCCGCACCTGCTTTCACCCGTGGTGACCGAGCCGGCCAAGGCCGTTCGCGCCCTGAAATGGGCGGTCGAGGAAATGGAGCGGCGCTATCGCCAGATGAGCGAGCTGTCAGTTCGCAATCTGGGCAGCTTCAACGAAAAGGTCCGCGCCGCTGCGGCCAAGGGCAAGCCGCTGGGCCGGCGCATTGCCATCGGCTTCGATCCCGATACCGGCGAGGAACTCTACGAAGATCAGCAGCTCGATTACCAGCCGCTGCCCCAGATCGTGGTGATTGTTGACGAACTGGCCGACCTGATGGTGACGGTTGGCAAGGAAGTGGAAGTGCTGATCCAGCGCCTCAGCCAGAAGAGCCGCGCCGCCGGCATCCACCTGATCATGGCGACACAGCGCCCGTCAGTCGACGTCATCACCGGGGTGATCAAGGCCAACCTGCCGACCCGCATCTC
>JBKBSV010000131.1:0-4438 GCA_046291115.1 Novosphingobium sp. | reverse complement strand
GCTGTTCCTCGACGAGATCGGCGACATGCCGCTTGATGCCCAGACCCGGCTGCTGCGAGCCCTGCAATCGGGCCGGATCCGCCGCGTCGGCGGGCGCGAGGAAATCGCCGTCGATGTCCGGATCATCGCTGCCACCAACCGCGATCTGGAGCCGATGATTGCGGCCGGCACTTTCCGCGAAGACCTCTATTACCGGCTCAACGTGGTGCCGATCACTTTGCCGCCCCTGCGCGAACGGCGCGACGATATTCCCGCGCTGGCCAGGCATTTCCTGCAAGTGGCTACGGGCGAGGGCCTGCCGCGCCATTCGCTGGATGAAGAGGCCGCCGCCCTTCTGGCCCGCCAGCCGTGGCGCGGCAACGTGCGCGAACTGCGCAATTTCATCTACCGGGTCGCCCTCCTTGTCCGGGAGGAGCGGATCGCAGCTGAAGCCCTGGCTCCGCTGCTGATCCCGATCGAGAGCGAAGGGCAGGGGCGGACTGGCGCCAGCCTGCAACATGCGGTTGACAACTGGCTGCTGACCCAGCGACCGGCTCCCGGAACAGTCTATAATGCCGCTTTGGCGGCGTTCGAACGGCCGCTGTTCATGGCAGCGCTGCGGCAGACCCAAGGCAATCAGCTGCGCGCGGCGCAGCTGCTTGGGATCAACCGCAACACCTTGCGCAAGCGTTTGACCGATCTGGCGATTGATCCGGGCGAGGGCCTGCGCTGAACCTCGGCGCAAAAAAGCGATTTATCTTGCACTTCTGCAACAGTGGTGTTGTATTCACGCAACGATGGATCGGCCCGGTTCCCTGATGCGCGCCAAACGCTGGCCCAACTGGTGGCGGCGTGTGCTTATCTGGGCGCGCAGGGCCAATGTCATTGCCACGCTGGAGGTGGCCTCGGTCGTTGCCTTCCTGTTGATGACGGCGCTGACCTGGTACAATTTTTCAGCCCCGGCCAAACCCGGAACGCTGGTTTCGACCGAGCTGACCGCAACGCTGCTGGTCGGCACGCTGGTTCCGGCGATGGCAATCCTGGTCCTGCTGGGCCGGCGGCTGGCCTTGCGCCGGGCGCGCGAGCGGGCCGGGGGCAGCGGCGGGCACCTTCATGTTCGGCTGGTGTTCCTGTTCTCGCTGATTTCGGCGGTCCCGACCCTGCTGGTGGTGATTTTCGCCTCGGTTCTGTTTCAGACCGGGGTCGAATTCTGGTTCTCGGACAAGTCTCGCGGTCTGATCGAGAATGCCAATCAGCTCGCCAGGGCCTATTACGAACAGACCGAGCGCGATCTTGAGCTTGAATCCCTCGCCATGGCGGCTGACCTTGGCGATTTCCTCAGCAAGGAACCGCTCAGCAGCAGCGCCTTCCCCGAATACTATTCGTATCAGGTCCATCAGCGCCGGATCAGCGAATCCACCATCCTGCAAAAGGGTAAAGATGGGGCGCTGCACCGCGCGGCGCTGGCCCGCGGTCCTGATCCGCTTACCGAGCAGGTTTCAACTGCCGTCCTGAGGCAGCTCGATGCCGGTGCGCCAATCGTGGTCAGTTCGACCGGAAATTCGATCCAGGCAGTCACGCCGATTGACCGGCGGGCCGGCATTTACCTCTACACCGCGCGAAAATCCGACCTTTTATCGACTGGTTACGCCCAGAACGTGCTCAAATCCTATGAGGAGACGACCCAGCGTGCCCGGATCCAGCAATTACGCGTCAATGTTGCCCTGTTTGTGGTCAGTCTGGCCCTGGTTGGCCTGTCCGTCTGGTTCGCCTTGCGCTTTGCCGATCGGCAGGTGGAGCCGCTCTACGATCTGGTCGATGCCGCGCGCGAAGTAGGGGCCGGTAATTTTGCCATGCGGGTCGAAGGGCGCACCGGCACGGACGAGATCGGCTTGCTCAACCGGGCCTTCAACCGCATGACCCAGCAACTGGACCGGCAGACCCAGGCACTGGTCGGGGCGAACCAGCAACTCGACGAACGCCGCGCCTTCATCGAGGCGGTGCTCGAATCGGTTACCGCAGGGATCATCTCGGCCGACGAGGACGGACGGATCCGTCTGATTAACGGTCCGGCCCAGAAACTGCTGCTCGAACCGGGGGCTGAGCCGCCAATTGGCCGCAAGCTCTCCGAAATCGCGCCGGAGATTGCTGCTCTGGCTGACAGCGGCCGCAGCGGCGGGGTCGTTCAATACGCCAGGGGAAGCGACCTGCTGACCCTTGCGGTCAAGGCGGCGCGGGCCAGCACCGGAACCGTGGTCACCTTCGAGGATATTACCCGCCAGTTGCTCGATCAGCGACAAGCGGCCTGGTCGGACGTCGCGCGGCGCATCGCGCACGAAATCAAGAACCCGCTGACCCCGATCCAGCTTGCCACCGAGCGGCTCCGGCGGCGCTATACCAAGCTGGTTTCGGCCGATGCCGAACTGTTCGAGGAATTGACCGGAACGATCATACGCCAGGTGGGCGATCTCAGGCGGATGGTCGATGAATTCTCCAGCTTTGCCCGCCTGCCAAAGCCTGTATTCCGCGGGGAAGATCCGGTCGATCTGGCCCGGCAGGCGCTGTTTCTGCAGGAAGTTTCGCGCCCTGACATCAATTTCGCCTTTTCAAGCAACGGTCAGGTCGGACTTATCGCTTGCGACCGACACCAATTCGGCCAGGCCATGACCAATGTGCTCAAGAATGCGGTCGAAGCGATCGAGGCCCGGCAGAAGGCCGGTGACGCTGCCTACCGGGGCAGGATCACCGTTACCCTTACCGGATCGGCCGAGGATGTGGTTGTTACCGTTGCCGACAACGGGATCGGGTTGCCGCAGGACCGTGATCGGATCGTCGAACCCTATGTGACCACGCGCGAGAAGGGCACCGGCTTGGGCCTCGCGATCGTCAAGAAGATCGTTGAAGAACACGGCGGGGACATGACCTTTGCCGCAAGTGACAGCGAGGGCACCGTGGTGTCCATGCGGTTTGCCCGCGACCCCCGCTCTGGAGAGCGTGGTTCCGAAGCCGCAGAATGACCCTGATTGAGGAAAGTTGAAATGGCGCTTGAGATCCTGATCGTCGACGACGAACGTGACATCCGCGACCTTGTAGCCGGTGTGCTCAGTGACGAGGGTTACCAGTGCCGCACGGCCGGAGACAGTTCTTCCGCTCTGGCCATGATCGACGAACGCCGCCCCAGCCTGGTCCTGCTTGACGTCTGGCTTCACGGCAGCCCGATGGACGGGCTGGAAGTGCTTGATGCGATCAAGAGCCGCGAACCGGAATTGCCAGTGATCATCTTTTCGGGCCACGGCAATATCGATACCGCCGTCTCTGCAATCGGCCGGGGGGCGATGGACTTCATCGAGAAACCGTTCGAGGCAGAGCGCCTGCTGCTGCTGGTTGCCCGCGCCACCGAAACCGAACGGCTGCGCCGCGAGAACGCCCGATTGCGCGAGGGCTTTGTCACAGCAGATGAATTCACTGGAAATTCGGCAGCCATCAATGCCGTCCGGGCGACGTTGAAGCGCGTCTCCAATACCGGTAGCCGGCTGTTGATTTCTGGCCCGGCCGGGTCGGGCAAGGAAGTTGCCGCGCGGCTGCTGCATTCCTGGAGCGGCCGCTCCGACCATGCCTTTGTCACGGTCAATTCGGCCAGGATCACCCCGGAGCGTTTCGAACAAGAGCTGTTCGGCGAGGAATCCGGCGGCAAACTGGTTCGCGCCGGTTTGCTCGAAATGGCTGATGGGGGAACTCTTTACCTCGATGAAGTGGCGGACATGCCGCTGTCGACCCAGGCCAAGATCCTGCGCGTGCTGACCGAGCAGGCCTTTGTCCGGGTTGGCGGCCACCGCCAGATCCGGGTCGATGTCCGCGTGGTATCCTCCACCTCGCGCGATCTGGAGCGCGAGATTTCCGAAAAGCGCTTTCGCGAGGACCTGTTCTACCGCCTGAATGTTGTCCCGGTCAGCATTCCCAGCCTGTCCGAACGGCGCGAGGACATTCCCATGCTGGTCGATCATTTCTTTGCCCGGTTCGCGGCCGACCAGGGGGTTGCGTCGCCGGAAGTTTCGGAAGAGGCCATGGCCGCGCTGCAAAGCTACGAATGGCCGGGAAATGTCCGGCAGCTGCGCAATGTAGTGGAACGCACGATCATTCTGACCCCGCGCGAACGGCTGCGGCGGATCGAAGCGGACATGCTGCCAAGCGAAGTCCTGTCGGGCCGGATCAGTGGCGAGAGCACCATGCCCAACTTGATGGGGGTTCCGCTGCGCGAAGCCCGCGAGAACTTCGAGCGAGAGTATCTGCGGGTCCAGATCAAGCGGTTTTCCGGCAACATTTCGCGGACCGCCAGCTTTATCGGCATGGAGCGCTCGGCCCTGCATCGCAAGTTGAAGCTGCTCGGCATGGCCGACTGGCGTGAAGGGGAGGACGAAGAGGATCCGGCCGCTGGGGCATAATCCGACCGTCAACAAGA
>JBKBSV010000025.1:0-25734 GCA_046291115.1 Novosphingobium sp. | reverse complement strand
GGTTTCTCTACACCTTCTACATCCTACTGGCGCAGCGTGCCCGGGCGGACCTGGGGGGCTGGACCGTGCTGGTCTATGCCAGCCTGGCCGGCCTGCCGGTTCTGCTCGGCACGGCGCTGGCCCTGGGCGAGCCAGTCTGGCCGACAAACTGGACTCCGATCATCGCCCTGGCCTTTACCAGCCAGGTCGTGGGGCAGGGTCTGCTGGTCTATGCTCTGCGCCATTTCAGCGCTTTCATTGTCGGGCTGGCGCTGATGACCCAGCCGGCGCTGGCCGTGCTGGTCGGGTGGCTGGTGTTCGATGAAGTGCTGGGGGCGATTGACCTGATCGGGATGGCGCTGGTCGGGGCAGGGCTGGTGCTGGCCCGCTCGACGCAGCAGTAAAGCCGCGCTAGCCTGTCTGCCTGACCTGCCCGGAGAGTGATCCGATGAAACGCCTTGTCCTGATTGCCGCCCTGCCATTGGCGGCCCTGACCCTGGCCGCGCTGCCGGTAGAGGCCGCCGGGACTTCAGCGGCTGCGATCAAGGCTTCGCGCGCCGATGCGGCGTTCGAGGCGCTTGGTCGGCGGTTCATCGCCTCGGCCATGCGGTTTTCTCCGGTTGAGGCGACGGCGCTGGGTATCCATGATTTCGATGGCCAGTTGCCCGATATCACCGCGCAAGGCCGCACCGCGCGGGTGACGGAATGGCGCGCGATCCTGGCCGAGCTCGCCCAGATCAACCCGGCTTCGCTTGGCCGGGACAACCAGGTTGATTATGCAATCCTGACCAACGAACTGCGTTACCGCATCTTCGCCAATGACGAACTGCAGGAATGGGCGTGGAATCCGCTGGGGTACAACGACATTGCCGGAATGGGGCTGTACAGCCTGGCCGCGCGCGATTTTGCGCCATGGGACGTGCGGCTGAAGACCGCGATCGCGCGGATGGAAGCGATCCCGGCGATGCTGGCTCAAAGCCGCCGCCAGCTGGTCCCGGCCCGCGTGCCACCGGTCTATGCCCAGACCGCGGCACGGCAAAACGCCGGGATCGTCGAGATCGCCGAGACCATGTTGCTGCCCCATGCCGATGCGCTGAGCGGCCCCGACCGGGCCCGCTTCGATGCTGCGCTGGCCGCGCTAAAAGCTGGCGTGGCCGAGCATCAGAAGTGGCTCGACGAGGTGCTGGTACCGCAGGCGAGCGGCGATTTTCGGCTCGGCGCAGCACTCTATGACCGCAAGATGAAGTTCGCGCTGATGAGCGATCTGACCCGGCCCGCGCTGAAGGCCCGCGCGCTCAGGGCCAAGGCCGATATCCGGTCCGAGATGTATGCGCTGGCCCGCCAGGTTCTGCCCGGCCAGCTGCCGGCCCAGCCGTCTGCGGAGCAGCAGCAGGCCGGGATCGAGGCGGCGCTGAAGCTGTCCTATGCGAAAAAGCCGCCACGCCGCGAACTGGAGCAGCGCGCCCGCGAAACGACCGAACAGGCCACCGCCTTCGTGCGCGACAAGGGGTTCATCCGCATGCCGGACGGGCCGGTGCGGATCATCACCATGCCCAGGTTCCAGCAGGGCGTGGCCGTGGCCTACAACGATCCGCCGGGACCGTTCGAGAAGGGCCAGCAGAACTTTTACGCGGTCAGCCCGATCCCGGAGGACTGGACCGACGAACAGGCCGACAGCTTCCTCACCGAATACAACGCCTACATGATCCATGACCTCTCGATCCACGAGGCCATGCCCGGCCATTACCTGCAGCTTGATCATTCCAACCGCACCGACAACCCGCTCCGTGCGATGCTCTGGTCCGGTCCCTTCGTGGAAGGCTGGGCGGTCTATGCCGAAGGGGTGATGATGGATGCGGGTTATCTGAACCACGACCCGCTGTTCAAGCTGACCGTGCTGAAAATGCGGCTGCGCTCGGTCACCAACACGCTGCTCGACATCGGCATCCACACCGAGGGTCTGACCCGCGATCAGGCGATGGACCTGATGCAGCAGGGCGCCTTTCAGGCCGAACGCGAGGCGGCCGGCAAGTGGGTGCGGGCGAACCTGTCTTCAGTCCAGTTGCTCAGCTATTACACCGGTTACGAGGAACACCGCATGCTCCGTGCCGAAGCGGAGCGGCGCTGGGGCAAGGGCTTTACCCTGCGCCGCTATCACGACACGGTCTTGAGCTTCGGCTCGCCCCCGGTGAAATATGCCCGCGCCCTGATGTTCGGCCTGCCGATCCGCTGAGGAGACACCCGTGATCCGTGCCATTGCCCATCCGACCGATTTCTCTGCCGAAGGCCGCAGTGCCTTTGACCATGCCCTGGCCCTCGCCCTGCACCACCGCGCGAGGCTTGATCTGCTTCATGTCGGCGCGCCGGGGGCGGAAGGGGATTGGCAGCGCTTTCCCCGGGTCCGCGCCCGGCTGGCCGAATGGGGCCGCCTTCCCGCCGGCTCCGAACCCGGCGAAGTGGCCCGCCTGACCGGCGTGGAAGTCCGCAAGATCGAACTGCACGCCAAGGACCCGGCCGAAGCACTTGGCACGTTCCTGGCCGATCATCATCCCGACCTGGTGGTCATGGCCAGCCATGGCCGCACCGGTATCGCCCGGCTGCTGCAAGGTTCGGTCACGGCCCAGGTGGCGCAGGACAGCCAGACGGCGATGCTGCTGTTTGGTCGGCATTCGGTGGGGTTTGTCGATTCGGCCACCGGAACGCTGTGTCCGGGGCGGGTGCTGGTGCCGGTCGATCATCAGCCCCTGGCGGAGACCGTGCTGGATCCCCTGGAAGCGATTCTTGCCGGGCTGGGCGCGCAGCTGGACGGGCTGCACGTCGGCACCGCCGCGCCCGCCCTTGATGGTCTGACCGTTCGGCTTGCCAGCGGCGGCGCGGTCGAGACGATCCTGGCCGAAGCGGATGGGGCCGGGCTGATCGCCATGCCGACCGCGGGCCGCCATGGTCTGCGCGATGCCTTGCTGGGCAGCACGGTCGAGCGCGTTCTGGCGGTTGCCAAGGTCCCGGTGCTGGCGCTGCCCGCGGGTTAGCGGGCGCCCAGATCGCCCTTGCCGACGGTCCCGCCGGCCATTTCCAGCATCCGGTCCAGGCTCTTCTTGGCCTTGAGGCGCAGGCCTTCCTCGATGTGCACCTGCGGCTTCAGGTCGCGCAGGGCGAGGTAGAGCTTTTCCAGCGTGTTGAGCGCCATGTAGGGGCAGATGTTGCAGGCGCACTGGCCATCGGCGCCCGGCGCGCCGATGAAGGTCTTGTCGGGGATTGCCAGCTGCATCTGGTGGATGATGTGGGGTTCGGTCGCCACGATCAGCGTGTCGCCGTCAAAGCTCTTGGCATAGTTCAGGATGCCGCTGGTCGACCCGACATAATCTGCGTGGTCGATGATGTGCGGCGGGCATTCCGGGTGGGCGGCGACCGGAGCAGCCGGGTGCTGGGCCTTGAGCTTGAGCAGCTCGGTTTCCGAAAACGCTTCGTGCACGATGCACACGCCCGGCCACAGCAGCATTTCGCGGCCGAACTTGCGGGACAGGTACCCGCCCAGGTGCCGGTCAGGCCCGAAGATGATCTTCTGGTCCGTGGGGATCTGGGCAAGGATCGTCTCGGCGCTGGAGGAGGTGACGATGATGTCGCTCAGCGCTTTCACTTCGGTCGAGCAGTTGATGTAGGTCAGCGCGATGTGATCGGGATGCTGCGCGCGGAACTGGGCGAACTTTTCCGGCGGGCAGGAATCCTCAAGGCTGCACCCGGCATCCAGATCGGGCAGGATGACGGTCTTGTCAGGGGCGAGGATCTTGGCGGTTTCGGCCATGAACTTGACCCCGCAGAAGGCGATCACATCGGCGTCGGTGGCGGCCGCCTTCTTGGACAGTTCCAGGCTGTCGCCGATGTAGTCGGCCAGGTCCTGGATCTCCGGCTTCTGGTAATAGTGCGCCAGGATCACCGCGTTGCGCTCCTTGCGCAGGCGTTCGATCTCGGCGCGGATGTCTATGCCGGCAAGGTTTTCGGTCTGGACGGTCATCTGCAAGGGCCCTTTGTGCTGTGCTGTTGCAGATGGCCCGTCAGGCCCGACGAATCAAGGCAAGTATGCTGCCATCGGCCGCGCTGCGCCGGAATGGCCGTCTGGCACCGCGCGGATTGCTGCGTGGGCGATTGCGGTAGGCAAGGGCGCAGTTACTCCCCCTCGAACCGCACGGTCACGGCCACGTCAGGATAGCCCGCGGTCTGCAGCGGCACGGCCAGGTTCTGGGCCAGCGCCTGTTTCGCTGCGCCTCGCGCCAGCTCCAGCAGTTGCGGATTGGCGGCCTGCTCTGCCGCCTGGCGTTCGGCCAGCAGGGTGTTGTCGCGGGTCAGCTTGGCCTGGGCCGGGCCGGTGATCCAGATGCCTTCGCGCAAGTACTGCGCCCGGCCTTCGTCGAGGTTGGGCTTCGACAGTTCCAGCGGTGGCAGGGTGACGGTCAGGGTCTTGCCGGCCTCGTCCCATTTGAACCGTCCGGCATCCAGCCGCGCCAGATCCAGCGTGTAATCGACCCGCGCCGGGATTACCGCGATCTGCCGGCTTTTCAGCAGGCCATAACCGCGCTCGTCCTCGGCGCTGACTACCGGGGCCAGCTGGGCGGAAAAGACGGTCAGCCGGTTGGCCTTTTCAAAAGCGCTCAGGCTGGTGGCGATCGGATCGCCATGATCGGCCGGGCCGAAGGCGCGCCACAGCAGGAACGCGGCCAGCGCGACATTGCAGGCGATGACCGCCAGGGCAACCGGACTGGGCCGCCGGGTCGAAGTCAGTTGCTGAGCCGCCATGTCTCGTCTTCCTCGATCACGATCCCGCGTGTCTTGAGATCGAACAGGTGAGCCAAGACTGAACGCCCGGCCGCGCCGGTCAGCCGCGGATCGAGGCCCTTGTACATCGCCTCGATGAACTGGGGGATCGTCTGCGCACCGCTTTCCAGCTGGCGCAGGATCTGCGCTTCGCGGCTGCGGCGGTGACCGAGCATGCCGCGCACCAGCTGCTTCGGCCTGTCCACCGCCGGTCCGTGGGCCGGGTAAAGCACCTTGTCCTCGCGCTCATACAGCTTGGCGAGGCTGGCCATATAGGCTGCCATGTCGCCATCCGGCGGACTGACCACGCTGGTTGACCAGGCCATCACGTGATCGCCGGTGAACAGCGCCCCGCTTTCAAGCAGGGCATAACACAAGTGGTTGCTGGTGTGACCGGGGGTGGCCACTGCCTCGATCGTCCAGTCCGGTCCGCTGATCCGTTCGCCATCGCCCAGGACCCGGTCGGGCGCATAGCTGTGATCGAAGGCGCTGTCCGCGCGCGGGCCGCCAAGGCTGAAATCGTCGGACAGGACCAGCGGCGCGCAGCCGATGATCGGCGCGCCGGTGCGCTTCTTCAGCACGGCGGCGGCAGGGGAATGATCGCGGTGGGTGTGGGTGCACAGGATTGCGCCGATCCGCGCCGCGCCCACGGCAGCAAGGATCGCCTCGACATGGCCCTTGCCATTGGTGTCCGCGCCCTTGAACGGGGATGGTTCGCTGTCTGCCCCGTCATCGGCCGGGCCGGGATCGATCACCGCCACTTCATCACCCGCACCGACGATGTAGGTCTGCGTGCCGGTGAAGGTATAGTGCGAAGCATTGGGCGCCAGCACGCGGCGGACCAGCGGTTCGCATTGTTCGCTAAGGCCGGTTGGCCACGGCTTGGCGGGAATATCCATGGTTCCCGGCATATGGGGAGCCTCACGCTCCAAGTCGAGCAAAAGCTAGTTGCGGGCCTGCAAGCCCAGCCGTTCGCGCAGCGCGGCAATTGCGCTGGGCTGGGCCGGATCGCGTTCGCGCCAGCCGGCATCGAGCCGCTTCAGCCGGGCGTGGAACCGTTCGGTCGCCTGGATCAGTTCGCGGGTGCGCGGGTCGATTAACGCCAGCCGGGCGGGTTCGGCTTCGGCAAAATCGGCCAGCTTGCCGTGCCGGCGCAGCTGAAATTCGGAAATCTCGCCGGCGAAATAGGCCCGGTGGTTGAGCAGCCAGGCCACCGCGTGCATCATTCGGGTGGTGGTGCGCAGCCCTTCGCAGGATAGTGCGATCGCGGCTTCATCCTCGTTCGCGGCGGCATCCAGCCGGCCGGACAGGGCAAAGGCCGCCCGCACCTCGTCCGAAAGGACCAGGGCTTCGCAGTATAGCCCCTCGATGATCCGGGGGTTGATGCTTGCAGGCTTTCCCATCCTGCATCCCCGATAGGCGCAGGGAATCGCGCTTGCCAACACCGCCACGGGCAGTTTGCCACACCATTTCGGGACTGTCCCGATTGGGGGCGGTTCTGGGGGTCGCGGGCGGCGGAGAATGACCAGCTTCGCTTGTGCGGTGGACCCTCGGCCAAGGGCCCGCCGCACGCTGCGAGCTTCCAGTCAGCGCCTAGAAGTGCGCCAGCTCTTCCTTGATTCTGAGCTTTCGCTTCTTCAGGGCCTGGACGATCGCATGGTCAGGCGCGGGTCGGCTCAACTCCTCGGCGATCTGGCGCTCCAGACCGGCATGTTTGAGCTGCAAGGCGCTGACGTGCGATTGTTCCATCGGGGATTCTCCTTATGTTAGCCCCCAGGGCTGCAAGGACCCGAACCGGTACCGACTCGGCATCCGGCGAGTCACTGCGATTGTCATGGAAACACATTAAGCCTATCTTGCGAAGCGCAATCGTCAGCAGGGTGCGGCAGGCCGCCGGAACCCCGCGATCAAGTGGTGGATGGAGATCCCGGGCGTGAACGAGGAAGAGCTGAAAAAGCGCCTGGAAATGCTGAAAGTGGAACACCGCGATCTCGACGCGGCGATCGATGCGCTGACCGGGGCGGGGATTACCGATCAGTTGCAGATTGCCCGGCTGAAGAAGCGCAAACTGAAACTCAAAGACCAGATCGCGATGATCGAGGATTATCTTATCCCCGATATCATCGCCTGAGCGGACGATTATCGGCGAAACTCCGGCAAATTCCGACGCTTTGCGCCCCGGCGCGTTTGCATGGGCGGCGCTTGTGGCCTAGGTTTGCCCCATGCCCGTGACCAGCGCCGTTATCGCCGCCCGTACTATCCTGACGCGCCTGCACGATGTGATGGCCTCGCGCAGCAACGCCCAGGCCAAGCTCAACACCGTGGTCGAGGTGATCGGGGAAGGTCTGGATAGCGAAGTCTGCTCGATCTACCTGCTGCGTGAAGGCATGCTGGAACTGTTCGCCACCAAGGGGCTGGTACAGGAAGCGGTCCACGTCACCCGCATGGCGATCGGCGAGGGGCTGGTCGGCACGATTGCCGGCAATATCGAAACGCTCAACCTGGCCGAGGCGACCACCCATCCGGACTTTTCCTACCGCCCGGAAACCGGGGAGGATAAGTTCCACTCCTTCGCCGGGGTGCCGATCGTGCGGCGCGAACGGGCGGTGGGGGTGCTGTGCGTCCAGCACGTCGAACCGCGCCGCTATGAAGAGGTGGAAATCGAGGCCCTGCAGACCGTGGCGATGGTCCTGTCCGAACTGATCGCCAACGCCGAACTGGTTGACGAGGAGGACGCCGCGCTGCTGGGGCCGCAGCAGACCGGGCCGGTCCGGCTGGCCGGCCTGGCGCTGGTCAAGGGGCTGGCCGCGGGCAACGCGGTCTATCACCAGCCACGCATCACCATCGAACACGTCATGGCCGAGGACCGCGATGCCGAATTGCAGCGCGTCTACCTGGCCTTCGACAAGATGCGCGAACAGATCGACCGGATGGCCAGCCAGGCTGAATTCGGGGTGGGCGGAGAGCACGAGGAAGTGCTCGAAACCTACAAGATGTTCGCTTACGATGAAGGCTGGAGCCGCCGCATCATCGAGGCGATCGACAGCGGCCTGACCGCCGAGGCGGCGATCGAGCGGGTCCAGCAGCGCACCCGGATGCGGATGCGCCAGATCGACGATCCGCTGCTGGCTGACCGGATGCACGATCTGGAGGATCTGTCCAACCGCCTGCTGCGGATCGTATCAGGCCAGATGGGCACGGCCGCGACCATGGGGCTGAAGCAGGACACGATCCTGATCGCCCGCAATCTCGGTCCGGCCGAACTGCTGGAATATGACAAGCGCCGCCTGAAGGGCGTGATCCTGGAAGAAGGCTCGCTGACCGCCCACGTGGTGATCGTGGCGCGCGCCATGGGTATTCCGGTGCTGGGCCGGGTGCGGGGGCTGCGCGGGATGGTCCGCGATGGCGATCCGCTGTTGCTCGATGCGGACCAGGGCCAGGCCATTGTCCGCCCCAATGCGGCAATGACCGAAGCGTTCGACGCGCGCTTTGCCAAAAGCAGGGAGCGCGCGGCCGCTTATGCCGCGCTGCGCGATGTCGAGCCGTTCACCCGCGATGGCACCCGCATCACCGTGCTGATGAACGCGGGCCTGCGCGATGACATGCCCAACCTGGCGCTGGCCGGGGCCGACGGGGTGGGGCTGTTCCGCACCGAGTTCCAGTTCCTGGTTTCCGCCACGCTGCCCGCGCGGGAACGCCAGACGCGCCTTTACCGCGATGTGCTGGACGCCGCCGGAGACAAGCCGGTGGTGTTCCGCACGGTCGATATCGGCGGGGACAAGGTCCTGCCCTACCTGCGCCACAACAATGGCGAGCACGAGGAGAACCCGGCGATGGGCTGGCGCGCGCTGCGCGTGGCGCTGGAACGCGAAGGGTTGCTCAAGGTCCAGGCCCGTTCGCTGCTGGAAGCGGCGGCGGGCCGTACGCTCAACGTGATGTTTCCGATGGTATCCGAACCATGGGAGTTCGACGCCGCGCGCGAAGTGTTCGAAAGCCAGCGCCGCTACCTCAAGGACCAGAAGAAGCTGCTGCCGGAACAGGTCCGCTATGGCGCCATGCTGGAAGTGCCGGCACTGGCCGAAACGCTCGACATCCTGGTTCCGCGACTCTCGTTCCTGTCGATCGGCACCAATGACCTGACCCAGTTCCTGTTCGCCGCCGACCGCTCCAACCCCAAGCTGGCGGAACGCTATGACTGGCTGTCGGTTTCGATCATGCGGTTCCTCAAGCGGGTCCAGCAGGCGGTGGTCGGCCACACTGTCGATGTCACGGTCTGCGGGGAAATGGGCGGACGGCGGCTGGAAGCCCTGGCCCTGCTCGGGATCGGGATCCGGCGCCTGTCGATCACCCCGGCCGGGGTCGGGCCGATCAAGGAGCTGGTCCGCAAGGTCGATCTGGCAGAGATCACTGCCGCGATGAACCAGTGGCTGGCATCGCCTCCGCCCAGTCTGCGCGAAGCCTTGGTCCAGTGGGCGGCAGAGCATGGGATCGAGGTGGATTGAACCGTTTCGGTATGGGATTTCACCAGTCTGTCACGAAATCGGAACACCCTGCCCTGCAGGCTTCGGGACCGCGCTGATTCCCGTTGACACTGCTGGTTAAAACGGGATTGTCCCGCACCATCGGGACAACAAGAACATCCGCGATGGGGTCGAAATGGGTGATGGTGAAGTGGCAGGGGCCGAATTGCCTCTGGAATCGGTCGGTATCCGGCTGAGCCGGGCCCGCGAGGCGGCGGGGATGAGCCGCACCCAGCTGGCCGGGATCACCCGCATTCCCGAACGTCACCTTGCCGCGATCGAGGCAGGCAATTTCGCCGCCTTGCCCGGCCGCACCTATGCCACCGGTTTCACCCGGTCCTATGCCAAGGCGCTGGGGCTGGACCAGGAGGAAATCGTTGCCGCAGTCCGGGCCGAGCTGGCCGCGCAGCAGCCGGAAGAAAGCCGCCGCCCGGCCCAGACCTTCGAGCCTGGCGATCCGGCCCGCGTGCCAAGCGCGCGTCTGGCCTGGCTGGCGGCCGGCGGGGTCGTGCTGGTGCTGATTGCCGGCTTCCTGCTTGCCCGGCCGATGTTTGCGCCGGGGATGTCGCTGCCTTCCACGCTGCAGGACGATCCGCCGGCTGCGGCGCCCGCCCCGGCCGCGGCCGCCGCGCCAACTGGCGGGCCGGTCGTGTTCTCGGCGCTGGAGCCCAGGGTCTGGGTCAAGTTCACTGATGGCGCGGGCAACCAGCTATTCCAGAAGGAACTGGCCCAGGGTGAAAGCTGGACCGTGCCGGCAGATCAGCCGGATGTGCGGATCCAGACCGCGCGGCCCGATGCGCTGGCGATCACCATTGGCGGTGAGGCCGTGGCCAAGCTGTCCGACAGCCAGCAAACGATCCGCGATGTCCCGGTCACCGCCACTGCGCTGCTGGCGCGGGGCAGCTCGGCCGCGGGGCCCGTGCCCCCCGCCCACAACCCCCCCCCCCAACCCAGCGCCGCAGCGGTCAGCCGCAACGAACGCCGGCAGTGGCCGCCCGCCCCCGGCACGGCTGCGCCCCCGGCGCCGACCGCCTTTCCGACCGAACCGGCGATGATCGCGCCGTCTGCCGCTCCGGCTCCGGCTCCGGCTCCCAGCGCAACCTAGCTGCGGATAGGTATTGCGCCCGGCTCGACATGGCGCAGCGCGCTTGGCACAAGTTCGGCGGTGACGGTTAATCTCCGGTTGCATCCCGGCTGGTCAGGTTGGCCACCCGGCGACAAAACCCTTGCACGGACACAGGCACGATGAAGCGACTGACTTTCAACAAGCCCCTGCTGGTCACTCTGGCGTTGGCGATGGCCGCGCCGGCCTTGGCGCAAAGTGCCGGTGATCCTGGGCTGGAAGCGCGGCTGCGCAAGCTTGAAGCGGAAGTGGCGGCATTGCAGCGGGTGGTATTCCCGGGCGGCGATGGACGGTTCTTCCCGCAGATCCAGCCGGCCCGGCCAGCGACCGGCGCGCCCGGCACTCCGGCCAGCGCGCCCAGCGCTGACATGCTGACCCGGATGGACGCGATGGAAGGCCAGCTTGCCCGCCTGACCGCGCAGGTCGAGGAGGACCGCAACCGGATGGACAAGCTGGAGGCCCGGCTTGCGGCATTGGAAGCGCGCGGTGCCGCTCCGGCCGGGAGCGCTGTCACGCCGGCTCCGGCGCCGACTGCTACGGCTACCCCGGCTCCGAAGCAGCCGACAACGCCGGCCGCCAAACCGGCCGCCGCCGATCCTTCAGCCAGGCGCCTGGCGGCGGTCCGGGCGATCGAAAAGCCGCAGACCAACGATCCGGGCGACGATGAATATTCCTATGGCTTCCGGCTGTGGGAAGCCAAGTTCTATCCCGAAGCGCAGCAGCAGCTTAAGCTGTTCCTGAACAAGTATCCTCGCCACGCGCGGCTCAGCTATGCCCGCAACCTGCTTGGTCGCAGCTACCTTGACGAAGGCAACCCGCGCGAGGCGGCGAGCTGGTTCCTGCAGAACTACCAGGCCGACAAGAAAGGCGATCGCGCGCCCGACAGCCTGCTGTTCCTGGCCGAATCGATGCGTCAGTTGAACGATACCAAGCGGGCTTGCGTGGCGCTTGACCAGTTCGCGCGGGAATTTCCGAGGGAAGCCGCAGGCCGCCTCAAGACCCAGTACACCAGCACCCAGAGCAAGCTGACCTGCGGGTGAGTTCCGTTCCCGGTGCAGTGGCGCTAAGCCGGTCTCGATGACGATTGCACCGCCTGGACCCGAAGCAGCCGGCCGCTTTGGTGCCGACCTCAGCGCGCTGTGGCCGGGGATGGGGCGGCGGGGCCGGGCCGTGTCGGGCGGGCCGGACAGTCTGGCCATGCTGCTGCTGGCCAGGGCCGCCTTGCCCGGGCGCATCGCGGCGGCGACGGTCGATCACGGGCTGCGGGCCGAAAGCGCGGCGGAGGCGGCAATGGTCTCGGACCTGTGTGCCCGGCTGGACGTGCCGCACCAGACGCTGAAGGTTGAACTGGCGGCCGGCAATGTCCAGGCCCAGGCCCGCACCGCGCGCTATGCCGCTCTGGCAGAGTGGATGGAGCGCGCAGGGCTGGAAGCGCTGCTGACCGCGCACCATGCCGACGACCAGGCCGAAACGCTGTTGCTGCGCCTTGGCCGGGGCAGCGGGGTGGCCGGGCTGGCCGGGGTTCGCGCCCGCGGGGTCGTACCGGGCACGCGCCTGCCCTTGCTGCGCCCGCTGCTGGCCTGGCGCCGGGCGGAACTGGCCGAAGTTGTCGCGGCTGCCGGACTGGTCGCGGTTGACGATCCATCCAACCGTGATGACCGGTTTGATCGGGCTCGGATCCGCAAGGCGATTGCTGGCGCGGACTGGCTGGATGTCCCGGCGCTGGCGCAAAGCGCGGCCAACCTCGCCGATGCCGATGCCGCGCTCGATTGGGCCGCAGCGCGCGAATGGGCCGAATGCGTGGTGAAAGGCCCGATGGGCTTTATCTATCGTCCGCAGGCCCCGCGCGCCGTGGCGCTGCGGGTGCTGACCCGGATCGTTACCGAGCTTGATGGCAACACCCCGCGCGGCAGCGCGGTGGCCCGCCTGTTTGACAGGCTGGTCGCGCGCCAGCCCGCCTCGATCGGCAGCCTGGTCGCGCGGGCCATGCCGGATGGCTGGACGGTGACCAAAGCCCCGCAGCGCCGCACCTAGCGCGCCGTCATGCCTGTCTGCTGCATCCGCCAGACCAGCTGGTCATGACGGTCCTGCCCGAAGAACGGCTCGCCATTGTAAACCATCAGCGGCCCGCCATAGTGGCCGCCCAGCCGCTGATTGGCCGCGTCGTGCGTGATTACCGCGTCGAAGCCGTTCGGCTTGCGCCTCCTGCACCGCGTCCATCTCGGCCAGTTCGCCGCCAGCCTCGGCCGCCGCGCGGGCCAGATGGTCGCCCTCGGCCCAGCGATCGGTTTCGCCTGACCAGATCAGGTGGCTGACGCAGCGCAGCAGTTGCAGGCCACAGCCGCATTCCGCCGCCAGCACGCCGAGCCGGGTCAGGCGGTGGATGCAAGGCTGCTCCTTGGGATAGGTCCGGGTCCTCAGAGTGATGCCATGTCGATGACGAAACGGTACTTGACCTCGGCCTTCTCCATCCGTTCGAAAGCGTGGTTGATCTGATCCATCCTGATCAGCTCGATCTCTGCCGTGATGCCCTTCTCGCCGCACAGGTCGAGCATTTCCTGCGTCTGGGCAATCCCGCCGACGCCCGATCCGGACACGGCTTTCTGCCCGCCCAGCAGCAGGCCGGAATGGAACGGCTCCATCATCTCGATCATGCCGACGATGCAGAGCGTGCCCTGCTTGTCGAGCAGGAACAGGTAGGGCGTGACATCGTGCCTTACCGGCACGGTATCGAGCAGGAAGTCGAAGCTGCGGGTTGCAGCGCGCATCGCCTCCTTGTCGGTCGAAACCAGGACATGATCGGCGCCCAGCTTTTTCGCGTCCTTGCCCTTGGCCGGGCTGGTGGTAATCATCGTCACTTCGGCGCCCAGCGCCTTGGCGAACTTCACGCCCATGTGGCCCAGACCGCCAAGGCCGATCACGCCGACCCGCGTGCCGGGACCGACGTTCCAGTTCTTCAGCGGGCTGTAAGTGGTGATCCCGGCACACAGCAGCGGGGCGGCCGCGGCCATGTCCAGATTGTCCGGCAGGCGCAGCACGAACGGTTCGGCCACGACGATGCTGGCCGAATAGCCGCCATAGGTCGGGCTGCCGTCGATCCGGTCCTTGCCGTTGTAGGTGCCGGTGGAACCCTCGCGGCAATAGTTCTCCTCGCCCTGCTTGCAGGCATCACAGTGCCGGCAGGAGTCGACCACGGTGCCCACGGCCACCCGGTCCCCCACCCTGAAGCGGCTGACTTCGCGGCCGACTGCGCGGACCGTGCCGACAATCTCGTGCCCCGGCACGAAGGGATAGCGGGTGCGGCCCCAGTCGTTGCGCGCAGCGTGGAGATCGGAATGGCACACCCCGCAAAAGGCGATGTCGATAGCCACATCCTCGCCGCGCAATTCGCGCCGGTCGATGGTCAGCGGTTTGAGGCCGGAATCGGGCGCGGTGGCCCCCCAGGCGGCAGTTGCAGGCATCTTTCCTTCTCCCGTTCATGCGGTGTCCCGCAAAGTCGCTTGCCGAGGCGCGGCGATGCCGTCATTAATCGGCCGATTAAGAACGAAGTCAAACGCGCAATTGCCGCGCGCAAACCAGGAGGAACGGATGTCTCCCTTCAAGGATGGAATTCTGGAAGGCAAGGTTGCCTTTGTTGCCGGGGGAACTTCCGGCATCAACCTCGGCATTGCCAGGCGCTATGCCGAGCTGGGCGCGAAAGTGGCGGTGCTGGGCCGCAATCCGGAAAAGGCCGCCAATGCCGCGGCAGAGATCGGCCACGGCGCAATCGCACTGACCGCCGACGTGCGCGATTACGGGGCGATCCGCGCGGCGATGGAAGAGGTTCGCAATCGGCTTGGTCCGATGGATATCGTGGTTTCGGGCGCGGCGGGGAACTTCCTTGCGCCCGCCCTGGGGATGAGCGCCAATGCCTTCAGGACCGTGGTCGATATCGATCTCAACGGCACGTTCAACGTATTTCGTGGCTGCCACGATCTGCTTGCCCCCAATGCCTCGCTGATTGCGATCACGGCCGGTCAGGCGGTCAATCCGATGCAGCTGCAGGCCCACGCCTGCGCCGCCAAGGCCGGGATCAACCAGCTGATCCGGGTCCTGGCGCTGGAATGGGGGCCGGACGTGCGGGTCAACGGGATTTCGCCGGGGCCGATCGAAGGGACCGAGGGCATGGCCAGGCTCGCCCCCGATCCGGCCACCAAGGGCAAGCATTTTGAACGGATCGCGATGAAGCGCTGGGGCTATATCGAGGAAATCGCCGAAGGGGCGGTGTTCCTCTCGTCCGATGCGGCAAAGTACATCACGGGCACGATCCTGGATATCGACGGCGGCAGCCAGCTGGGCGATGCGACCCGGCGCGATCCGGGCAAGGGGCTGGCATAGTTGGATGGTATGGCCAGGTCATCCGGCCTGACCACCCGCAATGAGGATACCCTATGGGTGGCCGGGCCGGGGGAGCGGGCCGGTGCTGCCCAGCCAATCGCGGATGCGATTGGCGCACCCGGCAGGTTACCTCAGATCAGACTGTCGCCCTGGCCGATGCGCTTGCCCTTGGTGATGATCACCTTGTCACCCACCTTGGTCACCCCGAACAGCTTCTTGTCGAACCCGGCGGGCACGCCGATGCAGCCATGACTGGCATAGCCCTTTTCCACCTTGGTGCCGTGGATCGCAATCCCGTCGCCGGTCAGGTTCTGGGTGAAGGGCATCGGCGCCCCATCATAGATGCTGGAATGGTGATCGGCCTTCTTCCACTTGATCGGGAATACGCCCAGCGGGGTCGGCTTCTCGCTGGTGCCCAGCAGCACAGCAGTTGCCCCGATTTCATAGCCGCCTTTGAACACCGACAGCACCCGCGCTTCCAGATCGACCGTGATGATGATCGGGCCATCGGGGACGTTCTTGTCATCCCAGTGCCATTCGCCGTATTTGATCGGCCCCTTGATCGGCAGGATCCGCTTGATGACGAAGCGTTCGTCCTCCGCCGGTGCCGCAGACGGCGCCGGTGCGGCAGACGGCGCCGGTGCGGCGGCGGCCGGCGCCGTCGGCCTGCGGCGGCAGGGCGGTTGCCCGCTCTTGTGGCTGGGCCAGCAGCAGTGCTCCGCCGCCCAGTACGGCGGCTCCAAACAGGCCCAGCAGGGCGTGGCCGGAATTGAACTTCATCGTCCTCGCGTCCCGAGTAAAATCCGCTTCAGTTTGGCATACCAGCATCATGCCGGGCATGGCCAGCGCCGCAGGCGGCGCGTTTCACGCCGGCACTGCATGGCAGATAAAGGTTAACACTGAAGGAACAGCGGCTTAACCGTGAGCGCCGAACAGGTTGGCGATGGCGGTGGTGATCCGCAGCGACAGCGTCTGGGCCTCGGCAATCGGGTCAATGAAATCGCGGTGGATTGCAGCATAGCCGACTGCGGCATCGTCCGGATAATCGCTCGGCTCGGTCAGGCTGTAATCGCCAAGGCGCGGCTCGGCTGTGGGAAAGGCGCGGCGCAGCTGGGCCAGCGCTTCCTCGATCCGCAGGGTGAAGACCATTTCCAGCACGTCCTCACGCGAAATGTCGTTGGCCCGGCTGAACGGCGGGACGCTGACCGCGCGCAGGAACATGTGCTGGAACAGCGCCAGGCGCAGCGCCTGCAGCACCCCCAGCGTGCGGCGGGTATGTTCGCGCCCGTCAAGCGGGGCCTCGTCCGGGATCAGGTTCAGCAGGCGGTGCAGCTTCAGGGCATCGACCCGCAGGCGGCTGGCCAGGCGGCGGAACACGCCGGTGCGGTCATCGCTGGTGAGATATTCGGCCAGCGCCAGGCAGGCATCGGCAATGTGGCGCTCGTCGCCGCGATAGGGCCGGCTGGCCCAATAGGCGGAATTGAACAGTTCGCCGAAGGCCGCCACGGTCTTGATACTGGCCAGGGCATTGGCGCTGCGAACCAGCCGCACCAGCTGCCGCCCGCGCTCACTCTCGCGCAGCAGCTCGGCCAGGTCTTCATAGTTCCCTTCCGCCGCCGTGCCAAAACCGGCAATCACGTTGACCGGATAGCCCAGCTGCTGCAGCACCGCATTGTGCGGGATTGCGCGGATCTGGCGCAGGCTCATCTCGCGGTCGGCGGCAAGGTCGCTCTGCCGGCGGCTCTTGCGGCTGCCGGTATCGCCCAGCAGGCCCAGGCCAAAGGCGGTGACCGCGCGGGGATAGGTTCGGCTGGATAGCTGCGCGGCCTGAAACCGCCGGATTGCGCGGTAGAAATCGAGGGAAAGGTCGGTGCGGCGATAGAACGGATCGGTTGGCGCCTCGGCGTCGGTCCGGCCCGGCGGCAGCTCGGCAAACCGGGTCAGGGTGGCAAGCGCCAGTTCCGGCGTGCCGAAGAACAGATAGCCATCCCCGCCCTGAAAGCTGACTTCCGGCTCCAGCCGGATCCCGGCGCGGGCAAAGCGCCGCCGCGCCCAGGGGGAAAGCGGCCAGGCCAGGCGATCAGCGAAGCTGTCCGGGTGGGCGCCGCGGCCCATGGATTCGCCATGGGTGTTGAAGATCAGCGCGGCCACATCGCCGAGGCCATTGGCAAGCATTGCCTCGCTCAGCCTGCCCTGCAACCGCTCGATGGCGAGCGCCGCCGGGATCTGTCCGACGAATCGCCCGGCATCGGAAAACCCGGTCTGGATCGAAACCCGGCCGCGGGCCCGCGCGTAAGCGCGGTAGGCCGGCTCTGCCAGCAGGGCATCGAGGAACCGGCCGCCGTGTTCCAGCGCGCTTTCGGTTTCGAACAAGGGCGAGACATCGACCTTGTCCTCGATCCCGAACAGGCGGGCAAAGTAGAGCGCTGCCAGCACCGTGGTCGGCTGCTCGCATTCGGCCACCAGCATCCGGATCGGCGCGTCGGCATCGATGTGGTGCAGGATCTGCGCCATGGCCAGAAACTGGCGGATCGCGGTGGAACTCTCGATCGCCAGCGCCGCCATGTTGGAGCGCAGCGGGCGCGCTTCGGCCAGCAGCTCACGCATCCGCATCAGCGCGGCCTGGCTGGCCAGATCAAGCTTGCCAGCCGGATCGATCCGGCGGCGGATCGCGTTCTGCAGCTGGCTGGAATTCACCCGGAAATGGATCCAGCCCATGCCGAGCCCATCGGCGCGCATTGCGGCGGCGACGGTCAGCAGGCTCTCGGCCGTGGCATCGTCGGCACGGGTGGCCAGTGCCTCCAGTTCGGCGATTGCCGGGGCCAGACTGGTCAGCTTGAAGGGATGATCGGCGCTGAGGTGATTGGCCGTTTCGGACAGTGCCGCGGGATCGGCGATGTCGGTTGCGGCGATCCGCCCGGCCTGAATCGCGGCAAAGCCGGATGCAGCGCGCAACTGATCGGCCAGATCTGCGGCCAGATCGGGGACCAGCGCAGCCAGTGCATCGGCATAACCGGCAAGCCGCTGCGCCTTTTCCTCAAGCCGGTAGCGCAGCGAGGTGGCCCACGAAATGTCGGTGCGCCCATCCATGTCATAGCCGACCCAGGTGGCAAAGCGCAGCGGCATCGGGTGCAGGCTGCGCCATTGATCCGGCCAGCGGCGCCGCGCCTCGCTCAGCACCACGCGGACCATCGCATCGCGCGCACCCTGTGCCCGGGTCAGCGCGTCCATCGCCGCGCGGTGCTCGCTATCCAGCGTGATTGCATCGCCCCCGTGCGGGGCAACACAGGCTGTTGCTGCATCGGCCGCACCGCTCGATGCTGCTTGGGCGACGGCAGCGGACTGGCGCGCAGTCAGCAGGAAGGTGGGGTGGGCGGTGAACACCACATGCGCCGCCGGGTGCTGCCAGCGCGCGGCGAACTCAGCGAAGGTGTCCGCTGTGGCCAGCGCCGCGATCCGGGCAAGGTTGGCATCGGGCGCAACCGGCCCGACCAACCGCTCCAGCCGCCGTGCGCGGGCGAGCAGGCCTTCGCATTCCAGCTCGGCCAGCGCCGTGGCGAGATCGTCCAGGCCCAGTTCGCCGCTTTCGATCTGCCGCGACAATTCCAGGCTGAGCTGGAACACCGGGTTGAACAGGGGCGTTTCGGCCGTGCGCCGGTGCAGGTCCTGCAACCGCGCGTCGAGCCGGGCGAGCAGGGTCATTTGCCCAGCGCGGCGGCCGCGCGGGCAGCCGCCTCGATCGCCGCCAGATCGGGCGTGCCCCTTTGCACCAGCCACGATCCGCCGCAGCACAGCACCGGATCAAGCGCCAGCCAGTCCGGCGCGGTTGCGGCGGTGATCCCGCCGGTCGGGCAGAACTTCACCATGCCGAACGGCGCGGCAATGGCTTTCAGCGCGGGGATCCCGCCGTTGGCTTCGGCCGGGAAGAACTTGAACCGGTCCAGCCCCAGATCCAGCCCGCGCATGATGTCGCTGCTGGTGGCAATACCGGGCAGGAAAGCGGTGCCAGAGGCGATCGCTGCCTTGGCCAGGCTGTCGGTCAGGCCTGGCGAGACGATGAATTCGCTGCCGGCTTCCAGCGCGTCTTCCAGCGCGAATTCGTTCAGCACGGTGCCCGCGCCGACAATCGCACCGGGGACCTGCTTCATCTCGCGGATCACGTCCAGCGCACTGGCCGTTCGCAGCGTCACTTCCAGCACCGGCAGACCGCCGGCGACCAGCGCCTGGGCAATCGGGACGGCATGGGCCACGTCCTCGATCACCAGCACCGGGATGACCGGGGCCCTGCGCATGATGGTTTCGATCCCGCTCACGAGAGGTGTTCCTTGGCAAAGGCAGCCGCAGCGCCAAACAGGCCGGGCTGGGGATGGGTGATCAGCTTGACCGGCAGCCTGCCCATCAGTTCGGCAAAGCGGCCCTTGGCGGTAAAGCGGTTGGCAAAGCCGGAACGCAGCAGCGTGTCTTTGATCCGCAGGCCCAGCCCGCCGGCAATCACCACGCCCGATGCCCCCTGCGCCAGTGCCAGATCGCCCGCGACCGCGCCGAGCGAGAGGCAGAATCGGTCAACCGCAGCAGCGGCCAGACTGTCTTGCCCGCTGGTGCCGAGGCTCCACAAGGTGCGGTCATCAAGCGGCTGGATTGCCCGGCCTTCCAGCGCGGCCAGCGCTTCATAGATATCGACGATGCCGGGACCGGAGACGACCCGCTCAACCGAGACCCGGCGATAGCGCAGCCGCAGCCGCGCCAGGATCGCATCCTCGATACTGTCCAGCGGGGCAAAGTCGATATGCCCGCCCTCGGTCGCCTGGACGCGGTAATCCGTCCCATCGCGCCAGATATGCGCAACGCCAAGACCGGTGCCGGGGCCGACGATGGAAATGGTGCCGCTGGCTGGCAGCGCTTGGTCCGGTCCGGCGAGGTGGACGAAATGATCCTCGGCGGCGCAGGCCACGGCATGGCCAACCGCGCCGAAATCGTTGATCACGCTATAGCGTTCGGCCCCCAGCTTTTCCGGGATCAGCGCCGGGCGGATCACCCATGGGTTGTTGGTGAAGCGAATTACGTCCCCGCCGACCGGGCCGGCAATCGCGATCGAGACCGCCGGGGGCAGGGTGCCGCCCTGCATCCGGGCGAAATCTTCCCAGGCGGTCTGGAAGCTGGCGTGATCGCGGGTGTGGAGCGTCGCCGGATTGCCCAGCGTGATCGTGCCATCGGCCGCGATCTCGGCCAGGGCGAATCGGGCGTGGGTGCCGCCGATATCGACCGTGACGATCTGCGTGCTCACAGCCCGCCCTCCGCCAGCATGGCCGATCCGCCCTGCTCCGCGCCATCGGCGTGGTGGCGGAACAGGGCGAACAGTTCGCGGCCCATCCCCATGCCCGCACCCATGCCCGCACCCATGCCCGCACCCATGCCCGCACCCGCTGGCGGCGGGCTGGCGGCTTCGCGGGCAGAGAGGTCGGCCAGCACTTCAAGGCGGCCCTGATGGGCGCACAGCCGGATCACATCGCCATCGCGCACTTTGCTCAGCGGACCGCCCCCAAGCGCTTCCGGTGTCACATGGATCGCGGCAGGAACCTTGCCGCTGGCCCCGCTCATTCGCCCGTCGGTAACCAGCGCCACCTTGAAGCCCTTGTCCTGCAAGACGCCCAGCGGCGGGGTCAGCTTGTGCAGTTCCGGCATGCCGTTGGCGCGCGGCCCCTGAAAGCGGACCACGACCACCACATCGCGGTCCAGCTCGCCCGCCGTGAACGCGGCCTGGACCGCTTCCTGGCTGTCAAACACCCGGGCCGGGGCTTCGATCGTGTAGCGTCCGGGTTCCACCGCGCTGGTCTTGAACGTGCCGCGGCCCAGATTGCCCTGGACCAGCCGCATCCCGCCATCGGGCTGGAACGGCGCGCTGGCCGGGGCCAGAATGGTCGCATCGCCGCTGGTCGCCGGGGCCGGACGCCAGGCCAGCGCTTCGCCGTCCAGCACCGGTTCCTGCGCATAGCTGGCCATGCCGCCTTCGGCCACGGTCAGCACGTCGGCATGGGCCAGTCCTGCATCCAGCAGTTCGCGCACGACAAAGCCCATGCCCCCGGCGGCGTGGAAGTGGTTCACGTCGGCCGATCCGTTGGGATAGACCCGCGCGATCAGCGGCACGGCAGCGGACAATTCGTCCAGATCCTGCCAGTCCAGCTTGATCCCGGCGGCGCGGGCCATGGCCGGCAGGTGGATCGCGTGGTTGGTCGATCCGCCGGTGGCGAGCAGGCCGACGCAGGCGTTGACGATCGCCTTTTCATCCACCACCCGCGCCAGCGGGCGATAGTCGGTGCCTTCGCGGCCGATTTCGGCCAGGCGATGGACGGCCTTGCGGGTCAGCGCAGAGCGCAGCGGGGTATTCGGCGGAACAAAGGCGCTGCCCGGCACGTGCAGGCCCATCAGCTCCATCATCATCTGGTTGGAATTGGCCGTGCCATAAAAGGTGCAGGTGCCGGGGCTGTGGTAGCTGGCGCTTTCGCTTTCGAGCAGGTCGGCGCGGGTCGCCTTGCCTTCGGCATAGAGCTGGCGGACCTTCTGCTTTTCCTTGTTGGCCAGGCCCGATGGCATCGGCCCGGACGGCACGAACACGGCAGGCAGATAGCCGAAGCGCAGCGCGCCGATCAGCTGGCCCGGCACGATCTTGTCGCAGATGCCCAGGATCGCCATGCCATCGAACATCGCGTGGCTCATCGCGATGGCGGTGGAAAGCGCGATGACATCACGGCTGAACAGGCTCAGCTCCATGCCGTCCTGGCCCTGTGTCACCCCGTCGCACATCGCCGGGGTGCCGCCCGCGACCTGCGCGGTCGCGCCGACTTCGCGGGCGTAGAGCTTCATCGCTTCCGGGTAGCGGCCATAGGGCTGATGGGCCGAAAGCATGTCGTTATAAGCCGTGACAATGGCCAGGTTCGGCCCGCGCCCGCGCAGGATCGCAGTCTTGTCCTCCAGCGCGGCGGCAAAGCCGTGGGCCAGGTTGGAGCAAGACAGGGCATTGCGGTTGGGGAACCGTTCGGCCTCGCGCTCCATCAGGTCAAGGTAGCGGCGGCGGCTGTCCTTCGACCGGTCGATGATGCGGGCCGTGACGCGTTCGATCGCAGGGTGCAGCTTACTCATGCCAGTGGACTCCGTCGCGCTCGGTCAGGGCAATCGCCGCGCTCGGCCCCCAGGTTCCGGCGGTATAGGGTTTGGGGGTCAGACCGTGGACCGCCCAGCTGGCGCGGATCCCGTCGATCCAGTCCCACTGGGCCTCCACTTCGTCACGGCGGACGAACAGGGTCTGGTCTCCTTCGATCAGATCGAGCAGCAGCCGTTCATAGGCGATCCGCCTGGTCGGTCCGGCAAAGGCATCGGCCATGGCGATGTCCAGCGGCACCTGGCGCAGGCGCACGCCCTCGCGGTCCAGCCCCGGCACCTTGGCCATCAGTGACAGGGTGATGTTTTCTTCCGGCTGAATCCCGATCACCAGCTGGTTCGGCACGGTCAGCGCCCCGCGCCCGGCAAAGATCGAATGCGGCACCGGGCGGAACTGGACGACGATCTCGGTCTTGCGTTCGGGCAGACGCTTGCCGGTGCGCAGATAGAACGGCACGCCTTTCCAACGCCAGTTGTCAAGATGGGCCTTGATCGCCACGAACGTTTCGGTGTCTGACGGCTTGCCCAGTTCCTCGTCATAACCCGGCACCGGCTGGCCCAGGATCGCGCCGGCGCGGTACTGGCCGATGACGGTCTCGTCCGGGGCGACCAGGCGCAGGGTTCGCAGCACTTTGACCTTCTCGTCCCGGATCGCCGTGGCGTCATAGCTGGAGGGCGGTTCCATCGCGACCAGCGCGAGCAGTTGCAGCATGTGGTTCTGCACCATGTCGCGCAGCGCGCCCGCGCCGTCATAAAAACCGACCCGCCCTTCCAGCCCGACCGTTTCCGCGACGGTGATCTGGATATGCGCGATATGGGCCGCGTTCCACAGTGGTTCGAACAGGATATTGGCAAAGCGCAGCGCCAGAAGGTTCTGGACCGTTTCCTTGCCGAGGTAGTGGTCGATCCGGAAGATCCGGTCTTCCGGGAAGGCGCGGGCCACGGCGTCGTTGACTTCCCGGCTCGATTCCAGCGAGGTGCCCAGCGGCTTTTCCAGCCCGATCCGCACTTTCTCGCCCGTCAGCTTCCCGGCGACGAGGCCGGCAATGGTCGGCTCGAACAGGCTCGGCGCGGTCGACAGGAAGATTGCCAGGCCCTGCTCCGGCGTGCCGACCTTGTCGGCGAGGGCGGCATAGCCGGCCTGATCGGTCGCATCGAGCGGCTGATAGTGCAGCCGGTTGAGAAAGGTGGCCATGCCGCCGCGCCGGTCGGCCGGCATGAATTTCTCCAGCGCCTCGCGGGCGAAATTGCGATAGTCGGCATCGTCGAACGGCTGGCGCGCGGTGCCGACGATTTCCAGATCCTCGGCCACCAGGCCATCGGCGTGAAGCGCGCACAGCGAGGGCAGCAGCATCCGCTGTGCCAGATCACCCGTGGCGCCAAACAGCAGCAATCGATCTGCGGTAAAGCTCATCCGCGCGTCCTCTCCCGGTGGCCAGGTCCAGCGGCGGGTTAGCAGCGGGGCAGGAGGCGCGCCAGTGCGCGAGCGGCCGCTCAGGCCCGCGCGCGGCGTGAATACGTCTGTGAGCGGACGGTCTTGCGCGGCTTGGCCGCCGCCTTGGCCGCGCGCAGCGAGCGCGGGCGGTATTCCTCGCTGGGCAGCGCCTTCCCGAACAGCCAGCCCTGCACCATCCGGCAGCCATCCTGCCTGAGGTGCTCAAGCTGGATCCGTTCCTCGACCCCTTCCGCCAGAGTGCACACGCCCAGTTGGTTGGCGAGTGCAATCACCGCGCTGACAATCGCCCGCGATTCCTCGCGCGTGGCCAGTTCGGACACGAACCGCCGGTCGATCTTGATCTTGTCGAACGGGAAGGTCAGCAGATAGTTGAGCGAGGCATAGCCAGTGCCGAAATCGTCAAGTGCGATTTTCACGCCCAGGCTTTGCAAGCGGTTCAGCACTTCCAGGTTCGCCTCGGAATTGCTCAGCAGCACGCCTTCGGTGATCTCGAACTCGACCCGCGCCGGATCGATCCCGCTCTCCGCCAGGGCATGGACCACCAGCGGCATCAGCCCGGGGCTTTCGATCTGGACCGGAGACAGGTTGATCGAGATCGTCTCGGCCGTTTCCCAGCCGGCCGCCTCGTGCAGCGAGGTGCGGATCACCCATTCGCCGATCGGCATGATCAAGCCGGTCTCCTCGGCAATCGGGATGAACACGTCGGGTGGCACCAGTCCGCGGGTGGGGTGCTGCCAGCGCAGCAGCGCCTCATAGCCGGTCATCACCTCGCTCTGGGTATCGACCAACGGCTGCAGGAACAGGCGCAGTTCACCCCGGCCAACCGCATGCCGCAGGTCGCGGGCCAGGGTGTGGCGCTCGTGCAGCTGCGCGTCCATGCCCGGTTCGAACATTTCCCAGTCGCCCCGTCCGGCCGCCTTCATCGCGTTCAGGGCAATATCGGCATAGGACTGCAACTGAACCTTGCCGTCGGTGTGGAACGGGGCGAGCGCGATCCCGATCGAGACCCCGCTGTGAAGATCATGGTCTTCCACCTGCAGCGGTTCGGCCAGCGCGATCACCAGCAGTTCGGACAGCCGCACCGCGTGATCGCAGGCATCGCCGCCGCGCACCACGATGGCAAATTCATCCCCGCCCAGTCGGCTGATCAGCGGCTGGCTGCCGCCCAGGCCGCTGTCATGGACGCAGGACACCAGCTTGTGGCCCAGCGCGCGCAGGAAAGCATCGCCCACCGCGTGGCCGTGCATGTCGTTGATCGACTTGAAGTGATCGACATCCAGCAGCAGCAGCGCGATGTGTTCATCCGCACCGCGCTCGGCCAGCTGGCGCTCCAGCGTCGCATCGAACAAGGCGCGGTTGGGCAGTCCGGTCAAAGTGTCGTAATGGGCGATGTGATGGACCCGGCTTTCGGCCTGGCGGCGCTCGGTGATGTCTGAAATCACCCCGCGATAGGCCACCTTGTCGCCGGTATGGCAGGGCCTTCCGCTGATTGACCACCAGCGCGGCTCGCCATCGCCCAGGCCATCGAGTGCAACCACGAGGCCCCGCAGGGGGCGGCGTTCGGCAATCGCCTGGGCCAGACTGCTGCGCGCCTGGTCCGGTGCGAACAGCGATATGAATGATGCGCCTTCCAGCGCGGCGGCATTGCCTCCGGCGGCATCGGCGAAGCGCTTGGAAACGCCGATCAGACGCCCGTTGCAGTCGAGTTCGAACAGCCAGTCGGAGCCGTTCTCCTCATATTCGTTGAGCAGCAGCTTGACCGTCCGCGATGCAGCGGCAAGCTCGCGGTCGGACAGGATCCGGGTGACGAACAGGTCGCGGGCCGTATGGGTCATGCGGATCAGCAGGGCGCTGGCGGTGACCAGCACGGCAATTGCGGCAAAGGTGGCTGGCCGGGCCACTTCTGCCAGCCCGACCGTCAGGCCCAGCGCCAGCAGCGCAATGTAGATCGTCGCCGAATCGACCAGCGTGCGAGACATGTAGGCCGCTGCCGCGATCTGAGCGACGGCGCAGACTGCCAGCAGCAGCTGGCCATCGGCCGGAACCTGCGGGAACCACCAGCCCAGCGCGACGCCGAGCGTCAGCCCCAGCCACAGCGAATTGAGCCGGAAGGCGCGCAGGATCTTCTGGCTGCGGCGACGGCGGCGGCCACGCTCGATCCCTTCGGCCAGCCACAGGCGGTGCTGGCAGCCGAAGATCATCGAGCTGCCGAACAGGGCCAGATGCGGCCAGGCGATCTTGCCGGCCAGACCGGCCACGATCATGGCAGCGTTCAGCAGGCTGCCCAGCACCATGGCGCGAATGATGCGGATATG
>JBKBSV010000024.1:0-25958 GCA_046291115.1 Novosphingobium sp. | reverse complement strand
GGACGGGCAAATCCCCGAAAAATTCGCGGATCAGCTGGCAGCCCTTGCACTCCGCTCCCCGTTCGCAGGCAAGGGAGGTGGCGGCGTACTGGAGCATGGTCGGCACGCGCTGCGGGCGCGAAGTGTGGTCGGGATCCTTGCCTCCAAAGACTGTAGCCTCGAGATTCTGCCAAAGATCGACGTGGCGCCGGGTGAAACTGTCGACTGCCAGAATACTGCAATACGACGACGCCTGATACACATGCTGGCTGTCGCTCTCGATCTGAAAATCGATCTTGGGTCGATTACTGATCTGGACTGGCAGCGGGAAACCCTTCTCGAAATCCTGATCCGAATCTTTTGCGACAAGCTTACCGAGGCGGTTCGCAAAGGAATGCCGCGTCGTTACGTCGAACAAGAGGAAGACCTGTCAGCATTGCGCGGCAGGCTTGATGTTGCGCGCCAGTTCACCCGGCACGCAGTCAACCCTGCCCGCCTTGCGTGCCGGTTTGATGGTCTTTCCGAAGACACGGCACTGAACCATGTCATGAAAGCTGCAGTAAGGCATTTGTCCCGAATATCCCGCAGTTCAGCAAACCAGCAGCGACTGCGCGAACTCGCGTTTGTGTATGCCGATATTGCGGACGTCCAGCCCTCGGCCCTTCGATTGGGTGAGGTCGTGATCGACCGAACCAATCGCCGATGGCAAGAGCTTTTCGCCATGGCGCAGCTTTTTCTTTCGAACCATTTTCAGAAGACGACGGGCGGGACAGGCCAAGGCACCGCGTTACTTTTTGAGATGAATGCCCTTTTCGAAGAATACGTCGGACGGCTGATCTCTCGGACTTTGTCGGGCACTGATCTCACGGTCTCGCTGCAGGGCGGACGGCTTTTCTGTCTTACGACGGATGCCAACGGCCGTGGGCTCTTCCAGACCAAACCGGACATCCTGATCCGTCGTGCAGGAAAAGTAGTCCATGTAATTGACACCAAATGGAAGCGGATTTCCTCCCGTTTCGATGATCCGAAACAGGGCGTTTCGCAAAGTGATGTCTACCAGATGATGGCGTATGCGCAGCTCTACAGCGCGCCGCGATTGACCCTTCTCTATCCGCATCATCCGGGTCTGGGTGACGATGATTTTATCCATGCTCGCCACCGGATAACCGGGCATGACACCATCCTTGAGACCGCGAGCAACGACGTTGCAAATGGCAAGAACGTGCTTGAACGAATTCGGCGTCTGCTGTTGGCCGACCCATGTGGTCACTCTGCAGTGAGCCAATCAACATGATCCGATGTCCGATGCCTGGAGCGATGCTGAAATTGATCTGATCGTCGCGGACTACTTCGCGATGCTTGGCGCAGAGCTCAATGGGCAGCCCTTCAACAAGGCAGAACGCTACCGGGCGCTGCAGGCTCTTATCCCTCGCAGCCGCGGTTCGATCGAATTCAAACATCAGAACATCAGCGCAGTCATGCTTGGCCTCGGCCAGCCATGGATCACCGGCTACAAACCAGCGGTCAATTTTCAGAGCGCCCTGGTGGATGGGGTCTTGCGTTGGCTCGATGCCCATCCGGGGTGGCTGTGGTGCCTGCGCAGCGGGTGTGCAGCGGACAGCCACACGCGGAGCCCCTGCTACATTTCGGTCCCCCGCCGACCCAGCGCAATGAGCCGTCACCCGTTGATCCCGAGTTTATCGCGGCAATGGGCCGCAAATATGACGTCGCAGCGCGCGATGCGCGCAACCGCGCGCTCGGAAAAGCAGGCGAAGAGCTCGTCCTGCACCGCGAAAAACGATCATTGCTCTCCGCCGGGCGGGAGGACCTTGCCGACCGGGTGCGCTGGACGGCAATTCAGGATGGAGACGGCTATGGCTTCGACATTGCCAGCCGTGTCCGAGACCGTGGGCCGCTGGCTTCAGCCCTCGGCCGAAATAGCCACGTCCGGTGCCGCTCGCACTTGATGCGCAGGGAGCGGGATACATGGTTGTGGGCTCGCTTCAGGCGGGCATAGCTCTCATCGCTGTTGGTGATCAGCTCCACCAGGGCCTTCTCGATCGATGCAAAGCGCCGGGAAACGCTGTCGATGACGCGCTGGTCGACCGGGATGGAGTGGACGGCCGTGCTTCAAGACCTCGGCTACATTGTCACTTCGACCCCAACCCCGATTTCCAGAGCCGGTTTCCATTCACCGATATGGACATATCGGGGTTATCGAGGACTGCATGCGAATGTCAGGATGCCGCTCGATGCCGAGCCTATAGTAAGACATCACGCTTTGACCTTTTTCCTGAACAGCCAGTCATCGCCCACCGGTTTAGGCGCGCAAAGTCCTGGCAAACGCCAACTGCTGAGGGGCAAGAGCTGCGGAGTCGTGATGCTGTCACTGTCAAGTGAACTGCACTTTGACAAGAACCGGAAGTCCTCCTCTCACCCATAGGCCGATACCAGCCACGCCATATACCCCATCATCACGCCCTCTTCAGGGCGATGATGCTTGGCATAAAGTGCTGTCAGTTCAGCGGCTGCTGCTTGCTGTGTCTCTTTTGGGTAGTCGAGCAGCACCTGCGCGCGGCGCGCCGTGGCAGCGGCGAGAGCGGGTGAAATGTCGATGCCAACCACTTCGCCACCCGGGGCCACGGCCCTGGCAATCGCCAGGCTGGTCGCCCCGCCGCCGAAGCCAATGTCGAGCACACGTTCGCCGGGGCGGTAGGCGGCGTGAGCGAGCAGGGCTTCGCCCGCCGGAGCAATCGTCTTCTCGAGGCCGGTGAGATTGGCGAGCCAGCGCGCGCCCATTTCGCCCGCCCAGTCCTCGTATTTCAGGGCGTCGGCATGGTGGGTGGGGGCGTCGGTCATCGCGTATCTCCTGCGGTGCTGGGCGCAGAATAGACACGTCGGAGAAAAATAAAAGTGACCAATCGCTTTTTTTATGGCAGGATCCGCTGATGAGCCGCCCCTATCTCTCTGCCGAAACCCGCCGGGCCGAGGCCGTGGCCGCGGTAATCAAACTGGCTGCCAGCCACGATCCGGCCACTCTGACGACCGCGCAGATCGCATCGGCCATGGGCGTCTCTCAGGGCGCCCTGTTCCGTCATTTCCCGGACAAGCTGGCGATCTCGATCGCCGTGCTGGAATGGACCAGTGCCGAACTGAACGGCCGGTTCGATGCCCTCACTGCTGATCGTCCACTGGCTCGACTTGAAGCGATACTGGCCGCGCATGTCGATTTCGTCATCACCAGTCCCGGCGTGCCGCGTATCCTGTTCGGCGAACTCCAGCGCGCAGGTGATACTGCGACCAAGGCCATTGTTCGGGATCTGATGGCAGGATACCGCGCCAGGGTTGCGCGCGAACTTCATGCCGCCCGTGAGGCAGGCGATATCGCTGGCACCACCGATGTCGAAGCAGCGACGGTGATGTTCCTGGCCATGGTCCAGGGTATGGTCATGCAGGGTCTTACGGCCGACGATTTCTCGGCTATGCCCGCCCTCGCGCGTCGCCTGTTCGGTCTCTTTCGACAAAGCCTTGGAGCAGCGCCATGAAAATTTCCCTGCCGCAAAGCCGAAGGGCGTGGATGCTGTTGGCGGTGCTTTTGGTGCTGGCGCTGCTGCTGATCTGGGTGGCCATTCGTTCCGGCCCGCTGGCGCCGGTCAAGGTCACGGTGGCCGAGGTTGAGGAGCGTGCGCTTGCACCCGCCCTCTTCGGTATCGGCACGGTCGAGGCGCGATACACGCACCGGATCGGGCCGACCGCGCCGGGGCGGATCGCCAGCCTGACGGTTGACGTGGGAGATCGGGTGGAGGCGGGTCAGGTTCTGGCCGTGATCGAACCGATCGATCTTGACCAGCGCATCGTGGCGGCGTCGGGCAGCGCCAGCCGTTCCGCCGCGCTGGAGCAGGCCGCGGCCGCGCAAGTAGCTGATGCCAGCGCGCGGCTTGCCCTCGCGCGCAGCGAGGCGGCGCGCGGCGAGGAACTGTTCCGGGGCGGCTGGCTGACGCGCGCTGCGATCGATCAGCGGCGGCAGGCTTTGGCAGCAGCCGAGGCCGGACTTGCCGCTGCGCAAGCAAACCACGCTGCCGCCAGGCAAGAGACCGGGCGCACCGGAGCGGAGCGGGCGGCCTTGCAGAAGCAGAAGGCCAACCTGCGTCTGGTCGCACCGAAAGCCGGGCTGGTCGTCCGCCGTCTGGCTGAACCGGGGACGACCGTGGTGGCCGGGCAGGCCGTGATCGAAGTGATCGATCCGGCGGAGCTTTGGATCAATGCGCGTTTCGATCAGACGCGTGCCAGCGGCATCGCGTCGGGCCTGCCGGCGCGCATCGTGCTGCGTTCGCGGACCGATACATCCTTGCGCGGCTCCATCCTGCGGGTCGAGCCGGTGGCCGATGCGGTGACGGAGGAGGTGCTGGCCAAGGTCGTTTTCGATGCCGGGGCGAGCTTTGTGCCCATCGGCGAACTGGCCGAAGTGACGATCGGCCTGCCCGCGCGTCAGACAACGCTCGCACTGCCGAACGCGGCGGTGCATCGGGTCGGGGGCGAACTTGGGGTCTGGACCCTGCGCGACGGCGCTCTGCAATTTGTGGCCGTGCGCCTTGGCGTGGAAGATGCCGATGGCTGGGTGCAGGTGCTGGATGGACTGGTGAAGGGGGACCGGGTGGTCGTCCACAGCGCTCGCCCGCTGACTGGATCCAGCCGCATCACGGTCGTGGACAAGCTGCCGTGACGGTGCGGCCATGATCAGCCTGGCCGGCCGCGACATCCTCCATGGCTGGGGCAAGTTCGTGCTGACTGGCGTCGGGCTGGGATTGCTAATCGGCGTCACCCTGTCGATGGCCGGGGTCTATCGCGGGATGATCGACGATGCCGAGGCTCTGCTCGACAACAGCGGGGCCGATCTCTGGGTCGTGCAGAAGGACACGCTTGGCCCCTATGCCGAACCGTCGAGCCTGAACGAGGATACCGAGCGCCCGATCCGGGCGATGGCCGGCGTCGATCGCGCTGCGGGCGTCACCTATCTCACCATGCAGATCGCGCATGAAGGCAAGGATGTGCGCGTCATGGTGGTTGGCGTGGAAGGCAGCCAGCCGGGTGAGCCGGGACAGCCGCCTCATCTCATCGCCGGGCGCCGGATCGTTCAGGGCCATTACGAGGCTGTGGCCGATGTGAAGACCGGCTTTGCCATCGGCGATCAGGTGAAAGTGCGCCGCAACACCTATCGCATCGTCGGGCTGACCAGCCGGATGGTCTCTTCCGGCGGCGACCCGATGGTGTTCCTGTCGCTGAAGGATGCGCAGCAAGCCCAGTTCGAAAAGGACAGCGACGCGATTGTCCGCCAGCGGGCGCGCACGGCGTCCAGTCCGGTGCTGAACCCGCCCGGCAATCCCGCTGTCGTCGAGGCAGTCAATGCGGCGCAGGCCAGCAATACCAATGTCAACGCAGTGCTGGTGACCGTGGCGGCCGGGGCTGATGCCGAAGCCGTTGCGGCCGCCATCCGGCGTTGGCAACGCGTGACCGTCTATACGCGCGCGCAGATGGAAGAAATTCTCGTCGACAAGATGATTGCCAATTCGGCGCGGCAGATCGGTATGTTCCTGGTGATCCTTGCCATTGTCAGCGCGGCGATCGTTTCCTTCATCATCTACACCATGACCATCGGCAAGATCCGCGAGATCGCCGTGCTCAAGCTGATCGGCACGCGCAACCGCACGATTGCCGGCATGATCCTGCAACAGGCGCTGGGGCTGGGTCTGATTGGCTTTGCCTTCGGCAAGGTCGCCGCGACCTTCTGGGCCCCGTTCTTCCCCAAATATGTCCTTTTGCTACCTGCCGACGCGGTGCGCGGGTTTTTTGCGGTGATGGTCATCTGTGCGCTCGCCAGCCTGCTGGCCATCCACGCGGCGCTGAAGGTCGATCCGGCGGAGGCAATCGGTGGCTGAGGGCATCCGCATCGAGAACCTGGTCAAGACCTATGGCGAGGGCGATACCGCCGTTCACGCCCTGCGCGGTGTCAACATGGCGGTTGCCAAGGGCGAGGTGGTGGGGCTGATCGGGCCGTCCGGTTCGGGCAAGAGCACCTTGCTCAAGTGCCTCGGCGCCGTGATCGAGCCGACCTCTGGGCGCATGACCATCGGCGACAGGGTGATCTACGAAGATGGCTGGAAAGTGGGCGATCTGCGCGCACTGCGCCGTGACCTGATCGGCTTCATCTTCCAGGCGCCCTACCTGATCCCGTTCCTCGACGTGACCGACAATGTCGCTCTGCTGCCGATGCTGGCTGGCAAGCCCAATGCTGTGGCCCGCCAAGAGGCGCGAGAGCTGCTGGAGGTACTGGACGTTGCGCACCGTGCGGCGGCCATGCCGGCACAGTTGTCCGGGGGTGAGCAACAGCGGGTCGCCATCGCCCGGGCGCTGGTCAACCGGCCGCCGGTGATCCTGGCCGATGAGCCGACGGCACCGCTCGATGGCGTCCGGGCTCTCGCTGTGGTGGATATGCTCAACAGCATGGCCCAGCAGTTCGACACGGCGATCATCATCGTCACGCATGACGAAAAGATCATCCCGACTTTCCGCAGGCTCTACAGTATCCGGGATGGCGTGACGATCGAGGAGCGCGAGCCTGGCCTTGCGGGCAATCCCCATGCAGTCAGGTTCAGGACCGATTAAATCGCTTGTGCTGGCCTGATGCGCTGGCTGCCGATGGTCCTGACCAGACGATCTGCCACCGCTCTATCGGCTGGAGCCGCCCCGGCGTGTTCAACCGCAGCTTCGCCAAGCGCGCCGCCCAGGGCGGGAAGCCCGACCAGTTGATGATCGGTGCGTTCCCCAAGGCCAGCCTCCTGCCGTTTGACTTGGGGGCAGACACCAGACCAGATCGAGGAAGCCAGCGGGGGCCGGGTCAGCTGCGGCGCAACTGGCGAAATTGCGCGATGGAGAGGGGGTTTGCGTTCCCTTCAATCCCGCTCCCTTCCGCCAGTGCCGATATAGAGCTCGCGCCCGCTTGCGTTGTACTTGGCGGCCATTTCTGCCATCCCTTTTTCCGCTTCCTCGGCGGCAAGGAAGGTTTCCGGGGTGGCGTTCTGCTTGGCGGCGAAATCGCGCACTTCCTGGGTGATCTTCATCGAGCAGAACTTTGGCCCGCACATCGAGCAGAAGTGGGCGGTCTTGGCGCCTTCGGCCGGCAGGGTCTGGTCGTGATACTGTTCCGCCGTATCGGGATCGAGCGACAGGTTGAACTGGTCGCGCCAGCGGAATTCGAAGCGCGCCTTTGACAAAGCGTCATCGCGGACCTTGGCGGCGGGATGGCCCTTGGCAAGGTCGGCCGCGTGGGCGGCAAGCTTGTAGGTGACCACGCCGACCTTCACGTCATCGCGGTCCGGCAGGCCCAGGTGTTCCTTGGGCGTGACATAGCAGAGCATCGCCGTGCCGTACCACCCGATCATCGCCGCGCCGATGCCGCTGGTGATGTGATCGTAGCCGGGGGCAATATCGGTGACGAGCGGCCCGAGGGTGTAGAACGGGGCTTCGCCGCAGGCGGCAAGCTGCTTGTCCATGTTTTCCTTGATCTTGTGCATCGGCACGTGGCCGGGGCCTTCGATCATCACCTGCACGTCCTGTTCCCACGCGCGCCTGGTCAGTTCGCCCAGGGTGTAGAGCTCGGCAAACTGGGCCTCGTCATTGGCATCGGCGATCGAGCCGGGGCGCAGGCCATCGCCCAGTGAATAGGCGATGTCATAGGCCTTCATGATCTCGGTAATCTCGTCGAACCGTTCATAAAGGAACGATTCCTTGTGGTGCGCCAGGCACCACTTGGCCATGATCGAGCCGCCGCGGCTGACGATGCCGGTGACGCGCCTGGCGGTCATCGGGATATAGGGCAGACGCACCCCGGCGTGGATGGTGAAGTAATCCACGCCCTGCTCGGCCTGTTCGATCAGGGTATCGCGGAAAATTTCCCAGGTCAGTTCCTCGGCGATGCCGCCGACCTTTTCCAGCGCCTGATAGATCGGCACGGTGCCGATCGGCACGGGGCTGTTGCGCAGGATCCATTCGCGGGTGTCATGGATGTTGCGCCCCGTGGAAAGGTCCATCACCGTGTCCGCGCCCCAGCGGATTGACCAGACCATCTTTTCGACTTCGGATGCCACATCGCTGGCGACGGCCGAGTTGCCGATATTGGCGTTGATCTTGACCAGGAAGTTGCGGCCGATCGCCATCGGCTCGGATTCCGGGTGGTTGATGTTGCTGGGGATGATCGCGCGGCCCCTGGCCACTTCATCGCGGACGAATTCGGGCGTGACATAATCCGGGATCGCCGCGCCGAAGTCCTGCCCGTCGCGGATGGACTCGCGCAGCATCTCGCGCCCCAGGTTTTCGCGGGTGGCGACATATTCCATTTCCGGCGTGATGATCCCGCGGCGGGCGTAATGCATCTGGCTGACGTTCATCCCCGGCTTGGCGCGCAGCACCTTGCGGCGGACATTGGGGAAGGGCGGGACGCCGCCCGAACGGTCCGGACCGAGCTGGCCGTTGTCCTCGGGCTTCACTTCGCGCTGAGTCACTTCCACTACATCGCCACGGCCGCGGATCCATTCGCGGCGCAGTTCGGGCAGCCCCCGGGCAATGTCGATGACGGCGTTCGGATCGGTGTAGGGGCCGGAGGTATCATAGACCCGCACCGGCGGTTCGCCGCTGGAAGGTTCAAGATGAATCTCGCGCATGGCGACATTGAGCGGGCCGACGTGGATTTTCCTGCTGCCACGAATGGGGCCGGTGGTGACGCCGATTTCCAGCTTGCTGTTGATGTCAGCCATAATGCGCGTGTCCTTCAAGAGACGGATGGAGCGCGCGATCAGCCGGCCACTCCCTCCGCCCGTGCTAACGGGTTCAGGTTCAACGGGTCGGAGGATGCGAACCCTCCCTCTCAGCCGCTCTTTCTGCCTTCGCGAAAGATCGCGCCGGCCGCCGGCTCCCCGGGGATGTTGCCAAGATAGGGGCAGGGGGCCAGACAGTCCAGCCCCATGACCGTGCTTTACCGCCTTGCCGCCGATGCCGCCGCGATTGCCCGCCACTTTGGCGCGGCGGCGGGCAGCGATCCGTGGGACGGGGGAACCATTGCGCCTGGCAGCTTTGCCCCGGTGCTGACCACGGGCCGGGAATTCGTTGCCGGGCCGCGGCAGGAGCGCCAGCCCTTGCGGATGGTGCCGCGGCTGTGGGGCGTGCCGCCGCCGCCTGCGGCCTTCGATGCGGCGCGCGGCGTGCTGAGCGTGCGCAATCCGGACAGTCCGTTCTGGATCGGCAACCTCAGGAACAGCGAGTTTCGCTGCCTGGTGCCGGCCACTGCGCTGATGGTCTGGGGCCGGGCCGATCCCGCCACGGGCAAGCGCCGCCAGCGGTGGCTGGCGCTATCGGACCAGCCGCTGTTTGCGCTGGCGGGCGTGTGGAAGGACAGCGAAATACCCAGCTTCGCGCTGCTGAGCGCAGACCCGAACGCGGTCTGGCGGCAGGCCGGGCACAATGCGATGCCGGTGATTTTGCCGCCCGATCCGGCGGCCTGGCAATGCTGGTTGCGGGCGGAGTGGAAGCGGGCCGCAGACCTGCTGCAGCCCTATCCCTCCAGCCTGGTCCGGGAAGCCTAGGCCAGCCGCTGTGCGCCCAGCACCGTCAGCACCAGCCCCAGCGCCACCGTGCTCATCGCCCAGCCGCGGTGCATGTGGGTCAGCGTGCGCAGCCAGAACTGGCTGTAAACATCGACAAAGCCGAGAATCATCAGCGCCTCGACCATCATCGCACCACCCATCACCTTGAGCGCGCTGGACAGCAGGTCGGCCGGCGCCCACGGGTTGGAGAGGTAGACCGCCGTGCCGATGACCAGTTCCATCATCCCGCACAGGAATTGCAGCGCCGGGCTGCGTTCCACCTCGTTCAGCATCTCGCGCCAGATGCCTGGCTTGCGCAGGGCCCCCACCCCGGCAAACACCGCGGCCAGGCCCAGCAGCATGGCCGACCAGGCAGAAGCATCGATCGTATGACTTGGCATTGTTCCCTCCAGACCGAACAGGTCCCCCCGGCACTATGTTGTGTTATGCCGGCAAGATGGCGGCAGGCAGGGCACTTGTCCAGCAGCACTAGACATTAATCGTGCGATTAAACATACTTCCCGGCAAAGGCCCGCGAGCGGCCAAGGGAGATTGACAGGCAATGGCCCAAAACAAGCCACTTCCGCGTGTCTGCATTATCGGTGCGGGTTGCAGCGGCTTTACCACGGCCAAGCGGCTGAAGGATTACGGCATCCCGTTTGACGTGTTTGAAGCCTCCGACAACATCGGCGGAACGTGGTATTACAACAACCCCAACGGGATGAGCGCCTGTTATCAGAGCCTGCACATCGATACCTCGAAGTGGCGGCTGGCGTTCGAGGACTATCCGGTGCCGGAAGACTGGCCGGATTACCCGCACCATTCGCTGCTGCTCAAATACTTCCACGATTACGTCGATCACTTCGGCCTGCGGCCGTACATCCGCTTCAACACGCGCGTGGAAAAGGCACAGCGCAAGGCCGGGGGCGGCTGGACGATCACGCTCTCCACCGGGGAAGTGAAGGACTATGACGCGCTGTGCGTCGCCAATGGCCACCACTGGGCGGCGCGCATTCCCGAATATCCCGGCAGCTTCAGCGGCGCCCAGATCCACAGCCACCAGTACCGCACCCCGTTCGAGCCGGTCGACTGCATCGGCAAGCGGGTGCTGGTGGTCGGCATGGGTAACAGCGCGATGGACGTGGCCAGCGAACTGTCGCAGCGGCCGATGGCGGCCAGGCTGTTCGTCTCGGCCCGGCGCGGCGTGTGGATCTTCCCCAAGTATTATCGCGGCCAGCCGCTCGACAAGAACCCGGCCCCGGCCTGGATGCCCAAGGGGCTGCGCCAGTGGCTGGGTGCGCGGATGATCAGGAAGCTGGTCGGCCGGATGAGCGACTATGGCCTGCCCGAACCCGAAATCGGCCCGTTCGAAAGCCACGGCACCGTTTCCGGCGAATTCCTGGTCCGGGCCGGATCGGGCGACATTACGATCAAGCCGGGGATCGAGCGGCTCGACGGCGATGGGGTGGTGTTCACCGATGGTAGCCGCGAGCTGATCGACGTGATCGTCTGGGCCACCGGCTATGACATCAGCTTCCCGTTCTTTGACGAACCCGGCTTCAAGGCTGATGCCGATAACCGTCCGCCGCCGCTCTACAAGCGGATCATGAAGCCGGGGGTGCCGGACCTGTTCTACATGGGGCTGGCCCAGCCGCTGCCGACGCTGGTCAACTTTGCCGAACAGCAATCGAAGCTGGTCGGGGCCTATCTGGCAGGACAATACCTGCCGCCGGATCCGGCCGAGATGGAACGGGTGATCAAGGCGGACGAGGACTATTACACCGGGCAGTATTACGCCGCCCGCCGCCACACCATCCAGCTCGATTTCGATCACTATGTCCGCGCGCTGAAGAAGGAGCTGGCCAAGGGGGCGAAACGCGCTGCCGCAGCCGGCAATGCCCTGCCGGTTCCGGGCCGCCAGCTGGAGCAAGCAGCATGACCGCCCGCCCGCTTACCCCCGTCGATGTCAGCGAAAGCGCGCTTTACACCGCAGACCGCTGGCGCGAACCGTTTGCCCGGCTGCGCGCGGAAATGCCGGTTTCGTGGCGTGCGGAAAGCCCGTTCGGGGGCTATTGGTCAGTGGTCACGCACGATCTGGTGCAGGAAGCGGAACTGCGCCACGATGTGTTTTCCAGCCGCTGGGACCTGGGCAACATCACCATCGCTGATTCCGTGAACGGCGAGGGTTTTCCCAACTTCATCGCCCAGGACCCGCCGATCCACACCGCCCAGCGGCGGGTGATCGCCCCGGCCTTTTCGCCCAGCCAGATGCTGAAGCTCGACGCGCAGGTAAAGGCGCGCACGAAGATGCTGATGGACGGCCTGCCGGTGGGCGAGACGTTTGATTGGGTGGAGCGCGTTTCGATCCCGCAGACGCTGGGGATGCTGTGCATCCTGTTCGACATGCCGTTCGAGGAATGGCGCGATCTGAAGCGCTGGTCGGACTGGGCCAGCGGCGTTTCGGCCGAAACCCTGACCGAGGAATACCGCGCCCAGTTCCTCGAGCAGATGGGCCAGATGCTGGCCCGCTTCGATCGCGAACTGGAAGACCGCCGGGCCAAGCCGCCCAGCGACGACCTGCTCAGCCGGATGGTCCATTCCGAGGCCATGGGCAACATGGCACCGATGGAGCGGATCGCCAATATCGCGCTGCTGATCGTCGGCGGCAACGATACCACCCGCAATTCGATGTCGGCGCTGGTCGAAGCCTTCGACCGCTATCCCGACCAGTTGGAGCGGCTGCGCGCCGACCCGTCGCTGATCCCCAATGCCGCGCAGGAAATCATCCGCTGGCAAAGCCCGGTCACCCACATGCGCCGCACCGCGCTGGCCGATACGCAGCTGGGCGGGCAGACCATCCGCCAGGGCGAAAAGATCGTCCTGTGGTACATTTCCGCCAACCGCGACGAAACGGTCTTTCCCGATGCCGAACGGTTTGACGTGGGGCGCGAAAATGCCCGGCGGCACCTGGCTTTCGGCCACGGCATCCACCGCTGCGTCGGGGCAAGACTGGCCGAAAGCCAGATCACCACGCTCATCGCCGAAATCGTCAGCCGCAATATCCGGATCGTGCCGGAGGGTGCTGCGGAGCGCCTGCCCAGCCCGTTCCTGCACGGCTTCACCACCATGCCGGTGCGGATCGAGCCGTTGTGACCGCCGCTTTCGAAACCCTTCTGGTCGAGCAGGAAGGGCCGATCCTGTGGGTGCGGCTGAACCGGCCCGAAGTGCTCAACGCCTATACCAACCAGATGGGTGCAGAGCTGGTCCGGGCGATCGCGTTGGCCGATGCCGAAGATCGCATCAAGGTGGTGGTGCTGACCGGGACCGGCCGGGTGTTCTGCGCCGGGGCCGACGTCTCGGCCGGGGCCGGGGCCTTCGATACCGAGCGCGGTGAAGGGGCCAAGAACTTCGGCAGTTCGGGCGCGGGGCGCGAAAATTCAAACTTCGTCGGCGCGATGATGGACAGCGTGAAGCCGCTGCTGGTCGCGTTCAACGGATCGGCAGCGGGTGTGGGCCTGACCCTGACCCTGCCGTGCGATATCCGCATCGCGGCGGACAATGCCAGGTTCGGCTGCGTCTTTACCCGGCGCGGGCTGGTGCCCGAGGCGGGCTCGGCCTGGTTCCTGCCGCGCCTGGTCGGCCTCGCCACCGCGCTCAAGTGGTGCCTGACCGGGGCGCTGGTCCCGGCGCAGGAAGCGCTTGACGCCGGCCTGGTCAGCGAACTGGTCCCCGCCGAAGGGCTGGAAGCCCGCGCGCGCGAACTGGCGCTGGAGATTGCTGCCAACTGCTCCCCCGTTGCGCTTGCGCTGACCCGCCGGATGCTGTGGACCTTCTCGGCGCAGGACGGGCCGGAAGGGGCGCTTGCGATTGACGCTGCGCTTAACATCGCGCTGGGCGCGAAGGGCGACGTGCATGAAGGCGTGGCGGCCTTTCTGGAAAAGCGCAGCCCCGCCTTTCCACTGTCGGTCAGCGCCGACCTGCCGGATACGCCGTGGTATCAGCGCCGCCATTGATATCCCGCAGTCCAACCCGTTCGGGACGAACGGCACAGGGGCTGCACCGCGCCGCCGGCGAAGCGTCAGAAACTGTAGGACAGCCCGGCCACGGCGAAGACCTGGCTGGCGCTGCCGGCATCGCGCACCACCGGGCTGTCGGCAAACCGGCCGAGCAACTGCTTGTAGTTGACCAGCGTGAACGCACCCCAACCCTTGCGCGGGTTGCCGCCAAGGTCATGGGTGTAAAGCAGCGAGGTGCCGAGACTCTTGAACCCCCCGCCGCCGGTGGACCAGGCCGGCAAGACATTGCCCGGCGCGACATCGAAATAGGTTCGGGCATAGCCATCGCCGACATAGTCCGCCGACACCCCGATCCGGGCAAAGCTGCGCTGCGATACCGGCGAACTGAGCGAAACGGCGGGCGTCAGGACATAGCTTTTGTGCGCGCCGTTGATGTCCTGCAGGAAGGTCACGTCGAAGTTCAGGCTGGCCGGGGGGATCAGCACCCCGCGCTGGCCAATGCCCGCAGTCAGGCCCAGTTCGACAGCAGTCTTGCGGTCGCCCAATTGGGCCACGCGCGGGTCCTTCAGGTCCCGGGTCCGGTCCAGCCGGACCTGGACCACCGGCCCCAGCACCAGCCGGGTCTTGCTGCCCGGCTTGTCGGGCACGAAATCGGTGTAGAGATTGAGCCCGCGCATCTGGAACTCGATGCCAGCAACCCGGCCCTGGAAGATGCCGCCGGGTTGCAGCTCGTAATCGTCGGAGCCTTCGTAATCGGGGGGCACGCCCAGCCCGAAGCCCACGGTCAGCCGGTCACCGCCATCGTCGCGGACCCCGGCTGGCGGACCGGCGGGCGGGCCTTCCTGGGCGCTGGCCGAGGTGGCCGAAAGCAGCAGGGCGGGCAGCAGGGCTGCACGGATCATGGACATGGCGTTGCTAAACTCCCGGTTTCGCCCCAGACAGCGGATATAGGCGCTGCTGCCCTTCGCACAACGGCACGAAAGGACAGGTGAGGATGACCTACCGGCTCTTTGGCGCGCTCGGCTCGCCCTATTCGCAAAAGCTGCGCGCCCTGCTGCGCTATCGCCGCATTCCGCACCTGTGGATCGACGGGGCTGCCACGGGCGAGGCGCTGGGCCAGGTTCGCGCCCCGGTCATCCCGGTGCTGCAGTATCCGGACGGGCATTATGACAATGACAGCACGCCGCTGATCTACGACCTTGAGGCGCGCCATGCCGAGCGGCGGGTGGTGCCGGACGATCCGGGCCAGGCCTTCATCGCCCACCTGCTGGAAGACTTTGCCGACGAATGGCTGACCAAGGCGATGTTCGGCTATCGCTGGCTGGCCGAAGTGGATCAGGTGCAGATGAGCCGCTGGCTGGCTTTCGACAGCATGAAGGGCGGCGGACTGGACAAGAGCCAGCACTTTGCCGAGCAGTTCCGCGCCCGACAGGTTGCGCGCATGGCGCTGGTCGGCTGCACGGCAGAGAACTTCTCGCTGATCGAGGCCAGCACCCGCGCCGTCCTTGCCGCACTGGAAGCCCACGTGGTGAACCGCCACTGCCTGTTCGGCACCCGGCCCAGCCTTGCCGAATTCGGCATCTTCGGCCAGCTCTCCCAGCTTGGCACCGATCCCACCCCGCAGGCGATGATGCGGGCGGATTATCCCTATACCTACCGCTGGCTGGCCCACATCGACGACATGAGCGGGGTGGAGGGCGAATGGCAGCCCGGCTTCGCCCCGGTGGTGGCCGAGCTGGTGCGGATCGCAGCGCAGGTCTACGTGCCGTTCCTGCGCGCCAATGAGGATGCGGCCGAAGCCGGGGCCGAGACGTTCCGGATGGAGGCCATGGGCCACCCTTACGAACAGGGCGTGTTCAAGTACCAGCTCAAATGCCTGCGCGAACTGCGCGCGCGCCATGCCGCCCTGCCGCCAGCGGCCCGGGTGGAAGTCGACGCGCTGCTCGGGCCGGATTGGCTGGGGCTGCTGGGCCGTGCTGACACAAGGGATCCCCATTTGCCCTGAGTTCTGAGCCCTGACTGCTTTTTTGAGGAGCAGTCATCGGCCGTGGGGGCTTGTCGGATGCGGAATGGGCGCTGATCGGGCCGCTGTTGCCGCCTGAGCGGGGACGCTGGGCGTGACCAGCGGGCGATAACCGGTGCCTTCTCAATGGCATGCTCCACCTGCTGAGAGTGACCTGCCCCTGGCGCGACAGGCACGTGCGCTGCGGCAAGTGGGACTCGGTCGATGTCCGCTTCCGGCGCCGGGCCGCCCGCCCCACCAGAGGGCGGCCCGGTGCCGGATTTGGCCCGATCAGACGTCGAGGTTGGCGACGTTGAGCGCGTTTTCCTGGATGAAGTCGCGGCGCGGTTCGACCACGTCGCCCATCAGGCGGGTAAAGATCTCATCGGTGACGTCGGCATCCTCGACCTTGACCTGCAGCAGCACGCGGGCCGAAGGATCGAGCGTGGTTTCCCACAATTGCTCGGCGTTCATTTCGCCCAGCCCCTTGTAACGGGCAATCGACAGGCCCTTGCGGCCGCTGGCCAGCACCGCATCGAGCAGCTGCGATGGGCGAGAAATGCCGCCGTCGCCGGCCTTCGCGCGGGCCAGTTCGGCGCCTTCGCCTTCGCTTTCGTCCGCCTCGCTTTCGGCTTGCGGCTCAGCCGCGCTGCTGCGGACCAGTCGGGCGACCCCGGCATAGGTTTCGGCGGTTTCGGCGGCGAGCCGGGCCAGCTTGTGCGCTTCGGCGCTGGTCAGGAACGCGGCCTCGATTGGGAAGGCATCGGTCACGCCGCGCCAGATCCGCTCGATCAGCACCGATCCATCCTCGCGCAGCGATCCGCTCCAGCGGGCTTCGCTGTCGGTCCGGCCCAGGATGGTGGCGGCACGGGTCAGGGCGGCTTCGCGGCCGGCGCGGTCCAGCTTCGGCTCCAGCACGCCGGCCAGTGCCAGCGCCTCGATCACGGCGGGATCATAGCGGCGCGGCACGAAGCCCATCAGGCTGCGCATCCTGAGCGCGTGTTCGACCAGTGCTTCGAGTTCCGCCCCGCCGCGCGCTCCGCCCGGCGTTTCCAGCACCCGGCCCGCCAGCCCCGCCTCAACCAGGTAGCGGTCCAGCGCGGCATTGTCCTTCAGGTAAACCTCGCTGCGGCCCTTGGTGACCTTGTACAGCGGCGGCTGGGCGATGAACAGGTGCCCGGCCCTGACGATTTCCGGCATCTGGCGGTGGAAGAAGGTCAGCAGCAGGGTGCGGATATGGGCGCCGTCCACATCGGCGTCGGTCATGATGATGATCTTGTGATAGCGCAGCTTTTCCAGGTTGAATTCGTCGCGCAGGCCGGTGCCCATCGCCTGAATCAGCGTGCCGACTTCCTTGGAAGAGATGATCCGGTCAAACCGGGCGCGCTCGACGTTGAGGATCTTGCCCTTCAATGGCAGGATCGCCTGGAAATTCCGGTCACGGCCCTGCTTGGCCGATCCGCCGGCCGAATCCCCTTCGACCAGGAACAGTTCGCACTTGGCCGGATCGCGTTCCTGGCAATCGGCCAGCTTGCCGGGCAGGCTGGCAATGTCCATCGCGCCCTTGCGGCGGGTCAGCTCGCGGGCGCGGCGCGCGGCTTCGCGGGCAGCGGCGGCATCAATGATCTTCTGGATCACCGCCTTGGCTTGGGCCGGGTTTTCCTCCAGCCATTCGTTCATCTTGTCGCCCATCAGGCTTTCCAGCGGCTGGCGCACTTCGGAGGAGACCAGCTTGTCCTTGGTCTGGCTGGAGAACTTGGGGTCGGGCAGCTTGACCGAGACAATCGCGGTCAGGCCCTCGCGCATGTCCTCACCCGACAGGCTGACCTTTTCCTTCTTCATCAAGCCGGAGCGTTCGGCGTAATTGTTGAGGCTGCGGGTCAGCGCAGTGCGGAACGCAGCCAGGTGGGTGCCGCCGTCACGCTGCGGGATGTTGTTGGTGAAGCACAGGACGTTTTCGTAGTAGCTGTCATTCCATTCCAGCGCCACGTCGATGCCGATGCCGTCCTTTTCCGCGCTGATCGCGATCGGTTCGGGCAGCAGCGGGGCCTTGTTGCGATCGAGCCACTTCACGAAAGCGGCGATTCCGCCTTCATAATAGAGATCGTGCTCCTTCACTTCCTCGCCGCGCTTGTCGCGCAGCAGGATCCGCACACCGGAATTGAGGAAGGCCAGTTCGCGGTAGCGGTGTTCCAGCTTTTCAAAATCGAACTCGGTAACGTTCTTGAACGTGTCGGTGCTGGCCAGAAAGGTCACCCGCGTGCCCTTTTTCCCCGCCGGGGCATCCCCGACAATCTTGAGCGGGGCCACGGCATCGCCGTGGGCAAACTTCATCCAGTGTTCCTTGCCGTCGCGCCAGATGGTCAGCTCCAGCCATTCCGATAGCGCGTTGACCACCGAGACGCCGACCCCGTGGAGACCGCCGGAAACCTTGTAGGCGTTGTCGTCGCTGGTGTTCTCGAACTTGCCCCCGGCGTGCAGCTGGGTCATGATCACTTCGGCGGCGGACACGCCTTCTTCCGGGTGGATGTCGGTCGGGATGCCGCGGCCGTTGTCCTCGACCGAGACCGAGCCATCGGGGTTGAGCTCGATCAGCACCAGGTCGCAATGACCGGCCAGCGCCTCGTCGATTGCATTGTCCGACACTTCGAACACCATGTGGTGCAGGCCGGAACCGTCGTCGGTATCACCGATGTACATGCCGGGCCGCTTGCGCACCGCATCGAGGCCCTTCAGGACCTTGATCGATTCCGCGCCATAGGCGTTCTGGTTCGGGGTGTTTTCCGGTGTGTCTGCCATGGTCCGGGCTATAGGCAAAGGGACGGATGCAAGGAACCCTTTTCGGCCCCTTCCATCCACAGGGAATTCCTGCTTGATTGCCGGAAAACCAGCCACGGAGATCCCATGACCAAAGCCCTTGCCACCGGGACGCTCGCCGCCCTGCTGCTGACCGGGACCGCCGTGGCGCAAGGCAGCGCGCTGCGCCCCGATCAGAGCGCGTTTCGCAGCCTTTACAAGGAACTGGTGGAAACCAACACCACGCTGTCGGCCGGCAGCTGTACCCTCGCGTCAGAGCGGATGGCGGCGCGGCTTCGGGCGGCGGGCATCCCGGCGGACAACATCCACCTGTTCGCGGTGCCGGAGCATCCCAGGGAGGGCGGGCTGGTGGTGGTCTATCCCGGCACGTCCAGGACGCTGAAGCCGATGCTGATGCTGGCCCATATCGACGTGGTCGAGGCCAACCGGGCCGACTGGGAGCGCGATCCCTTCACTCTGATCGAGGAAAACGGCTACTTCTATGCCCGCGGCGCTTATGACGACAAGGCCCAGGCGGCGATCTATACCGACACGCTGATCCGCTTTGCCAAGGCTGGCTACAAGCCCGGGCGCACGGTCAAGCTGGCGCTGACCTGCGGCGAGGAAACCAGCGGCGCCTTCAACGGCGCGGAATGGCTGGTGCAGAACAGGCGCGATCTGATTGAGGCCGAATTCGCGATCAACGAAGGCGGCGGCGGACGCACCGACGGCACTCTGGCGCAAGGGGGCAAGCTGCTGGTCCAGACCGTGCAGGTGGGCGAGAAGGCCTATCAGGACTTTACCCTGACCGTGACCAACCCCGGCGGGCACAGTTCCGCCCCGGTGCGGGACAACGCGATCTACGCGATGAGCGATGCCGTGCTGAAAGTGCGCGATTATGCCTTCCCGGTCGAATTCAACGATACCACCCGGACCTATTTCACCAAGGCCGCCGCGCTCTATCCGGGTGAGCTGGGCGCAGCGATGAAGGCGCTGGCGGCCAACCCGCAGGACAAGGCGGCCGAAGCGATCGTCAGCCGCGATCGGGCCATGAACTCGATGCTGCGCACCACTTGCGTCGCCACCCTGGTTCAGGGCGGCCACGCGCTCAACGCCCTGCCGCAGACGGTGACTGCCAATGTCAACTGCCGGATGTTCCCCGGTCGCACCGCAGACGAGACCCAGGCCGCGCTGGAAAAGGCGATCGGCAACCCGGCAATCCGGGTGGAGCAGCGGGTCAAAGGCAAGCCGATCGCCAAGCAGCCGCCGCTCGATCCCAGGATCATTGGCCCGATGGAGCGGCTGGCGGCGCGGCACTTCCCCGGCGTGCCGGTGATCCCGACCATGTCGACCGGGGCGACCGACGGCCTCTATTTCAGCGCGGTCGGCATCCCGGTTTACGGCATTCCGGGGCTATGGCGCGATCCGGATGGTAACGGAACCCACGGGCTGGATGAGCGGATCGCGGTGCGCGCGCTGTATGACGGGCGGGATTACATCTTCGATCTGATCAAGCTGCTGGCGGGTTGATTGGCGTGTTGGCCGCCTCACGGCGGGCAGGAAAAGCTGATCGCGGGGGTGATCAGCGAACCCGATCAGGTCTTAAAACAAAGGGCCAACGCGCCGAGGCGGGTTAGCCCTTTGCTGTTTATGGAGGTGTGCCGATCCGCTTTGCTCAGGCAAGCGTGGCGGTAAACATCAGGCCGCTGCACGAAGCCGCGGCGATGATCGGCAGCACGATCGAAGCGATGCTGCGCATGGGTTTCTCCTGTTTGCATTGGCGAATTGGGTTCGCAGTTGCAACATAATCAGAATGGTAGAGATTACAAGCGCAATGACGGAAATGGCCCTTGCATAATTTGCAAGTTAGCATTCGCATTTGATTTGCCTCCAAAGATCGTCATTGCTTCGCCGCGCCCCGTGAAAACGACAGATGTGGAGAGAGAGTCCGATGGCCGCCAATCCCGCCGCCCAGCTTGATGCCGAATTCGGTTCCTTCCCCGGCCTGATCGCCGCCTGGGGGGACTATCGCGGCGATGCCCCGGCGCTCGACGATGGCACCACCAACCTGTCATGGCGCGAGACGGCCGACCGGGTCGAACGGATTGCCGCGCGGCTGCAGGCAGACGGTCTGGAACGCGGGCAGGCCGTGGCGATCCTCGGCACGACCTCGGTCGCCTATGCGCTGGTCTATCTTGCCGCGATCCGCGCCGGGGGCTGCGCTGCGCCGCTGACCACCAGCGCCAGCCCGGACCAGTTGGCTGGCATGGCGGCGGATTCGGGCGCAATCCACCTGTTCATCGACCGAGCCAAGCTGAACGAACTGGGCGATTGCAAGCTGCCGATCGCGCACCAGATCGTGCTGGACGAGGAGCTGAACAGCTTCATGGCCGCGCCCGGGACCAAGGCCGCAGCTTTCGATCCGGCAGACCAGGACCCCTTCAACATCATCTATTCCAGCGGCACCACCGGCATTCCCAAGGGCATCGTCCACAGCCACGGCATGCGCTGGCGGCAGATGACCTTCCGCGCCGCGCTCAATTACGGGCCGGACAGCCGCACGCTCTGTTCGACCCCGCTCTATTCCAACACCACCATGGCGGTGTTCCTGCCGACGATGTATTCCGGCGGCTGCGCCAGCCTGATGGGCAAGTTCGACGTGCAGAAGTGGCTGGAACGGGCCAGCAGCGAACGCTGCACCCACACCATGCTGGTCCCGGTGCAGTACCGCCGCCTGATGCAGTACGAGCATTTCGACGAGTACGACCTGTCGGCCATGCGGATGAAATACTGCACCAGCGCTCCGTTCCCGGCGGACCTGAAGGCCGAAGTGCTCAAGCGGATGCCGGGCGGGCTGATCGAGATCTATGGCATGACCGAAGGCGGAGTGGCCTGCATCTTCCCGGTCCACGAACATCCGGACAAGCTCCACACCGTGGGCAAGCCCGCGCCCGGCCACTTTCTGAAAGTGCTGGACGAAGAGGGCAACGAAGTGCCGCCGGGGACGCCGGGCGAACTGGTCGGCAAATCGCCCACCATGATGCTGGGTTACAAGAACCAGCCGGAAAAGACCCGCGAAGGCTACTGGATCGATCCGGCGGACGGATCGGTCTGGCAGCGGATGGGCGATGTCGGCCGGGTTGACGAGGACGGCTTTGTCGAACTGGTCGGGCGGACCAAGGACGTGATCATTTCCGGCGGGTTCAACATCTTTCCGATCGATCTGGAAGACGAACTGGCCAGAGACGAGCGGGTGGTCGAGGCCGCCGTGGTCGGCGTGGCGAGCGAGAAGTGGGGCGAAACCCCGGTCGGCTTCGTGGTGCTCAAGGCCGGCGTGGGTGAGGATGCGCTGGAAGACATCCGCAGCCTTGCCAACAGCCGCCTCGGCAAGACCCAGCGGGTGGCCGAACTCTACGCCATCGACGAAATGCCGCGCAGCCACATCGGCAAGCTGCTCAAGACCGAGCTGCGTGATCTGGTGCCGGCGCGGCCGCGCTAGAAGCAGTCTTGTCCAGTCAGCTCCCTGTTAAAGGACAAGAGATATTTGAGAGGACAAGAGATATGTGAGGGGACCAGAGCTATTGCAGTCTGGGCAAGAGCGGGGAAGTGCGCAGTGCCGGGGGTGGGAACTCGAGGCCGGAGCGGGCAGAACCCCCAATCCCCATCCTTTCCCAGCGGGGGAAGGGCCATTGCGGTCCAGTCCCGCGGCGGAGATTGTCCCGCTTCCTGCACAAAACGGGGCGCATCGTATTGCGCCGCCGGCCTGACCCCCTTATCGGCCAGACATGAGCATCCAGCCCTCCGATTCCATCCTCATCGTCGATTTCGGAAGCCAGGTAACCCAGCTGATCGCCCGCCGCGTGCGCGAGGCCGGGGTCTATTCCGAAATCGCCCCGTTCAGCCACGCCGCCGCAGCGTTTCAGCGGATGAAGCCCAAGGGCATCATCCTCTCGGGCGGGCCGGCCTCGGTGCTGGATGAGAACGGCCCGCGCATTCCGGACGAGATCCTGCACAGCGGGTTGCCCATGCTGGGCATCTGCTATGGCCAGCAGGCGCTGATGCACCAGCTGGGTGGGCAGGTGGAGCAGGGTGACAGCGGCGAATTCGGCCGCGCGTTCATCGAGATTGCGGATGGCTGCGTGCTGTTCGACGGCCTGTGGGCCGAGGGTGAGAAGCACCAGGTGTGGATGAGCCACGGCGACAAGGTGACCCGGCTCGCCCCCGGTTTTCGCCCGGTCGCGGCCAGCCCCGGTGCGCCTTATGCCGTCATCGCCAACGATGAGGCGCGGATCTATGCCATGCAGTTTCACCCCGAAGTGGTCCACACCCCCGATGGCTCAAAGCTGCTGAAGAATTTCGTCCGCCACGTCTGCGGCCTGGCCGGGGACTGGACCATGGCCGAGTTTCGCAAGACCAAGATCGCGGAAATTCGCGAGCAGGTGGGCGACGGCAAGGTGATCTGCGGCCTGTCTGGCGGGGTCGACAGCGCAGTGGCCGCCGTGCTGATCCACGAGGCCATCGGCAGCCAGCTGACCTGCGTGTTCGTCGATCACGGCCTGATGCGGCTGGGCGAGGCGGAGCAGGTCGTCTCGTTGTTCCGCAATCACTACAACATTCCGCTGGTCCACAAGGATGTCAGCGCGTTGTTCCTCAGCGGCCTCATCGGCGTGACCGACCCCGAAGCCAAGCGCAAGTTCATCGGCAAGACCTTCATCGACGTGTTCGAGGAGGAAGCAAGGCAGGTTGGCGGGGCCGATTTCCTTGCCCAGGGCACGCTTTACCCGGACGTGATCGAGAGCGTTTCCTTCACCGGCGGGCCAAGCGTGACGATCAAGAGCCACCACAACGTCGGTGGCCTGCCGGAGCGCATGAACATGCAGCTGGTCGAGCCCTTGCGCGAACTGTTCAAGGACGAGGTGCGCGAACTGGGCCGCGAGCTGGGCCTGCCGGATGTCTTCGTCGGCCGCCATCCGTTCCCTGGCCCTGGCCTCGCCATCCGCATCCCCGGTGAAGTAACGCGCGAGCGCTGCGAGATCCTGCGGAAAGCCGATGCGATCTACCTTGAGGAAATCCGCAACGCCGGGCTTTACGATGCGATCTGGCAGGCCTTTGCCGTGCTCCTGCCGGTCAAGACCGTCGGCGTGATGGGCGATGGGCGCACTTATGACAGCGTCTGCGCGCTGCGGGCCGTGACCAGCACTGACGGCATGACCGCCGATATCTACCCCTTCGACGCCGCTTTCCTGAGCCGCGTGGCGACCCGGATCATCAACGAGGTCAAGGGCATCAACCGCGTGGTCTATGACTACACGTCGAAGCCGCCGGGGACGATCGAGTGGGAATGATCCGCCCATCCTGGCCATGATCTGGCAGCCGACCCGCGCGGCCGGGCTGGCGCGGCTCAGGGCCTTTCTGCCCGATGCCGGCAGCGCCTATGCCGCACATCGCAATGTTGATCGCGGTCCGGCCGACCGCTCGAACGTTTCCGCCCTGTCCCCGTGGCTGCGCCGCCGCCTGATCACCGAGGACGAGGTGGTTGCGGCGGTCCTTTCCCGCCACAGCGCGGCGGCAGCGGAAAAGTTCGTGCAGGAAGTGGCGTGGCGGACCTACTGGAAGGGTTGGCTGGAGCTGCGCCCGGCGCTGCTCGAAACCTTCAATGCCGAGCGTATCGCGCTCAAGCGCCGGCTGGAGCAGGACCGCGATCTGGCCCTGCGCATTCGCCGCGCGACCGAGGGCGAAACCGGCATTGCCTGTTTCGATGCCTGGGTGGCCGAACTGCGCGAATGGGGCTGGCTGCACAACCACGCGCGGATGTGGTTTGCCAGCATCTGGATCTTCACGCTGGGCCTGCCGTGGCAGCTGGGTTCGGACTTCTTCTACAAGCACCTGCTCGATGCCGATCCGGCGTCCAACACGCTGTCGTGGCGCTGGGTGGCGGGGCTGCACACGGCGGGCAAGCACTATCTGGCCCGCGCCGAGAATATCGAGCGGGGTACGCTGGGCCGGTTCGCCCCCTATGGCCAGCTCAACGAAGCGGCGCTGCCGCTGGTTGAGGCCGCGCCGCCGCCGCCGGTCACGCCGCTCGCGCCAGCCGGCCGGGTTGAGCGCGGGCCGTTGGCACTGCTGCTGACCGAGGAAGACCTGCACCCCGAAAGCTGGGCTCCACCGGGCGAGATCGCGGCCCTGGCCCTGCTGCCCAGCGCCCACGTCCACGCCCCCGGCAGCCCGGGGGCCCGGTTTGCCGAAGGCGCGCTGGCCGATGCCGCCGCGCGGGCCGAAGCCCATTTCGGCCTGCCATGCGAAAGGGTTGAGGCGGGCGATCTGCCCCGTTGGCTGAAGGATCGGGGCCTGACCCAGCTGCTTACCAGCCATACCCCGACCAGCCTGATCGCCTGGCAATTGCGCGCTATTTCGGCGGCGCTGTCCGCGCAAGACGCCCGCCTGGTCCAGGTTCGCCGCCCGTGGGACGAAGCCCTTTGGCCGCTGGCTACGGCGGGGTTCTTCAAACTGAAGACCAAGCTTCCGGCAGTGATTGCCCGGCTGGGGCTGGATCCGGCGGCACCTAGGCTGCTGTGAACTTCTGATCGACCGCCACGAATTTCCCCGCGGCGCGGTCTTTCTTCACTTTCAGCCCGTCGAACACCTCGCCGCTCATCGCGATGTAGATGCCCGGTGCGGCGACCTGCGCCGTGGCGAAGGCCATGCCAAGGTTGAAAGGCGCGTCGGTTTCGGCAAAGCGGGCCGGGCTGAGCGCGCCGGTGAGGACCACGGTCTTGCCCGGCACTTCGGCGGCGAGCACTTTCGCCGTCTCGGTCATGGTGTCGGTGCCATGGGTCACGACGATGCGGCTTTCCGGGGCCTCGCGCGCGGCGGAGGCGATCAGGGCGCGGTCGGCCTCGGTCAGCTCGAGGCTGTCCTTGCGCATCAGTTCCACCACCCGGAACGGCAGCGCGACGCGGGCTTCCTTGAGCAAGGCCGGGATGCCGGAATCGACGATCTGGTATTCGCTCAGCGCGTCGAAATAGGCCTTGTCGATGGTGCCGCCGGTGGTGAGGACGAGGATGGGCTGGGTCATGGCAGTGCCATAGAACCTGGTCCCCGAAAGTGGAAGCGACACCAGACCGCGCGGGGCCAGTCCTGCGCTGCAGCCTTGCTGAGGCGGGGGCAGGCTCTAGGCTGCCAGCGCTTCTGCCCCCATGGCGGCAATCGCGGCGTGGAGCCGGGCGGCGGCAGCGGGGTCCAGCCGGTGTTCGAACAGGGTCAGGTGCCGCGTCAGGGTGCGCCGCACTGCGCCGCCGCCCTCGGTGATTGGCTCGCCCAGTTCGCGGTAATGCTCAAGCCCATAGCGCAAGATGATCGTGGCGTTGATCGCCAGGTCGCGCAGCCGTTCGCGCGGCCAGTCGAGCAGCCCGGCCTCGACCAGCGCGGCAAGGTAGGCCCCGATCTGGTCAAAGGTCATGTCCAGCCAGCGCGGGGCATTGCTGCGGACGATTTCTGCCTGTTCGCCATAGGCCTGCTGATCGCGGTAGA